>NZ_SSOH01000082.1:13625-26311 GCF_029873155.1 Pseudomonas sp. BN515 | reverse complement strand
GGGGCCGCTACGCGGCCCATGGCGAATGAATTCGCCCCTACAGGGCCTGAGCCGATGGTGGGCCGAGAGTCACCCCTCTCCCGCTTGCGGGAGAGGGGCTGGGGGTGAGGGTAGTTACAGGCTGGCTGACTGCCGACCAGTTTCGTCGGTTGGTGCGGGCGGCGTTCCGCTAGAGCGCAGCGAAACCCAACGTTGTGGCGCCTGTGCCAGGCCACATTTGTCTCGGACTTGCCCAGTTGATTGAAATATTTTGGCGCCACAATTCCAGCCAACAGGCCGAGCACCACCAGCGCAACCAGGAGTTCGAGGAGGGTAAAACCCAGTTCGGGTCGACGAAAGGTCTTCATGGGGGCCCCCAGTGGGTGTCACGAGAGGAGGCTACGCAAGAGCTATGCACGACGAGCGGGCGAGAGGGGCGACACACCGCCCGTCGCATCACCCGGCTCGTGCTTTGCTGACGTTACAGCACTCGGAAACCCGAAAGCATTGGCCCTGACAGGGGAGAACAATGATGAAAGTGCCCACCCTGGTGCTGTTCAGCATCCTTGCGACCACCACATTCGAAGCCCACGCCGACATCTATCAGGTGGTCTCTGCCAACGGCAGCATCTTCCTCACCAACATCCACCGAACGGACCGGAATCTGGTGCGCGTGGCCCGGGAGAGACCGGTGCTGGTCAGGGCTCCGAACCTCATCCATCCAACACGCAAGCTCCCGCGCAGGGCTCCGAGAAAGGCTCCGCGCTACGCCCTTATCGTTGCCCAGGCGGCTTTCGAGTACGACCTGCCGGTGGAGCTGCTGCATGCCGTGATCACCACCGAATCCAACTACGATCCCTTCGCCCTTTCGCCCAAGGGTGCGGCCGGCCTGATGCAGCTCATGCCCGACACCGCAAAGGATCTGGGCGTGCACGACGTGTTCGACCCGACCGCCAATATCCGCGGTGGCGCGCGCTACCTCAAACGCATGATGAGGATGTTCGACAACGACGTTTCCCTGGCCCTGGCCGCCTATAACGCGGGCCCCGGGGCAGTCCTCGCCTATGGCAGCGCCATTCCTCCCTACCCTGAAACCCAGCGTTATGTGCCCAGCGTCCTGGAGCACTACCAACGTCTCCAGGCCGACGCGAAACGACCCCGCTAGTGGGATATTCCCCAGATGCGGGGGGCGTTTTCTGCCAATGAAATCGTCTGAGGAGAAGGGCAGTTGCACTGCCCATAGCGATTGAAATCGCCCCACATCGATTGCATCCGGGCCAAGGATTGAGGACCCGGTTTTTCTGTGGGGGCGACTTCAGTCGCCAAGCAGGCCGAAGGCCTGCCAATGGGAACAACCGGGCCGCCCTTCACGCTTCGCCCAACACTCCCACACCCCACCATCCCGCTCCCCCGGTCTTGTGCATAACCATCTGAACTCATTGGCTTTCCTGTGGTGGCACAGGCATTGCCCGGACAGTCCTGCCCTCTTTGGCATCCGTGCACCTGATACCGAGGTCAGCCAAGATGAACCGGACTAACCCTTCGAACAGTGCAACCCCCAAATCCCTTGGTGCCCAGGGGGCATCCCTTTACCTCGGCGGTGCCCTGCTTTCGCAGACGTCCACGCCGTAGGGGGGGCCGACGGCGCGGGAGCTCACCGCCTTCGACAGGCAGAGGTCGAGGGTGCGGCCGTGGGTGTCCTGGTACCAGGCGGCGAAGGAACCGATGTCGGGGTTGTAGGGGCCGGGATCCACGGCCTACAGGGCGGCGGGTGCCTGGTCCGCCGCGACGATGAGAAGGATCGAGGTGGTGGTCTTGGGGAGTGTGCGTTGCATGAGCTTTCCCTCTTGCAATGTGGGCGCCTTGCTGCGGATTCGCCGTGCCACAGGCTGGCTGCCCGGCCCTCCGCAGCGAGCGTGCCAGTGTTTCGAAATCGCCTCTCCAGGCCGCGCTGCTCAAGGCTTCCGGTTGTGGCGTAAAAAGTCGCCGACACTGCCGCCGAGGTGGGGGAGTCCCCCCAGAACTGGGTGAATTTGGGGGTGGTGGGGGAGTGGGGAAAGCCCGGGGGAAACCGGGGAAGCCGCGTGCTAGGAGGCTTGCACGGTGCCTGGGAAAAACAGGCCTGGTTTATGCACAGGCACAAGCGTCCAAGGCCCCCCGGTTGGCACGACGGGACGAACCCATCACGCAACGCATAGGAAGGCTTCCATGAGCGCTCTGTCAGTGATCTGGGATAGGTACGCAATCGGCAAGACCGGCGATTCCCCGCCGCCGCAATTCAACCTGTTGCGTTGGTTCTCGCTGGTCAGCCTGGTGGTGATCGCCAGTGTGGCCATCGGCCTTGGGATCATCTCGACGCGCTTCGTGGTGACCGAGAGCATCGAACGCGACGCGATGCTCAGCTCGCAGTTCATCCAGTCCATCGCTTCGGCCGAAATCCGCCACGTGGCGCTGCCGGTGAGCATGACCATGGGCGAGTTGCTGGACGCCCGCCAGGACGGCCACCACCCGCAGAGCATGCTGGAAGCGCGGCAGCGGGCGCGCAATGAATTCCTCGACCACATCGCGATGCTGCCCGATGCCCTGCTGGCCAATATCTACGGCGCCGACCGGGTGATCGTCTGGTCCACCAACCCGGCGCTGGTGGGGAGGGACATGAGCGGCAACGAGGACCTGGAGCAAGCCTTCTCCTCGCCGCAGCAGGTGGCCACCAGTTACGACGAGGTCACCAGCGGGCGCAGTGAGCAGAAATTCCTTCGCGCCCCGCGCACCCTGTTCATCGAGAACTACATTCCGCTGCTGGATGAGCAGGGCAACGTGGCGTCGGTGGTGGAGATCTACAAGGAGCCCCGCGACCTGGTGCAGCGCATCCAGCGCGGCTTCGTGCTGATCTGGCTGGCCACTGCCATTGGCGGTGGGCTGATCTACTGCGGCCTGTTCTGGATCGTGCGCCGTGCCCAGGGGCTGCTGGCCCAGCAGCAGAGCCAGTTGATCGCCAACGAGACCTTCGTCGCCCTCGGCGAGATGTCTTCCGCCGTGGCCCACAGTCTGCGCAATCCGCTGGCGTCGATCCGTTCCAGCGCGGAACTCGCCCAGGAACTGGTTGCCCCGCCAGTGCGGAAGAACATCGCCGACATCATCAGCCAGGTGGACCGCATGTCGAAGTGGGTGCGCGAGCTGCTGATCTCGGCGCGGCCGCTGTCTGGAGATATCGAGGTGGTGGAGCCGGTGGCGGTGATCAACGAGGCACTGCATGGTTTCGACCAGCAGATTCGTCACTCCGGCGTGCGGGTGGAGTTCCACGCCGAGTCGGCGCCGGCGGTGGTCAGCCACCGGGTGCTGCTGGCGCAGGTGCTCAACAGCCTGTTCGCCAACGCCATCGAAGCCATGCCCAACGGTGGCCTGCTGCGCATCGAGGTCAAGCCCGACGGCTCCGGCACGCGCCTGCTGCTGGCCATCACCGATACCGGCCAGGGTATGACGCGCAAGCAGGAAACCATGGCCTTCAAGCCCTACTACACCACCATGCAGGGCGGCCTCGGCGTCGGGCTGGTGATGGTCAAGCGAATCATGGAACGCTTTGGCGGCAAGGTCAGCCTGACCAGCCGCGAGCGCGAAGGCACCCGCATCTGCCTGAACTTCAAGGTCGCTGGGGGGCGCAGGTAATGGAGCACAGCGTACTGATTGTCGAAGACGACGAGCTGCTGGCCGGGAATATCCAGACCTACCTCGAACGCAAGAACTTCGAGGCCCTGGTGTGTCACTCGGCCGAAGAGGCGCTGGAGTTGTTGCAGGACCAGGTGCCCGACGTGCTGCTCACCGACAACTCCCTGCCGGGCATGAGCGGCCATGAGCTGATCCGCGAGGTGAGCGCCCGTGCGCCGCAGATCAAGCCGATCATGATGACCGGCTACGGCAACATCGAGGACGCGGTGCAGGCGATGAAGGCCGGCGCCTTCCACTACCTGACCAAGCCGGTGGCCCTGGCCGAGCTCAAGCTGCTTCTGGAAAAGGCCCTGGAGGCGCAGCGCCTGGAGCACAAGCTGGACTTCTACCACAGCCGCGCGGCGCAGGACGCCGGGCTGGCGGCGCTGATCGGCGATTCGCCGGCGATGCTGGAAGTCAAATCCATGGTGCGCCAGTTGCTGGATGCCGAAAGCCGCATGGTCGACGCCGAGCTGCCGGCGGTACTGATCGAAGGCGAGACCGGCACCGGCAAGGAACTGATCGCCCGTGCACTGCACTTCGACGGCGTGCGGGGCAAGGGGCCCTTCGTCGAGTTCAACTGCGCCTCGATTCCCGCGCACCTGTTGGAGGCCGAACTGTTCGGTCACGAGAAGGGCGCCTTCACCGATGCCAAGGATCGCCGCCTGGGCCTGGTGGAAGCCGCCGACGGCGGCACCCTGTTCCTCGACGAGGTGGGCGAGATGGACCTGGTGCTCCAGGCCAAGCTGCTCAAGCTGCTGGAAGACCGCACCATCCGCCGCATCGGCTCGGTGAAGGAGCGCAAGGTCAACCTGCGCATCATCAGCGCCACCAACTGCAACCTCGAACAGATGGTGCAGCAGGGGAAATTCCGCCGGGACCTGTTCTTCCGCCTGCGCATCATCTCCATCCGCGTGCCACGGCTGTATGCGCGCGGCGACGACATCCTGCTGCTGGCCCGGCATTTCCTCAAACAGCACGGCAAGCGCTATGGCAAGCCGGGGCTGCAGTTCTCCGCCGAGGCCGAGCACCTGCTGCAGAGCTACAGCTGGCCGGGCAACGTGCGCGAGCTGCGCAACATGCTGGAACAGACCGTGCTGCTGGCCCAGGGCCAACTGGTGACCGCCGCGCAACTGCACATCTGCCCGACCCTGGTGGACGAGCCTTCCGGCCACTACCGCACCCACGGCAATGGCAACGGCCAGGGCGCCGAGCCTGAGGTCGAGCGGAACATCGTCATCCGGATGCTCGACAAGACCGATTGGAACGTCACCAAGTCCGCCCGCCTGCTGGGCGTGACGCGGGACATGCTGCGCTACCGAATCGAAAAACTGGGCCTGGTGAGGCCGGATCGCCGTCACTGATCCACCTCCAGGCACGGCGCCCTGGGCGCCAGAGTTCCCTAGCACTCCCTCTCGCCTGCACGGGAGGAGGAGATCCTTGTGGCCGGGCTGCGATCCTGCTCGCATCGCTGCATCGTCCACCGGGGTTCGGTACCCTCACACCGGCCCCGATTTCTTATTCCAGGCGCCAGCTCCGCAAAGGGCTGGCGCCTTTGTTTTTGGTGGTGTGTGGCAGGACTGCGTCCTGCTTGGCGAATGAATTCGCCCCTACAGGTTGGTGCGTCCGGCGGAACGCGGAGTTGCCGGCGTGAGTCACCCCTCGCCCGCCTGCGGGAGAGGGGCCGGGGGTGAGGGGGGGCCGGCCAGCGCGGAAGCCTGGAAGTACGTAGGGTGAATGACGCTTTTTTCATCCACCAGCGAGGCCCAGCCGGGCTCCATCTGGTCGACGAGAAGGCGCCGTCCACCCCACGCAATCAATACCCCTGAACTTTGGTCGTTCCTGCGCTTCTACCGGGATATGCATCCGTCAATGCGAGGGAGCCGTCATGATCGTGAGCATCGACCTGGACCGTGGCCTGTGCAGCCTGCTGCTCAACAGCCAGTTGGTCGAACTGCCTATTAACCAGGTGGTCGTCGGCACCGACGAAGCCCTCGACGCACCGGTGATCCACTGCGTGGATGGCGACGCGGTGATCAGCGAGGTCCAGGCGCAGATGCTGATCGGCATCGGCGCCAGGGACGCGCGCAAATGGCCGTCCGGCAACTGCGGGAAGAAAGGCTGAACGAAGCGGTACAGCTGCGGCTCCAATATTCATGAGCCCTGACCTTTCACGAGGTGCAGCATGAGTAGCGAGCGAAGAAGCGGTGTGTCCGGTAACGAGAAGAAAGTCCAGGACGACTTCCCGCGCTGGCTGATCGACCCCGATTGCGTCGACCTGGAACTGGAGCGTGACCCTGACGATCCGCTGTTCGACACCACCCTGGATGACGCGGAAGCCTTCCGGCATTCCCACCGGGGGTGAACGAGAACCGTTTTTAGATGTGGCGTTGTCGAAATGTCTGATGGCAGAATGAAATCAAGCGACATGGACGTCACCCATTTCTCCCGGCCAGGAGCAGGCCGACCCCCCTAAAGTTCTCTCCGGGATTCCCGACACAAGAGGGAGCCGCCGAGAACTGCGGCTGTACCCATACCTCGAACGGAATCCCCTTCATGCTGCTGCGCAATGTCAGTCTGCAGACCAAGATCCTGCTGGCCTTCACCCTGGTGAACCTGATCAGCATCGGGACCTTCATCAGCTACGCCCAATACGTCAAATCCATCGACATCCGCGCGCAGATGGACAACCGCCTGCGTGCCGCAGCCCATGCGGTGCCGCGACTGCTGGGGAGTGATTACCTGGACCGTGCCCGCAGCGCGGAAGGACTGAAGGACGGCGAGTACCTGGCGCAGGTGAGCAACCTGGGCGAGTACGCCGCCGAGGTGGACCTCAAATTCGCCTACACCATGATGGTGGATAGCGCCGGCCAGGTGTTCTACCTCTCCGACGGTGCCAGCGCCTCGGACATCGCCGGGGACAACTACGCCAAGCACCTGGAGCACTACGCGGACGCCAGCCCGGCGGTGATCGCGGCGGCCCGCAGCGGCAAGGCGCAGTTCGATGAATACACCGACAGCTACGGCACCTTCCGTTCCATCTTCCTGCCATTGCGCACCGCCAGCGGCCAGCCCTTCGTGGTGGGCGTCGACGTCACCCTCGACAGCCTGAACCAGGCCATCACCGACAGCCTGAAGAGCCTCCTGCTGATCGGCGCCGTGACACTGGCCATCGGCCTGCTGCTGTCCTGGCTGGCCACGCGGATGCTGGTGCACGCCATCCGCCGGCTCACCGGCCAGCTCAACCACATCGCCGACAGCCGCGACCTGTCCCGGCCGCTGACGGTACTCAGCGGCGACGAACTGGGGCAGATGGGCTCGCGCCTGTCCGGCCTGCTGCAGGACCTGCGCCAGACCCTGTCCGGCGCGTCGGGCATGGCCGACAGCAACCAGCAACTGGCCGACACCTTCCTGCTCCGTGCCGACGACATCACCCGACAGATCCAGCAGGCGGCCCGGCAGTTGGCCGACGTGGACCAGCACGGCCAGTCCATCCGCCAGGCAGCGGGGCATTCTTCCAACCTGGCCGGCGCCGTGCGGGACAACCTGGAGCGTGCCAGCGGTGAACTGAGCCGCGCTCACCAGGAACTGCAACGGCTGATCGGCGATGTGCACGGCAGCACCTCGGCCAACGTCGAACTGGCGTCCGACCTGGACGGCCTGAGTCGTGAGGCCGAACAGATCGGCAAGGTGCTGCAGATGATCGCGGGCATTTCCGAACAGACCAACCTGCTGGCCCTCAACGCCGCCATCGAGGCAGCCCGGGCCGGTGAGGCGGGGCGTGGCTTCGCCGTGGTGGCCGACGAGGTGCGCAAGCTGGCCGGCCAGACCCAGAGCGTGCTCGCCGATGCCCACAGCGTGATCGACCAGGTCACCCAGGCCATCCGCCAGATCGCCCAGCGCATGGGCAGCACGGCGGAACGTTCGCGGGCCCTGGCCGGCGACGCCGACGAAGCGCTGGAAGCCCTCGACGGCCTGGTGCGGCAGATGGGGCAGGTGAGCGGTAACGTGGACCAGGCCCTGGCCAGCAGCGAGGAAATCCAGCACGCCGTGGCCGACATGTCCGGCCGCCTGGGCGGCATGCGCGATGCCTTCGAGCACACCCGCCAGGATGTGGACGCCATCAACCGTTCCGCCGCCGAACTTGGCGATACCGCACGGGCCCTGAAGTCCGGCTTGGGCGTCTTCCGCACCTGATCCGCCGCATGCAGGCGCCGACTCGCTTCGCGGACCAGCTCGCCAAGGGCCGCGCAGCGGCCCCGTAGGGTGGAAATCGCTCTTCATTTCCACCGTTGGCGTCCAACGCCGCACCGTGGTGGTGGATGAAAAGAGCGTCATCCGCCCTACCTATCGATCGACTTGGTGCCTCGCCCATTCGCCAAAGGCCGCGCAGCGGCCCCCTCCATCCAATGCACTCCCGGCATTGAAAATATAGGAACAAGGCATTTGTCCCGGTCCGGGGCCTGGTTTTAAATGCAGGCTCTTATTCCGTAATTGACTTTTAAAAAATCAAATTAGATTTAAACGGAATAAAGATATGACCTTGCACCCAGGGGGGAGCCCATGAGCAGAACCGCCGCAATGCCCGTCCCGCGCCATCCCGAGCGCCGCTGTCGCTGACCGCGCGCCACGCCGGATTCCCGTAACCGCCAGCCCCATTCACCGTCGCGCCGAACGCGCGATGCGGCCCCCTTTTGCCCGGGCCTTTGCACAGGAACATCGTCCATGCCGTACCGTCGACTTGCCCGCGTCGCCAGGCCCCTGGCCCTGCAACGCCTGACTACTCCCGAATACGCCCTGACCCTGTTGCTCGCCCTGGGCGGCCTGGTCGCGCCAGCCCATGCCGAGGACGCTGCCTCCAAGCCCGCCGCCAAGGAGGACACGGCGCTGGAGAAAGTCACCGTCACCGCCCGCCGTCGTGAGGAAGACGTGCAGGAAGTGCCGACCCCCATCACCACCCTGAGTGGCGACAGCCTCGAGGCGCAGAAGGTCTACAAGGTGCAGGACCTGCAGCAGGTGCTGCCCAGCGTCAACGTCGCCTACATCCATGCGCGCCAGTCCAGCGTCGCGGTGCGCGGCATCGGCAACAACCCGGCCAGTGACGGCCTGGAAGGCAGCGCCGGCATCTACCTGGACAACATCTACCTCGGCCGTCCGGGCATGGCGGTGTTCGACCTGCTCGACGTGGAGCAACTGGAACTGCTGCGCGGCCCCCAGGGCACGCTGTTCGGCAAGAACACCACGGCGGGCGTGATTAACATCAGCACCCGCAAGCCCACCTTCACCCCGGAGCGGAACCTGCAGCTCTCCGGTGGCGAGCGCGGCTACTTCCAGGGCAAGGGCACGGTGTCCGGGGCGCTGACCGAGTCTGTCGCCGGGCGCCTGTCGTTCTACCGCACCCGTGAGGATGGCTACATCGACAACCAGCACGACGGTCGCACCTTCGTCGGCGGTGAGCGCGAGGGCGCGCGCGGGCAGTTGCTGTTCGAGCCGAACGAAGACTTCAGCTTGCGCTGGATCACCGACTACAACCAGGAGGACTCCACCAACGGCGTGTGGGCCCTGTATGGCGTGTCGGACCGCTTCCGCCAGCGTGCCGCGCTGATCGGCGCCAACCCGCAGCTCGATGTGAAGAAGCGTGAGGTGAACATCGACTCCGTGCAGTCGGTGAATGTCTGGCAGGGCGGCTCGTCAATCGAGGCCAACTGGAACCTGGACAGCGGCTACACCTTCACCTCCATCAGCGGCTACCGCTACTGGCACTTCGTACCGCACAACGATGCCGACCTCACCGATGTCTCGGCGATCATCGACAGCGGGGTCGAAGTTCACGACCGGCAGTTCTCCCAGGAATTCCGCCTGGCCTCGCCCACCGGCGGCGCCTTCGACTACGTGGTGGGCGCCTACCTGTTCAACCAGAACCTCGGCAACAACACGCGCACCCAGTACGGCCCCTTCGCCGACCTGTACCTCACCGGGGTGAACCGCAACCTCCTGAACAACGTCTCCACCCAGACCAACGGCAAGATCGAGACCGACAGCTTCGCCCTGTTCGGCCAGGGCAACTGGCACATCACCGACCGCCTGGACTTCACCGTCGGCCTGCGCGGCACCTACGAAGAGAAGCAGGCGCGCCTGCACCGCTTCGCCCCGGTGGGCGGCGCGCCCCTGACCGGGCCGCTGGCGGCTGCACGGCAGGCGCAGCTGGGAGCGCTGGATACTGGTGACTTCGGCCTGCACAACGCCGCGCCGTCCGGGCTGCTGAGCCTCAGCTACAAGATCAGCGACGGACTGCTCGGTTACGCCAGCCTGGCCCACGGCGAGAAGTCCGGCGGCGTGAACCTGGTGGCGCCGGTGGCGGGGCTGGGCAGCGACTCGCTGATCGTCGGCCCCGAGCGCGCCAACGACGCTGAGCTGGGCTTCAAGAGCACCCTCGACGATGGCCGCCTGCTGCTCAACGCGAACATCTACTGGACCGGCATCCACGGCTACCAGGCGACGACCCTGACCACCACCGCGGCATCGCTGACCCCCGTGTCGGTGCTGGCCAACGCCGGCAGCGTGCGCTCCCGTGGCGTCGAGTTCGAGTCCACCTGGCGACCGTTGCGCGGCCTGACCCTGAACTTCAACGGATCGTTCAACGACGTCACCTACCTGAGCTTCAAGGACGCGCCGTGCCCCGGCGAGATCAACACCGTGACCCCCACCGCCAAGTGCGACCTGACCGGTGAACGGGTGGTGGGCGCCTCGCGCTGGATCGGCAACGTCAACGGCGAATACAGCTGGCAGACCGGCAGCGGCCTGCGCCCCTACGTCAACGCCAGCTACTCCTACCGCTCCGAGGCCGCAGGCACGCTGGACAACTCCGAGCTTTCGAAGATCGATGGCTACGGCCTGGCGAACTTCGCCGCCGGCGTCCGCGCCGACCTCGGTGACGGCCTGCTGGACACCTCGCTCTGGGTGCGCAACGCCTTCGACAAGGACTACTACCTGACCGCCTTCGCCTTCAGCAACGGCGCCTATACCGCCTCGGTGGGCCAGCCGCGCACCGCCGGCGTGACCCTGCGCTACGACTTCTGAACCACCAACGGACTGATACGGGAGAACCTCATGAGCAGCACAGTCACTGCCCTGCGCCAGCCCCTCGACGGGCTGCGCATCGAACCCCTGGCCGCACCCCTGGGAGCCGAAATCCATGGTCTGGATGGCCGGCGTGATCTGACTCCGGCGCAGATCCTGGCCCTCAAGCAGGCCCTGCGCGACCACCACATCCTGATCTTCAAGAACCAGGAACTGGATGACGCGCAGTACCTGCGCTTCACCTCCTGGTTCGGTTCGGTGTTCCAGCCCCATTCGGATTACCTGGTGCTGTCCTCGGGCAACGATGGCAAGGCGCCGGACATCGTCAAGGTGGCCAATACCGAAGACGGGGAGCTGAGCAACATCGCCCTGCCGGCCCACAGCGACCACCACTGGACGCCGACGCCCTCGGCAGGCTCGCTGCTCTACGCGCTGGAAGTACCGGAGGAGGGCGGTGAAACCACCTGGACCAACCTGGCCCTGGCGTACAACGCGTTGGATGAAAACACCCGTCGCGAGATCGATGGCCTCAAGCTGATCAACTACAACCCCTTCGTGCGCCTGCGCGATGGCTACAACCTCGGCATCACCTACCGCACGCCGGACATCGACCCCATCCAGGGCACCGAGCACCCGCTGGTGCGCACCCATCCGGAAAGCGGCAGGCGACTGCTTTACCTCGGCGTGCACACGGAAGTGGAAATCCCCGGTTACGCCCCGGAGAAGGGCATCGAGTTGATCGGTCGCTTGCGCGAGCACCTGAAAGACCCGCGCTTCGCTTACACCCATCGCTGGGAAGTGGGCGACATCGTGTACTGGGACAACCAGGCTACCCTTCATGCCCGCAACGGCTTCCCGGCGACCCAGCGCCGCCGCCTGAAACGCATCAGCCTGGCCGGCAGCCGGCCCTTCTGAGGAGAAATCGACCATGACTACATTGTTCATCGCCCCCGGCGCCTGCTCGCTGGCTTCCCATATCGCCGTGCGCGAACTGGCGCTGCCGATCCAGATCGAAAAGGTCGCCCTGCGGGTCCCGGATTCCCCCATTCACGCGATCAACCCCCTGGGCCGGGTGCCGGCGCTGCAACTGGATGAAGGCACCGTACTGACCGAGAACAGCGCCATCCTGCCGTTCCTTGCCGACCAGGCGCCGGGCACCTCGCTGTTCGCCCCGGCCGGCAGCGTCGAACGCGCGCAGGTCCAGGGCTGGCTGGGCTACCTGTCGGCGGAGGTGCATACCGCCGCCTTCCGTCCGCTCAACCGCCCCGAGCGTTACTCGGCCGACGAAGCTGCGCATGCGGGCATCCGTGCCCAGGCGCGGGAGCAATTGTTCAGGGCATTCGAGCACATCGAGCGGCACCTCGAAGGCCGCCAGTGGTTGGTGGGTGAGCGCTTCACCCTGGCGGACATCTACCTCGGCGTCTTCGCCACCTGGCTGACCCGTCTGGGCACCCCCTTCGACGGCCTGACCAACATCGCCCGCCTGCGGCAGCAGTGGCTGGCCCGCCCGGCCGTGCAGGAGGCCCTGAAGGCCGAGGGGCTGATCCAGGGCTGAGCACAAGGCCGACCTCTGTAGCTTGGTCTGGTCGGTAGGGTGCGCCGCGCGCACCAGCGGAGTTTGTGGTCGCGACCAGCGTTCATCTGACGCCGAATCGGTGCGCATGGCGCACCCTACGGGACCGGCCCTCGCTCCGAAATACTTCGGTAGGGTGCGCCGCGCGCACCGCCGGAGTTTGTGGTCGCGACCAGCGTTCATCTGACGCCGAATCGGTGCGCGTGGCGCACCCTACGGGGCCGGCCCTCGCTCCGAAATACTTCGGTAGGGTGCGCCGCGCGCACCAGCGGAGTTTGTGGTCGCAACCAGCGTTCATCTGACGCCGAATCGGTGCGCATGGCGCACCCTACGGGGCCGGCCCTCGCTC
>NZ_SSOH01000082.1:0-13575 GCF_029873155.1 Pseudomonas sp. BN515 | reverse complement strand
CTCGCTCCGAAATACTTCGGTAGGGTGCGCCGCGCGCACCAGCGGAGTTTGTGATCGCGACCAGCGTTCATCTGACGCCGAATCGGTGCGCATGGCGCACCCTACGGGGCCGGCCCTCGCTCCGAAATACTTCGGTAGGGTGCGCCGCGCGCACCAGCGGAGTTTGTGATCGCGACCATCGTTCATCTGACGCCGAATCGCTGCGCATGGCGCACTCTACGGGGGCGGTTTCGTCCTGGAAGATTGCTGAATAAAGATCACAAGCTCATGCGATTTTCTTGGGATTATCACAGGAGTCCGCCAGCCATACAGTGAACGCAACTCGAACAGAAAGCCCGCGCGGTGCGGGCTCCCACACAGGAGAGTTGCTATGCGTACCTGGTTCATTACTGGAGCTTCCCGTGGTTTCGGCGCCCTCATCGCAGCACAGGCCCTGGCGGCCGGTGATGCGGTCATCGCTACCGCCCGCAAGCCGGAAGACGTCGTTGCCCGCCTGGGTGACCATCCCAACCTGCTGGCCGTGCGCCTGGACGTGACCCGCGAAAGCGAGGCCCATGAGGCGGTGGCCGAGGGCATCAAGCGCTTCGGCCGCATCGACGTGCTGCTCAACAACGCCGGCTACGGCATCCTCGGTGCGGTGGAGGAAACCAGCGCGCAGGAAGTGGAGCGCATCTACGCCACCAACGTCTTCGGCCTGCTCAACGTCACCCGCGCCGTGTTGCCGCACATGCGCCGCCAGCGTTCCGGCCACGTCATCAACATCTCCTCCCTGGGCGGCTACCAGTCCTACTACGGCTGGGGCGTTTACGGCTCCACCAAATTCGCCGTGGAAGGCATCAGCGAAGCGCTGCACCAGGAACTGGCGCCGCTGGGCGTGAAGGTCACGGTGGTGGAGCCGGGCTTCTTCCGCACCGACTTCCTCGATGAGCAATCCCTGGTGAAGACCGCCCTGGAGCTGTCGGACTACGATGAAACCGTGGGTGCCATGCGCCGCTTCGCCGAAGGCGCCAACCATGCCCAGCCGGGTGATCCGAGCAAGTTCGCCGGCGCCATCCTGACCCTGGTGAACGCCGCCAACCCGCCGCAGCGCCTCGCCCTGGGCAGCGACGCGGTGCAGCGAATCGCCGACAAGCACAGTCTGGTGGAAGGCGAAGTGGCGGCCTGGAAAGAGCTGTCCCTGTCCACTGACCTCGAGGCCTGATACCCGGCAAACCGCAAAAATGAAGAAGCCCCAGGAGATCGTTCGGTCTTCAGGGGCTTCGTTCATGTCGCCAGTGGGGCACCGGAAGCCGTCGCGCATGGCGCACCCTGCGGATGAGTTGAGGCGTCATCTGGAGGCTGCGTCAGCGTGCCAACTCACGGCGAAAAATCGCCCGTTTGTCGGGGTGGGAGGCCCGATGGCCGCTTATCCCGGCAACTCAACGTGACGTCCGAAGCTGCTGGCAAACTGCCCCGTCTCCCCCCTATACAACAAGGGCAATCCGTCCGCGCGACCCCGCACGACGAGTCCATCTGTCAGGGGGTGAAAAATGTAAATGCAATCCCGCACCCAACCGATACGCGTGATGCTGATCGATTGTCGTCCCCTCGTCCTGATGGGCCTCCACGACTTGATCAATGCCAGAAAACCACGGATGGAAGTGTGCGGCCAGGCCAGTACCTATGCCCATGCGCTGGATCGTGCCGATCAGCTGCGCCCGAATGTCATTTTCTTCAGCTTCTTCCCGGATGCCCTGGACCCGCTGGACGTCATCTCGCTGCTCACCCGCGGAGACGAGATGAAGGTACTGCTGCTCAAGGGGCTGTACGAGGCCGTTCCCGTTGCTCGTGCGATAGATGCCGGCGCCCGAGGCGTCGTGCTGGCGGAGGACCCGACGGAGTCGATCATCCGCGCCATCATCAAGGTCCACCACCGCGACATCGGGTTGGACAGGGCCTGGGCCGGCGGACTATCCAGCTATTCCGCAGCTGGGCAGGTTCGCGTGAATGCAGACCCGGAACGCGCGAGGTACTCGCAGCTGACGTTGCGCGAAAGGGAGCTGATTCGCGCCATCGTCGGCGACCCGTCCGCCAAGTACATGTGCATCGCCGCGCGCCTGGGCATCAGCGAGCACACGGTGCATAACCACCTCAGCAACATCTATCACAAGCTGAACCTCATCAATCGCGTCGACCTGCTGATGTACGCGCTGAAGCACGGGCTCGCCAGCGGTGGCGAGCCGCCGGATTCCACCTGGGTGGAAATGGACTGAGCCTTCCGATCCGACCTCCACAATGAAAATGGCCTGGCTCCCTTGCGGGAGTCAGGTCGTTCACTTTTAGCGGTCCTCAGACGATGGCGGGTGGGCTCCCGCGGGGATCTGCCAAAAAATACGGGGGTGGCTTTCATGCCACCCCCGCTTCCTTGCACACAGGCGATGTTTCAGGCGCTGCCGAAGACAATGTCGGTGATCAGGAGGTCGACTCCGACCACGGTGATGGTCGTGTTTTGTGCGCCTGACTCGTCGATTGTCACGATGCTGTTTGCACCGGTGGTGTCGATCGATTGGACAACGGCGCCCGCATCGCCAATGAGCACCAGCTTGTCTCGCAGACCCGCTCCCGCATCGAAGCCGTTGACCTGGTACAGGTTCTCGGCGGCCGACAGTTCGATGTTGAAGGCATCCTGCTCACCAATCGTGCCAGCCATCCTGTAGTCGAAGAGCTGGTCGTTCGGGTCGTTCGCAAACAGATTGGCGTCGAACGAACTTGTCGCCGTGTCCCCGTCCTTGTCCGTCAGCGTTGCGTTGAATGCCAACTGGATATCGTTGGCCATGTTCTCGACCTGCTTGATGAACTGGATCACCGGCACCTTGATCACGCCCAGGCCCATCGTGAGCTGAACAGCGTCGATCATCTTCGCGCCATCCCATTGGACGAGGAAGGACTTCTGGTTTCCGGCCTCGGAGGCCAGGTCAGCGGCAAGAACCTTCGTCTGGGCCGAACTCGTGCCGTCCTCGAAGAAGATCCTGTAATACAGCTCTTCGGTTGCCGGGTTGTACCCCTGCAGCGTGTTGTCGATGAACACCTTCACGGCCGTCAGCAAGGTCTCGGGGTTGATGACGAAACTCTCGTCGCCGCTGTTGATGCCGGCCGTCCCGTTTCCATCCAGGTTGTTGTTGCCGATGCCGATGCCGGATGTGCTGACGTTCATATCCGCCGTGCCGAGGAACGAGAAGCCGCCAGCTTCGATCTGCGCTTCTGTGAGGTCGGGCGCTCCCTGCACGATGGCGCTCAGTACCTGGGCTGCGGTCGTGCCCGCGTTTACGCCGAAGAACACGATCTCCTCGGAGGGCGAAGGAACAGTCGGCGGATCCTGCTTGGGAATCAACAATGTGCGGACAGGGTCGGGGCCACCCGCATCGAGTGAGCCGTCGGCACTGCTGAGGACGATCGTCGAACTGAAGCCTTGCACCAGATCCAGGGCATAGGTGCCATTGGCGAAAGCAGTCAACGTGTAGTCGATGGTGGTGTTGGCCGTTGTCGCGTTGTTGTCGAAATCGCCGGTCAGGCTACCTGCGAAGTGGTACGCGCCATTGGCATCCGGTGAGGGCGATTGCTCCGTGAGCGTGCCGGTCCCGGTGGTGGTCGTGTTGTCTGGCCTGACAAGGGTGAACTGACCATTGGCCAACGAGATATCCAGACCCGCTGCACCCAGCCCGTCGGCGCCGGCCGCCATGCTCCAGTTCCCGTATTGGGGAAGGATGGTACCGGTCCCGATCAGGTTGCCGAATGCGAGAGTCGGCGTGTCGTCGTCGACGGTGATGACCAGCTTCTCGGGGGCGGCCGTCACGGTGTCGCCGTCCTTGTCAGTGGCCTGCAGCAGTGAGCCCAGGTTGAGGGTGATGTCGTTCTCGTCATTGCCAGCGGCATGATCCAGGGCCTTGAGCAGCGTGAAGTTGTACACCCCCGCCGCGGTGAGGCTGAGGGTGAACACGCTGGTCGCGCCGGCCGAAGCGGTGAGCATGTTGCCGACGACGTTGTAGGTCAGCCCCACGCCGCCCGAAGTCAGCGCCGGCAGGCCGCTGGTATTGCTGGACAGGGAGTAGCTCAGTGGCGCATCGGCACCGGACTGGAAGATACCGGTGACGCTGCCGCTGGCGGTGGTCGCCGTGCCCGCCACATCACCAGTGCCACCGGCGATACCCCCAGCCAGGCCGTCCTCGTCGACCGTGCCGCTTGCGGCGGCACCGGTCGCGGTCGGGGTGTCGTCGTCAACGGTGATGACCAGCTTCTCGGGGGCGGCCGTCACTGTGTCGCCGTCCTTGTCGGTGGCTTGCAGCAGGGAGCCCAGGTTGAGGGTGATGTCGTTCTCGTCATTGCCCGCCGCGTGATCCAGCGGCTTGAGCAGCGTGAAGCTGTAGGCGCCGGCTGTGGTGAGGCTGAAGGTGAACACATCGACCGCGCCGGCCGAGGCGGTGAGCAGGTTGCCGACGACGCTGTAGGTCACCGCCACGCCGCCCGAAGTCAGCGCTGGCAAGCCGCTGGTGTCGCCGGACAGGGCGTAGCTCAACGGCGCATCGGCACCGGACTGGAAGATGCCGGTGACGCTGCCGCTGGCGGTGGTCGCAGCACCAGCCACGTCGCCGGTGCCACCGGCGATCCCGCCGGTCAGGCCGTCCTCGTCGACGGTTCCGCTTGCGGCGGCACCGGTCGCAGTCGGCGTATCGTCGTCAACGGTGATGACCAGTTTCTCGGGGGCGGCCGTCACTGTGTCGCCGTCCTTGTCGGTGGCTTGCAGCAGCGAACCGAGGTTGAGCGTGATGTCGTTCTCGTCATTGCCCGCTGCGTGATCCAGTGGCTTGAGCAGTGTGAAGCTGTAGGCGCCGGCTGCGGTGAGGCTGAAGGTGAACACATCGACCGCGCCAGCCGAGGCGGTGAGCAGGTTGCCGACGACGCTGTAGGTCACCGCCACGCCACCTGAGGTCAGTGCCGGCAAGCCGCTGGTGTCGCTGGACAGGGCGTAGCTCAGTGGTGCATCGGCACCGGATTGGAAGATGCCGGTGACGCTGCCGCTGGCCACGGTCGCCGCGCCGGCCACGTCACCGAGGCCACCGGCGATACCTCCGGTCAGGCCGTCCTCGTCGACAGTGCCGCTCGCAGCAGCGCCGGTTGCGGTCGGCGTGTCGTCGTCAACGGTGATGACCAGTTTCTCGGCAGCAGCCGTCACCGGGTCGCCGTCCTTGTCGGTGGCCCGCAGCAGTGAGCCGAGGTTGATCGTGATGTCGTTCTCGTCATTGCCGGCGGCATGATCCAGGGCCTTGAGCAGCGTGAAGCTGTAGGCGCCCGCCGCCGTCAGGCTGAAGGTGAACACATCGACCGCGCCGGCCGAGGCGGTTAGCGTGTTGCCGACAACGCTGTAGGTCAGCCCGACGCCGCCGGAACTCAATGCTGGCAAGCCGCTGGTGTCGCCGGACAGGGCATAGCTCAACGGCGCATCGGCACCGGACTGGAAGATACCGGTGACGCTGCCGCTGGCGTTGGTCGCTGCACCAGCCACGTCACCGGTGCCACCGGCGATACCGCCCGTAAGGCCGTCCTCGTCCACGGTGCCGGTTTCGGCGGCGCCGGTCGCGGTCGGGGTGTCGTCGTCAACGGTGATGACCAGCTTCTCGGGGGCGGCCGTCACCGTGTCACCGTCCTTGTCGGTGGCCCGGAGCAGGGCGCCGAGGTTGAGGGTGATGTCGTTTTCATCGTTGCCCGCCGCGTGATCCAGCGGCTTGAGCAGTGTGAAGCTGTAGGCGCCGGCTGTGGTCAGGCTGAAGGTGAACACGTCCACCGCGCCAGCCGAGGCGGTGAGCAGGTTGCCGACGACGCTGTAGGTCACCGCCACCCCGCCCGAGGTCAGCGCCGGCAAGCCGCTGGTGTCGCTCGCCAGGGCATAGCTCAGCGGCGCATCGGCGCCGGACTGGAAGATGCCGGTGACGCTGCCGCTGGCGGTGGTCGCAGCACCAGCCACGTCGCCGGTGCCACCGGCGATGCCGCCCGTCAGGCCGTCCTCGTCCACGGTGCCGGTTTCGGCGGCACCGGTCGCGGTCGGGGTGTCGTCGTCAACGGTGATGACCAACTTCTCAGCCGAGGCCGCCACCGTGTCACCGTCCTTGTCGGTGGCTCGTAGCAGCGAACCGAGGTTGATCGTGATGTCGTTCTCGTCATTGCCGGCGGCATGATCCAGTGGCTTGAGCAGCGTGAAGCTGTAGGCGCCCGCCGCCGTGAGACTGAAGGTGAACACGTCCACTGCGCCAGCCGAGGCGGTGAGCGTGTTGCCGACGATGCTGTAGGTCAGCCCGACGCCGCCGGAACTCAATGCTGGTAAGCCGCTGGTGTCGCCGGACAGGGAATAGCTCAGCGGCGCATCGGCGCCGGACTGGAAGATGCCGGTCACGCTGCCGCTGGCCACGGTCGCCGCGCCGGCCACGTCGCCGGTGCCTCCGGCGATCCCGCCGGTCAGGCCATCCTCGTCGACGGTGCCGCTCGCAGCGGCGCCGGCCGCCGTCGGCGTATCGTCGTCAATGGTAATGACCAGTTTCTCGGCAGCAGCGGTCACCTTGTCGCCGTCGGCATCGGTGGCCCGCAGCAGAGAACCGAGATTGAGGGTGATGTCGTTTTCATCGTTGCCGGCCGCGTGATCCAGCGGCTTGAGCAGCGTGAAGCTGTAGGCGCCCGCTGCGGTCAGGCTGAAGGTGAACACGTCCACCGCGCCGGCCGAGGCGGTGAGCGTGTTGCCGACGACGCTGTAGGTCACTGCCACGCCACCCGAAGTCAGCGCCGTCAAGCCGC
The DNA here is from genome assembly GCF_029873155.1 of Pseudomonas sp. BN515. Lineage (NCBI taxonomy): Bacteria > Pseudomonadati > Pseudomonadota > Gammaproteobacteria > Pseudomonadales > Pseudomonadaceae > Pseudomonas > Pseudomonas sp. BN515. Next base: position 6,756 of record NZ_SSOH01000082.1, on the reverse strand, counting down.
TGGTGTCGCTGGACAGGGAATAGCTCAGCGGCGCATCGGCACCGGGCTGGAAGATACCGGTGACGGTACCGCTGGCCACGGTCGCCGCGCCGGCCACGTCGCCGATGCCTCCGGCGATCCCACCGGTCAGGCCGTCCTCGTCTACGGTGCCGGCCACGGCGGTGCCGTTCGCTGACGGCCCGTCGTCCTCGAAGACCAGCTTGGAGCCGATTTCGGCGGTTGCAGTAGAGACGTGGGTCAGCTTGAAGCCACCGATATCGAAATCGGCGTGGTTAGTGCCCTTGGCGTTGAGGGCCGCGCCGTTCTCGACGAGCACGCGGTTGTGGTCCGCCGATGTGGTGTATTCGATCTTGTAGCCGGCCTTGACGCCGGTGATGGTTGCAACCCCGGCAGCCGTAAAAGTGATGACAATGCCCGCATCATTCACCGAGCCGTTCGAGTTCTCGATCACCTGCCCGGTGCTGATGTTGATGACCCGGACATTGGTGATTTCAACCGACGTATCGTTCGTATAGCCGTTGATGAAATTCACACCAGATTCGGCTGCCGTGGTGAATGCGCTGATTTTTACCTGAGCAGTCTTGCCGCTTTGCAACTGCACGACGTCGAAGCTGGCCGACCGCGCATTGAAGACGGCGGTAAAGTCGATGTTGGATTCGAGATCGGCTTCGTTCTGATCCAGGTTGGGAATGGTCACGTCCTGCCTGGCGCCGGTGACGAACGTAAAGCGGATGCCCTCCTGTTCCGTGATCATCTGATTGTTGGTGCCGAAGGTGGTCGGGCCACCCGCCTGGCTGGTATTGATCGTGTCGCCAGTCGTTATGTTGGCGCCCGCTGACTGGTCGGCGGGGTTCTTGCCGGTGGCGATGATGGTGGGGTCTGTGATCCTGCCACCGACAACGGTGGGGGTCGCCGTCGTGAACATCAGGAACAGGTTTTGACCGGAGGGGGCATTGGCCAGGCTGAACACCAGGTCCTCACTGGTTCCAATGAAAACCTTGTCCGCCAGATTGAGGGCATCGTCGGGATTGGTGGTGTCCGGGTGCTTGAGTGGTTGGTATTCAACTGTCCAGATCTTGCCGCCCGAGACCGGTGTTCCGGTTTCTTCGATATAGGCAGCGAACACGATCGCACCGGTTGCGCCACCAGCTCGGCCCAACAGGATGTTGTTATTGCTCAGATCGGTATAGAGAAAGATGCTGGTGCCATCGAGCGTATCCAGCCCGCTGTCCAGTCCATTGAGCATTGCGCCAGAGCTGTCGACGAAGCTGACATCGGTAATGCTTGCGCCGGGCGCCGCGCTGATGGTGAACGCATTGCTGCCCGTGTTGCCGGCGGCACCGGTATACCCACTCAAGGCCGCACTCGTTGCGGTGCCGGCCAGGAGCGCTGTCAAACGGTTGGAGAAGAGCGAGGGCAGGGCCGTCAACAGAATTTCGGTGTCGTTCGCGTCTTCAAGAACGCTTTGCGTAGCGGTGGAGTTCTGCAGACCCGCCGTCTCATCAAGAATGGTAAGGCTGCCCGTCGTCGTAATAGTCATGGTTTTCTCCGCGGCAGATCTGGTCATCAAGGCCTGACCGTTGACCCTTGTTCACTACTGACCATCACTATGCGGACGCGCCGGGGGCGGGCGCATCGACCGATACTCCCAGGCGGCCTGGGAGTTTCGGACTACTCGGGAGGGGAGGAGGGGGGTAACTGTTGCGGTGGTGAGAAAACGGGGGCGATCGCGGCCAGGACGTGCCCGATCAGAGACGGGTCAGTAGTGCAGGAGCCACGCCTGGTACAGCTGGTACAGGATCGCCAGCGCCAACCCCAGCAGGATCAGCTCGCGGAATACCTTCAGCGTCAGCACCCAGTAGACCGCAATCGCCACCATGACACCGAGGATCAGGCTGTGCATCTGTTCCCAGTGCCTGGTGTAGGTCGCCGCAAGATAGCCAGCCCCGAGGGACGCCGTTACCTGCAGGAGCGTCATGAACAACAGCCCACCGGAAAACGGCTTCGGTGGGGCGTCGTACACCCGCCCCAGACCTCGACAGTAGCGGCACTCGACGGTGCGGCCGTCCTTCTGAATGGTGCGGCTGCCATGACATACGGGGCATTGTTGCCAAGCCATAACTCGCCTTGCCACTTGTCTGGGACTACCAATGGGTAACGGTAGATCGGCTGGCGGCAATTGGCATTCCGATTTGTATGTATAGGTTTGCCATTGGGGGAAGGGGCCTTTGGGGCTGGGGAGCGGGGGCCGGCGATTGGCGCGGCCCTGCTCGGCCAGGAGGCGCGGCGTTCGCCCATGAAAAAGCCCCTGATGATCTTTCGATTTTCAGGGGCTTCGTGTTTTGGCCGAGAGGATCCGACCTCGGTTATCGAATCGAAGTGTGCTCTGGAAGAGGAGCGGAGTGATCGGGCGCGTACTCGTATTGCAGGTGGCGCGAAGCACGTCCTGTGGGATCCCGGATCAATGGAGTGACATTTATCGTGTCATGCAGTTGCGTAGTGACATAAATCGTGTCATTCATATACGCAGCTCAGGCAATCGATCTGGCCAACCTTTCCAGATCGGGCACCCCTACTCACAAGGTTCGGAAGAACGTTGCGTCGTCTGACGCCTCGCTTGAGCCAACGCTGCCCTCGAAAAGCGCCACTCAGGGCATTTTCCAGGCTTCGATCCCCAAAACGCCCCTCAAGGAGTCAACAAGATGAACAAGATCGTACTTCTAGGCACCCTGGCGCTTGCCGCCTTCAGCACCCTGGCCCACGCCGGCCAGGACACCCTGCGCATCGGTATCGAAGCGGCCTACCCGCCCTTCGGCTTCAAGACCACGGAAGGCAACATCAGCGGTTTCGACTACGACATCGGCAATGCCCTGTGCGCCGAAATGAAGATCAAGTGTGAATGGGTCGAGCAGGAGTTCGATGGGCTGATCCCGTCACTGAAGGTACGCAAGGTCGATGCGGTGCTGTCTTCGATGTCGATTACCGAAGACCGCCTGAAATCCGTGGATTTCAGCAAAAAGTACTACCACACCCCCGGCAAGCTGGCGATGAAGGCCGGCTCCGTGATCAACGACCCGCTGGTCGACCTCAAAGGCAAGAAGGTCGGGGTGCAGCGCGCCTCGACCTACGACCGATACGCGACTGATCGATTTGAATCGGCGGGCATTGAAGTGGTGCGTTACGCCTCGCAGAACGAGGCCTTCCTCGACCTTGCCGCCGGGCGCCTGGACGCCACCCTGGCCGACATCATCAATATCGACGAAGGCTTTATCAAAACGTCGACGGGCAAGGGGTTTGCCCTGGTCGGTCCGGACTTCAGCGACCCCAACTACTTCGGCAGGGGAGCCGGGATTGCGTTTCGCAAAGGCGATAGCGCGAACGTCGCGCGCTTCAATGCCGCCATCGATGCCATCCGCGCCAACGGCACGTACCAGCAGGTGCAAGCCAAGTACTTCGCGTTCGACATCTACGGCGAGTGACGTCGGCGCCTCTTCTACAGAGGCGCTCTTTCTCGACTTTCCGCGCATCTTCCGGCGCATCGCATGAGGAATCCGATCATGCTTCACGGCTACGGTCCGACCATTCTCGATGGCGCCTGGCTAACCCTGAGCCTGGCCCTGACGTCCATGGTCCTGGCGATTGTGCTGGGACTTATCGGGGCGGCGTGTCGACTGTCTCCGCTGAAGTGGCTGGCGTTGCTCGGAGAAAGCTACGCCACGCTGGTTCGCGGCCTCCCTGATCTGGTGCTGATCCTGCTGATCTTCTATGGCGGCCAGGAACTGGTGAACCGGGTGGCACCCTTGCTCGGTCACCCCGAGTACGTCGACATCAACCCCTTTGTCGCCGGTGTCTGCACCCTGGGATTCATTTTCGGCGCCTACTTCTCCGAGACCTTTCGCGGCGCCTTCATGGCGATCCCCAAGGGCCAGGGCGAAGCCGCCGTGGCCTACGGCATGGCCGCGTCCAAGACGTTCTTCCGGATTCTGGTGCCGCAGATGATCCGCCTGGCAATTCCCGGCTTCACCAACAACTGGCTGGTGCTGACCAAGTCCACCGCACTGATTTCGGTGATCGGCCTGCAGGACATGATGTTCAAGGCCAAGAATGCAGCGGATGCGACCCATGAGCCCTTTACGTTCTTCCTGACCGTGGCGGGGCTTTACCTGGTGCTGACCAGTCTGTCCCTGCTGACGCTGCGCTACCTGGAAAGGCACTTCTCGGTCGGCACAAGAGCCGCCCTTCTGTGAGTACAGGTGCGAACCCATGAACTTCGACTTCGCCCTTATCTGGGCCAACCTGCCGCTTTACTTCAGTGGTGTCCTGGTAACCCTTTCAACCCTTCTGGCCTCCTTGGCAATCGGCCTGGCATTGGCCATTCCACTGGGGCTGATGCGGGTCTCCCGCTCGCCGTGGCTGAACGCTCCGGCGTGGCTCTACACCTATGTCATTCGCGGCACCCCGATGCTGGTGCAGCTGTTCCTCATCTACTACGGCCTGGCCCAGTTCGAATCCGTGCGCGAGAGCGCGATGTGGCCCTACCTGTCCAACGCGACCTTCTGCGCCTGCCTTGCGTTTGCCATCAACACCAGCGCCTACACCGCGGAAATCCTCGCCGGCAGCCTGAAGACAACGGCCCATGGCGAGATCGAGGCAGCCAGGGCCATGGGCATGTCCCGCGCCAGGCTCTACCGCCGCATCCTGCTGCCGTCGGCCCTGCGCCGTGCCCTGCCGCAGTACAGCAATGAAGTCATCATGATGCTGCACACCACCAGCCTGGCGTCGATCGTCACCCTGGTCGACATCACCGGCGCGGCGCGCACGGTCAACGCACGCTTCTACTTGCCGTTCGAGGCCTTCATCACTGCCGGCGTTTTCTACCTGGCCCTGACCTTCATCCTGGTGCGTCTGTTCAAGCTGGCCGAGCGCCGCTGGCTGGCATACCTGGCACCGAGAAAGCACTAAGGAATTCCGTATGGAACACATCCAATACAGCCTGCCCTGGAGTGCCCCGGGTACCGAGCGGAGCCTGTCGCTCTTTCGTTTTGGAAGCGGACCACGCAAGGCCTACATCCAGGCATCCCTGCATGCCGATGAATTGCCCGGCATGCGAGTGGCCGTGGAACTCAAGCGCCTGCTGGGCGAACTTGAAGCGCAGGGCCGCCTGGCCGGCGTGATCGAACTGGTCCCGGTGGCCAATCCGATCGGCCTGGCGCAGATGATCCAGGCGACTCACCAGGGCCGTTTCGATTTCGCCAGTGGGCAGAACTTCAATCGGGAATTCCCGGAACTGGCCGAGATGGTTGCATCCCAACTCGAAGGCCGTCTTGGCAGTGACGCGAGCGACAACGTGACGTTGATTCGCAGCCAGATGCGCACGGCCATCGATGCCTTGCCAGCAGCCACTTCGCCCCTCGACGGCCTGCGCCGTCTGCTGTTGCGGCAGGCTTGCGATGCCGACCTGGTGCTCGACCTTCACTGCGATTTCGAGTCGATCATGCTGCTCTATGCGCTGCCCCAGCACTGGCCAATCCTGCGCAGCCTGGCTGCGCACCTGGACGCCGGTGTCGCGCTGCTGGCTGACAGCTATGGCGGCAATTCCTTCGATGAAGCCTGCGCGGCGCCCTGGCTGCAGCTGGCCGAGCGGTTCCCGACTGCGAATATTCCTTCCGCCTGCGTGGCCACCACCATCGAGCTTCGCGGCATGGCCGATACCGAGCGGGAACTGGCCGAGACCAGTGCCCAGGCCATTCTCGCCTACCTCGCCGAACAGGGGCTGATCGCAGGTGATTGGCCTGAGGCGCCGGAAAGCCACTGCGAAGCCACACCATTTGCCGGCGCGCAGTACGCCTGTGCGCCGCATCCCGGCGTGGTGAGCTTTCTGCAGCCGCTCGGCGCGCGAGTGAAGGTGGGGGACCCCTTGTTCGAAGTCATCGATCCGATCAGTGATCGCCGCAGCGTGGTCCTGGCCACCACCGACGGCATCGTCTACGCCCGCGAGCGACTGCGCTTCGCCCAGCCTGGCCTGTGGCTGGCCAAGGTCGCCGGCCGTACGCCCATTCGCCACGGTCGCCTGCTCAGCGACTGAATTCACGAGGCAACCGCCATGTACAGACTCGAAATCGACAACCTTCACAAACGCTACGGCAACCATGAAGTGCTCAAGGGCGTGTCCCTGGCGGCCAAGGCCGGTGACGTCATCAGCATCATCGGCTCCAGCGGCTCGGGCAAAAGTACCTTCCTGCGCTGCATCAACATGCTGGAGCAGCCCCATAGCGGTTCCATCAAGCTCAACAACGAGGAACTCAAGCTGCGGGCCGACAAGTTCGGCGACCTGAAGGCGTCCGATCCGAAGCAATTGCAACGCATGCGTTCGCGCCTGGCGATGGTGTTCCAGCACTTCAACCTGTGGTCGCACATGAGCGCCCTGGAGAACGTGATCGAAGCGCCGGTGCATGTGCTCGGTGTGCCGAAGAAGGAAGCCATCGAAAAGGCCGAGCACTACCTGGCCAAGGTGGGCGTGGCCCATCGCAAGGATGCCTACCCGGCGCACATGTCTGGTGGCGAGCAGCAGCGCGTGGCCATCGCCCGTGCCCTGGCCATGGAGCCGGAGGTGATGCTGTTCGACGAACCCACCTCGGCGCTGGACCCGGAACTGGTGGGAGAGGTGCTCAAGGTCATGCAGGACCTGGCCGTGGAAGGCCGCACCATGGTGGTGGTGACCCACGAGATGGGCTTCGCCCGCGAGGTGTCCAACCA
>NZ_SSOH01000081.1:9646-82524 GCF_029873155.1 Pseudomonas sp. BN515 | reverse complement strand
GGCGGCCTGGCGGGAGAGCGGGTTGCCATCCGTCCGACCGCGACCGACGGCGTCTTCGACGTGGTGTTCATCCACAAGACCGTGCGCCAGATTGATCTCAGGCAACCCAAGCCATGACTATCCACCCGTTACCCATGTCTCCCGACAAGCGTTACCCATGTATACCGGCTGAACACACGGCGCACCCTACCGGATCGGATTCATCCTGCTAGTGATCGCCACAAGCATCGACGCCTCAACTGACCGGCTCAGGTGCACCGGAAAGCACCACCCGGTTGCGCCCGGCATTCTTGGCCTTGTAGAGCGCCAGGTCGGCCTCGATCAGCAGGCGCTCGATGCTCAAACCGCTGCCATTCTCGACCACCACGAGGCCGATACTCATGGTGACCGGGATCGATGTGTGGTTTGGCAGGCCGACCTTGGAATCCGCCACCGTGTGCCGAATACGCTCGGCCACGGCGATGAGTTCTTCGGCAGAGCGGCCCGGAATCAGAATCGCGAATTCCTCCCCACCCAGGCGGCCCAGCAAGTCACTGCCCCGCAGGCAACGCTGGATGCGCCCCGCTACCGCAATCAGCACGGCGTCGCCAGCGGAGTGGCCGTGGGTATCGTTGATCTCCTTGAAGTGATCCAGGTCGATCATCATTACCCCGACGGAGGACGAGACGTCATTCAGTTGCTCCTGTGCCCTGTCGAGAAAGTCCAGGCGGTTGCTCACGCCGGTCAGGCCATCGCGCGCGGCCATCTGCTTGAGGGTACTCAGCAGCTTGTTATTACTCTGCATCACGCCGGACAGCATGATCGGGCCGGGGACGATCAGGAACACGCCAAGCCGGAGGGAGATGAGCAGCGACTCATCGTAAGGAAAGGAGTGGGAAAAGTTGATCAGCATCCAGGCGCTGGCCATCAGGGTGAGTAGCGAGGTGGCGAATACCGAGTAGGTCACCGCGCACCACAGCAGCGCGGGCACCGGAAATGCGATGGCGCCAGGGCCGCCGATGACGATGGCCCCCATGCAGGAGACGAACAGCCCTAGCACCGGGAGCATGCCGCGCCAGCGGATCGGTGCGGCGCTGTGGGTCACCATCCTTCGCGTCAGCGCGGCGGGCTCGGGCATGCTCAGGATGACGGGCAGTATGCCGATGTAGTTGGCGAACTCGGTGACCAGCCAGAAGACGAAGCCGATCAGCATGCCGCCGCCGAACAGCAGCGGATTGGCGACCGCCCCCACCAGTCCGGATGCTGCAGCACCGCACGCACCGGCGATGGCGAGCTGAAGTACCGCCATCGGCTGGCGGATACCCATCACACCCTTGGACAGACGCTTGTAGACCGAATAGGTCGCCGCCACACCCATGAGGTTGGCGATGGTGAGGATCCCCGCCTTGAACAACCCGGAACCGGTCAGCAGGTCCGCGGCGAGGAAGGCCACTGTCGAGAAGAACCAGCCAAGCGGGCTCGCCGAGGCCGGCACCCTGAGCATGAAGCCGGCCATGGTGGCGTTGGCCAGCCACAGCGAGGCGAGATGGTTTTCCGGACGGCTGAGGATGCCCAACAGGCACCCGATGAATACGAGCACCGCGAGCGCCAGAGGTGCGCCCAGCTTTCCTTGGTAAACGTGCCAGATACTGCGTTCGTTATTCTTCTGGTCTTCACTCATGGCATGTCCTGGAAACTGCCGACTACTCCGACACTTAGCGCGACTGATTGGCGTAGTGTCAATTTACAATCAGTGAAGACCGACGGGCTGCACTCTGCCACCCCCAGTGGATGGTGGGCTGGCGTGCTGGTTCGAGGGGGCAACGCTGTTGCCCTTGGCGAATGAATTCGCCCCTACAGGGAAGAGCGGTTCGGGTAGGCGGTCCAGCTTCGAGCAGGCCCATCTGCCCCTCGCGCTGAATCGCGCTGAATGACTTGGCCCGGCAGCTGTAGGGGCGATTTCAATCGCCAAGCAGGCCGAAGGGCTGCCCTGGTAGAGCATTGCGTTTGGCAGAAAACCTTCAGGGGCGGTAGCCCTGGGACAGGAGCCAGCCCTGGACCATGCGACGCTGCGGCTCGGGCAATCCAGCCAGGGCCTGGTTGAGTTCCCCTCGCTTGAGTGCGGCGACGAGCGGCGCGAGTTCGATGCCTTGCAGGTGCCAGATACCCAAGGGCTGGTCGGCCGTGATCACAACGTCCACCTCTTCAATCAGGTCGCCGTGAATCACCGGTGCTCTCTCCACCCTCACCTGGCTGAAATCCACCGGGGCGTGCATGGGCTCGGCGTCTGGCCAAGTGCGGCGGTCACGCCAGAAGGGTTGGTCGGGCCAGCGCTGTTCCAGGGCGTAGAAGTCGCGGCCAGTGCGGGCGAAGCGCAGGAAGAGATGCTCGACCCGGCGCTGGTGGAACTGTCGGGCAAACTCAGCTCGGTCAGGGCGTTGCAGCAGTGTGTTGATGACGGCCGGAGCCTGCAGCGCAGAGGAAAGAGACTGGAAGATGCCATTGCCGGAAAGCGGGTCCACCGCCATCGCCGCATCCCCTACCCGCAACCAGTTGGGGCCGCTGGCCTCATGGAAGAGGATCGCCGTGCTGCTGCGGGCGTGGAGGCTGGCCGGCTCCAATGCGGCGTCGCCGAACAGTTCGCGCACCAGGGCGGATTCGGCGCGGCGCTGGGCGCAGTAGTCCGGCAGCTGGTCCTTGGGCGGCAGGCCACCGGCGTCCTGGGTGATCTGCCAGTAGCAGCGGCCATCGACCAGGCGCGCCATCCAGGCCCAGCCATCGGGCAGGCTTTCCACGGCCGAACCGGGATAGCCCGGTGCCTCCTGCCACTGATTGAGCAGGCTGAGGGTTTCCGGCCCGCGCAGGCGGCCACCGGCGAGCGGTGCCGAACGGCCGCGGGCTTCGACGAGGAAGTCCGCGCGCAGCGGTTCGCGGGAGTCGAGATGAATAAGATGGCCGGCATCGGTGCTTTCCACCCTCAGAACGCGGGCTTCCAGCGTTTCGATGCCAGCCTCGCGCAGGTCTTCGCGGATGGCCGCATCGAACCGGGGGCGGTCCAGCAGGCATTCCTGGTTGATGGTCTGGCCGTCGCCATTCCACAGCACGCGTCGGGGCGACGGCGCAGCCGCACAGGCCAGGGCACGCTGGAGGCCGGCTTGGCGTAGGCCATCCAGCACTCGCTGGGAGACGCCTTCTACTGCCGTGAAGCGGCGCCACTCGCTGACCACGCGCACGGAGTAACCCAGTCGCTTCAGCCCCAGGGCCACCGCCGCGCCGGATGGTCCGGCGCCGAGTACGACGATGTCAGTCATGGCCACGGCGCTCCGGGCCGATAAAGACTGCACCGTCCCGTAGCCACTGGAGTACCGCCTCGCGGCTTGCGCCGGGCTGGGACTGCAGGTAGCCCGCGATGATCCCGGAGAGTGCCGCGCAGCCCACGCTGGAGCCGGCCACACCATTGGTGGCGGAGACATGGGCGCCGAAGTCGGCCTGGGGACTGTTCAGCCAGGACCATTGCCCCGGCGCGCAGCGAGCGTCGCCGGTAACACGGATCACGCCCGGATAGGCGGCCGGATACACCGGCTCGCCCTGTGCCGGGCTGGAAGCGCAAAGCAGAATGCCGGAAGCCTGGGCCAGCACACAGGCCTCGCGCAGCACCGGGCGGTCGTTGCGCAGGCCGAGACTCATGTTCACCAGCACAACGTCCTGCTCGATCAGCCAGTGCAACGCGGCGGCGATTTGCAGTGGGCTGGTCTGCCAGCGGTCGCCGAAGACCTGGGCAATGCAGAGCCGGATCGGGCCACTCTCGCGGATCAGGGTCTCCAGTACCACGCTGCCATGGCCCAGGGCGTCGGGTTGTGATTCGCCCTCCTGCAACTCCCCGCCGTCCAGCCAGAAGCGTCTGGCCAGCGCGACCTGATCGGCCTGCCCAGCCGAAAAGCCGCTGTCGATGATGCCGATGGCGAGCTCAGTGGCCATGGCTCACCTGCTCCGGCTCCAGGCTGTGCAACTGGCCTTGTTCCAGACGGAAGGCAATGTCGGCCTGGGCCAGGGTGGACGGACGGTGACTGATGAGAATGCGGGTACGGCCAAAGAAGAGTTGGTCGATGGCGGCGATCACCTCGCGCTCGGTGGCTTCGTCCACCGCCGAGGTGGCTTCGTCCAGCACGAGGATGAGCGGGTCTTGCAGCAAGGCACGGGCAATGGCGATGCGTTGTTTCTGGCCGCCGGAAAGCTGCTGGCCGCGCTCGCCCAGGGGGCTGTCCAGGCCCAAAGGCAAGGATTCGATCAGGCTATCGAGCCGGGCCAGGCGAGCTACCTGTTCCAGGGCATCGCGCGTGGCCTCCGGGGCGCTGTAGGCAAGGTTCTCGGCCAGGGTGCCACGGAACAGGACGATGTCCTGGCTGACCACGGCGATGCGTCGGCGCAGGGCGAACAGGTCCAGCTCGCGCAGGTCCGCGCCGTCCAATAGCACGCGACCCTGATCCGGGTCGTAGAAGCGCTGCAGCAGGTCGATCAGGGTGGATTTGCCGACGCCCGAGGCGCCGCTGATGGCCACCTTGAGGCCAGCGGGAATCACCGCATCCACCCCGCGCAGCACAGCGCCGGCGCGCTGTTCATGGGCGAAGTGCACGCCTTCCAGGCGCAGCTCTCCCCTGCCCTCCGGCATGGGTTTAGGCGTCTCGGGCTGGCGTACCGGCACGGGTTCCTGTTGCAGCTCCATCACCCGGCCAAGGCTGACGGTCATGCGTTGCAGCGCCACGTAGAGGCCGAGCAGGCTCTGCACCGGGCCCACGGCCATGCCGAGGTAGGTGGAGAAAGCGATCAGCGCGCCCAGCTGCCAGGTGCCCTGGATCACCCAGTAGCCACCGATTAGGAAGGCGCAGGCGCGGGACAGCGAGGTAAGCGTGCCAGGCACAGCGTGGGTGAAGAATTCGGTGACCTGAACCTTGAGCAACTGGCTCATGTAGCCCTGCCCCAAGTCTTCCAAGCGGCGCGACTCGCGTTTCTGCTGGCCGGCAGCCTGGATGAACTTCATCGCCGGCAGGGTTTCCACCAGGAACGACGACACATCCGCCGAACGCTCGCGCAGGCTGCGCACTTCGCGCTCAACCTTGCGCCGCATCCAGCGCAGCCAGAGCACTTCGATGGGGATCAACAGCGCCAGCAGCAACGACAGTTGCCAGGACAGCAACAGCATCAGCGCCACGGCGCCGATCAGGCCGATGACGCTGGAGACAGCGGAGAACAGTGAATCCACGGCGAAGCGCTGGATCTCCGCCACGTCGCCATCGAGCCGGGACAGGATGTCGCCGAGGCGCTTGCGGCCGTAGAAGGCTGGCGAGAGTTGCTGGAGGTGGCGATAGAGGTCGTCCCGCAGGGCGAAGAGGATGCGCCCGGAAAGCCGCGTGTGCAGGTAGCGGCTGATGCCGGACAGCACCGTGCCAAGGATGCCGACGGCGATCATCGCAACGGCCACCTGCACCAGCTTGCTGAAATCCTTGGCCAGCAGGCCGTCGTCGATCAGGGTCTTGGTCAGCCAGGGCTGGGCCAGCACCAGCAGCGATGCGCCGAGGGACAGACCGAGCAGCACCAAGATGGCGCGCAGTTGTGGACGGACGAAGCCATAGAGCCAGGCCAGGGCACGGCGCAGCAGGTCGGGGTCGCTGGTTTCTACGAGTTTGAGGAAGAGGCGGGTCATGGAATGCAGGAGTTTCGGCTAGCTGATGTGGGAGCGAATTCATTCGCGAAGGACTGCAACGCAGTCCCCAGTCCAACTGTCGGGCCTACGGCCCGAATCGCGAATGAATTCGCTCCCACAAGGTTTGTGGCTACATGGGAGCACCAGCAGCGTCTCATCCCCTGAGTTGCTTCAACTTGCGATACAAGGTCGCGCGGCTGATACCCAGGGAGTCGGCAGCGGCCGAGACATTGCCCTGGTGGCGATCCAGCGCGCCGCGGATCAGCTCCAGTTCGTTTTCGCGGATGCTGCCCGGCTGGCGGCAGCTGGCGGTCAGGTCGTCCAGCAGGCTGTCGGTGAGGTGGTCGAGGCCAAGCACCGTCTCGCCCTCTTCACGCATGGCCAGGGCTGAGCGCAGGACCATTTCCAGCTGGCGAATGTTGCCCGGCCAGTCGTAGCCGGCCAGCAACTCGTTGAGGTCTTTGTCGAGACTGACGTTGGTAGCGCCGAACTTGTGCAGCACGCTGCCGATCATCCCCGCCAGGTCGTCCCGCTCACGCAGGGCCGGCAGGCGCAGGCTGACGCCGTTGATGCGGTAGTAGAGGTCCTCGCGGAAGTGCTTGTCCTGCACCAGGCGCTTGAGGTCACGGTGGGTCGCGCAGATCACCGCAACGTCGATGTCCTGCTCTTCGCCGGCACCGAGCGGTGCCACCCTTCGCTCCTGCAACACGCGCAACAGGCGCGCCTGCAGGCTGAGCGGCATATCGCCGATTTCATCGAGGAACAGGGTGCCACCATGGGCCTGCATCAGCCGGCCGACCATGCCGCCCCGGCGAGAACCGGTGAAGGCGCCTTCGCGGTAGCCGAAGAGTTCGGATTCGATCAGTCCCTCGGGAATGGCGGCGCAGTTCACCGCCACAAAGGGCTTGTCGGCACGCGGGCTGGACTGGTGCAGCGCGCGAGCCACCACCTCTTTGCCAGTGCCGGTCTCGCCCAGCAGCAGCACCGGCAGCTCGTTGGCGAGCCCCTGACGGGCCATGCGCAGAGCGCGGGCGAAACGGCTGTCGCGGCCGGCCAGTTCTTCAAGTATCTGGGTTTTCTGCGCGGACGGCGCCTTGGCAGCAGGTGCTGGGCCACTGAGGTTGGTATGGCGCGGCACCTGCAAGGCGCGGAAGAAGAATTCGCCCTTGGCGGTCTGCACGCTGCTCACCCCACCTTGCAGCAGGCGTGCGATGAACTGCGGCGAGCGCTCGCCGATCAGATCACTGGAACGCCGTCCCACCAGGGCTTCGCGGCGAATCTGCAGCAGGTCGCAGGCGCGCTCGTTGGCGGCCAGAACCTCACCGTCGAGGCTCAGCGCCAGCAAGCCGTGCCAGGCGCTGCCGAGGTATTGCGGGCGGTTGTGGAAGGCCAGCACCAGTTGGTCCGGGTAGCAGAGGCCGAACATGCGGCTCTCGATGTTTCCGGCCGCCAGCATCAGGGTGGAGAGGTTGTCCTGGGGCTGGGCCATGATGCCTTCGCGGGTCAGGTCGAGCACGCCCACCACGCGGCCCTGCGGATCGCGCAGCGGGACCGAGGTACAGGAAAAGGGGCTGAGGCGGTCGAGGTAGTGCTCGCCGCAGTTGATCAGCGTCGGGCGCCCTTCGACCACGGCGGTGCCGATGGCGTTGGTGCCACGCAGGGATTCGCTCCAGCAGCTGCCGGGCTTGAGGTCGCGCAGGCCGAAGGTCTTGAGGTATTCGGTCTGGCCCTCGATGGCGAGGACGTTGGCCTGGGCGTCGCCGAGGATGATCAGCCCGCCCTTGCCCTGCTGGCTGACCAGGTATTCGAGTTCCGGGGTGGCGGCGTCGATCAGCAGGCGATTGCTGTCCAGCAGCAGTTGCAGGTCGTGGCCCTGCTCCAGTCCCACCTGGTCGCCTTCCAGGCAGTTGAGGCCGTGCTCCAGGCTGCGTCGCCAGGAGGCATCGATCTCGTCGCGCAGCACGCCCTGGGGCAACTCGCCCTCGCTGGCCAGTTTCAGTCGAGCCTGCCGCGACTCGTGCAACGGATCGGCAGCGGTTTTTATTCGAATGTCTTGCGCCATCTCTCGCTCCAGCGTGCGCCCCGGCTTGGGCCGGCGGTTGGTCGCACGCCTTGAATGTCTACACCCCCGGCCCGCGTCCGTAAAGAGCGGGCCACTTCCGCTGCAAGGAACAAGTATCAAGCCATTCCGGCCGTCGCGTGCCGTTGCGGTGCGTAGTTGACAGTCAGGTTGGCACAGGTTTACGTTAACGTAAAGGTAAACACAGAGACGGCCCTTTCCATGCCCACCACTTACAGCATTTCCGACCTGGCCCGCGAACTGGACGTCACCACCCGCGCCATCCGCTTCTATGAAGAGCAAGGCATGCTCAGCCCCGAGCGCCGTGGCCAGGAACGTATCTACAGCCCGAAGGATCTGGTGGCGCTGAAGCTCATCCTGCGCGGCAAGCGCATCGGCTTCTCCCTGGCCGAATGCAAGGAACTGATCGACCTCTACGACCCCAGCAGCGGCAACCGCAAGCAGCTGGAAACCTTCATGGGCAAGATCGCCGCGCGCCGCGCGCAGCTTGAACAGCAGTTGCTGGACATCCAGCAGATGCAGCTGGAACTGGATACGGCCGAGGAACGCTGCCTGGCGGCCATGGCCGAAACCGAACGCAAACAGGGCGTCAACGCCTGACCCCTCCCCCACTCACCGACAATGACAAGCACAGGTGTAACGATGAGCTATCCCACCCTCAACTTCGGTCTCGGCGAGACCATCGACATGCTGCGCGACTCCGTCTACCAGTTCGCTCAGGCCGAACTGGCCCCGCGTGCTGCGCAGATCGACCGCGATAACGAGTTCCCCATGGACATGTGGCGCAAGTTCGGCGACATGGGCCTGCTGGGCATGACCGTGGAAGAGGAATACGGCGGCACCAACATGGGCTACCTGGCCCACGTGGTGGCCATGGAAGAGATCAGCCGCGCGTCCGCCTCGGTCGGCCTGTCCTACGGCGCCCACTCCAACCTGTGCCTCAACCAGATCCGCAAGAACGGCACCCACGAGCAGAAGCTCAAGTACCTGCCCAAGCTGTGCTCCGGCGAACACGTCGGCGCGCTGGCCATGAGCGAGCCCAACGCCGGCTCGGACGTAGTGTCGATGAAACTGCGCGCCGAGAAGAAAGGCGACCGCTACGTGCTCAACGGCAACAAGATGTGGATCACCAACGGCCCGGACGCCAACACCTACGTGATCTATGCCAAGACCGACGTCAACGCCGGTTCGCGCGGCATGACCGCCTTCATCGTCGAGCGCGACTACAAGGGCTTCTCCCGCCACCAGAAGCTGGACAAGCTGGGTATGCGCGGCTCCAACACCTGCGAGCTGGTGTTCGAAGACGTCGAAGTGCCAGAGGAAAACATCCTCGGTGCGGAAGGCCGTGGCGTGGCCGTGCTGATGAGCGGCCTGGACTACGAGCGCACCGTGCTCTCGGGTGGCCCGACCGGGATCATGACCGCCTGCATGGATGTGGTGCTGCCGTACGTGCATGAGCGCCAGCAGTTCAAGCAATCCATCGGCGAATTCCAGCTGGTGCAGGGCAAGATTGCCGACATGTACGCCGGCATGAACGCCTCGAAGTCCTACCTGTATACCGTTGCCAAGGCCTGCGACCGCGGCGAGGAATCTCGCAAGGACGCCGCGGCGGTGATCCTCTACACCGCCGAGATGGCGACCAAGATGGCCCTGGACACCATCCAGCTGCTGGGTGGCAACGGCTACACCAACGAGTACCCGGCCGGCCGCCTGCTGCGCGACGCCAAGCTCTACGAGATCGGTGCCGGCACCAGCGAAATCCGCCGCATGCTGATCGGCCGCGAGCTGTACAACGAAACCCGCTGATGACTCCCTTCTCCCTCTGGGAGAAGGTGCCCGAAGGGCGGATGAGGGGAGCAACGCTCGGCTTCCCTCACCCCGGCCCTCTCCCAGAGGGAGAGGGGGAAAAGAACAAAGAGGCAATCCATGGCCATCCTGCACACCCAGATCAATACCCGTTCCCCGGAGTTCGCCCGCAACAGCGCGGCGATGCTCGAACAGGTCGGTGCCCTGCACACGCTGCTCGGCCGCATCCATGAAGGCGGCGGCGCCAAGGCCCAGGAACGCCACACCTCGCGCGGAAAGCTGCTGCCCCGCGAGCGCATCAACCGCCTGCTGGACGCCGGCTCGCCATTCCTCGAAATCGGCCAGCTGGCCGCCCATGAGGTGTATGGCGAAGATGTGCCCGCCGCAGGCGTCGTAGCCGGTATCGGCCGCGTGGAAGGCGTGGAATGCATGATCGTGGCCAACGACGCCACGGTGAAAGGCGGCTCCTACTACCCGCTGACCGTGAAGAAACACCTGCGCGCCCAGACCATCGCCCAGCAGAACCGCCTGCCGTGCATCTATCTGGTGGACTCGGGCGGCGCCAACCTGCCGCGCCAGGAAGACGTGTTCCCCGACCGCGAGCACTTCGGCCGCATCTTCTTCAACCAGGCCAACATGAGCGCCATGGGCATTCCGCAGATCGCGGTGGTCATGGGCTCCTGCACCGCCGGTGGCGCCTACGTGCCGGCCATGTCCGACGAGACCATCATGGTGCGCAACCAGGCCACCATCTTCCTCGCCGGCCCGCCGCTGGTGAAGGCCGCAACTGGTGAAGTGGTGACCGCCGAAGAACTGGGCGGCGCCGACGTGCACTGCAAGACCTCGGGCGTGGCCGACCACTACGCCGAAAGCGACGAGCACGCCCTGGCGCTGGCCCGCCGCAGTATCGCCAACCTCAACTGGCGCAAGGCCGGCGAGCTGAACCTGCGCGCCCCGCTCGCCCCGCGCTTCGCCAGTGACGAGCTGTACGGCGTGATCCCGGCCGACGCCAAGCAGCCCTTCGACGTCCGCGAAGTCATCGCCCGCCTGGTGGACGACTCCGAGTTCGATGAGTTCAAGGCGCTGTTCGGTACCACCCTGGTGTGCGGTTTCGCCCACCTGCACGGCTACCCCATCGCCATCCTCGCCAACAACGGCATCCTCTTCGCCGAAGCCGCGCAGAAAGGCGCGCACTTCATCGAACTGGCCTGCCAGCGCGGCATCCCGCTGCTGTTCCTGCAGAACATCACCGGCTTCATGGTGGGCAAGAAGTACGAGGAAGGCGGCATCGCCAAGCACGGCGCCAAGCTGGTGACGGCAGTGGCCTGCGCCAAGGTGCCGAAGTTCACCGTGATCATCGGCGGCAGCTTCGGCGCCGGTAACTACGGTATGTGCGGCCGTGCCTACGACCCGCGCTTCCTGTGGATGTGGCCCAACGCGCGCATCGGCGTGATGGGCGCCGAGCAGGCCGCCGGCGTGCTCACCCAGGTCAAGCGCGAACAGAGCGAGCGTGCCGGCCACAGCCTGAGTGCGGAAGACGAAGCACGCATCAAGCAGCCGATCCTCGAGCAGTACGAGCGCCAGGCGCATTCCTACTACTCCAGCGCGCGACTGTGGGACGACGGCGTGATCGACCCGGCGCAGACCCGCGACGTGCTGGGCCTGGCGCTTTCCGCCAGCCTCAACGCCCCGATCGAGCGGACCACCTTCGGCGTGTTCCGGATGTAATGCATGCAACTCCCCTCTCCCCTGGGAGAGGGGCCGGGGGTGAGGGAAGCCAGCCCTCACTGGGACCCCAGGCATTCGGTGCGCACGGCGCACCCTACAGGATCGACCATGACCGACTTCACCACGCTGCAACTGGACTTCGCCGACAACGGCGTCGCCACCCTCTGGCTCAACCGCCCGGAGAAGAACAACGCCTTCAACGCCGGGATGATCCGCGAACTGATCCTCGCCCTGGACGCCGTCAAGGAACATGGCAAGGTGCGCTTCCTGATCCTGCGCGGCCGTGGCCGACACTTCTCCGCCGGCGCGGACCTGGCCTGGATGCAGGAATCCGCCCAGCTCGACTACAACGCCAACCTCAACGACTCCCGCGAGCTGGCCGAGCTGATGTACAACCTCTACCACCTCAAGGTCCCGACCCTGGCCGTGGTGCAGGGCGCGGCCTTCGGCGGCGCACTGGGTCTGATCAGCTGCTGCGACATGGCCATCGGCGCCGTGGACGCGCAGTTCTCTCTGTCCGAAGTGCGCATCGGCCTGCTGCCGGCCGTCATCAGCCCCTTCGTGGTCCAGGCCATCGGCGAACGTGCCGCACGCCGCTATGCCCTGACCGCCGAGCGTTTCAGCGGCGAGCGTGCCCGTGAATTGGGCCTGCTTGCCGAGTGCTACCCGGCCGAGGAACTGGATCAGGCGCTGGAAACCTGGACCGCCAACCTGCTGCAGAACAGCCCGCAGGCCATGAGCGCCACCAAGGATCTGCTGCGCGAAGTCGGCAGCGGTGTCCTCAGCCCCAACCTGCGCCGCTACACCGAAAGCGCCATCGCCCGCATCCGGGTGAGCCCCGAAGGCCAGGAGGGCCTGCGCGCCTTCCTGGAAAAACGCAAACCGTCCTGGCAGGAGCAATAACAATGATCACCACCCTGCTGATCGCCAACCGCGGCGAAATTGCCTGCCGCGTGATGCGCACCGCCAAGGCGCTGGGCATCCGTACCGTCGCCGTGCACAGCGCCATCGACCGCAACGCCCGCCATGTGCGCGAGGCCGATATAGCCGTGGACCTCGGCGGCGCCAAGCCGGCGGAAAGCTACCTGCTGGTGGACAAGCTGATCGCCGCCGCCAAGGCCAGCGGCGCCCAGGCCATCCACCCCGGCTACGGTTTCCTCTCCGAGAACGCCGGTTTCGCCCGCGCCATTGCCGATGCCGGCCTGATCTTCCTTGGCCCGCCGGCCACCGCCATCGACGCCATGGGCAGCAAGTCCGCCGCCAAGGCCCTGATGGAAGCCGCCGGCGTCCCGCTGGTGCCCGGCTACCACGGCGAGGCCCAGGACCTGGAAACCTTCCGCACCGCCGCCGAGCGCATCGGCTACCCGGTGCTGCTGAAAGCCGCCGCTGGCGGTGGTGGCAAGGGCATGAAAGTGGTCGAGCGCGAAAGCGAGCTGGCGGAAGCCCTGGCCTCCGCCCAGCGTGAAGCCCAGTCAGCCTTCGGCGACTCGCGCATGCTGGTGGAGAAGTACGTCCTCAAGCCGCGCCACGTGGAAATCCAGGTGTTCGCCGACAGCCACGGCAACTGCCTCTATCTGAACGAGCGCGATTGCTCCATCCAGCGCCGTCACCAGAAGGTCGTCGAAGAAGCCCCCGCCCCCGGCCTCTCGCCGGAAATCCGCAAGGCCATGGGCGAGTCCGCCGTGCGTGCGGCCCAGGCCATCGGCTACGTGGGTGCCGGCACCGTGGAATTCCTGCTGGATGAACGCGGCGACTTCTTCTTCATGGAAATGAACACCCGCCTGCAGGTGGAACACCCGGTTACCGAGGCCATCACCGGCCTGGACCTGGTGGCCTGGCAGATTCGCGTTGCCCGTGGCGAAGCGCTGCCGATCACCCAGGAGCAGGTGCCGCTGATCGGTCATGCCATCGAAGTGCGCCTCTACGCTGAAGACCCGGACCAGGACTTCCTGCCCGCCAGTGGTCGTCTCGCCCTCTACCGCGAAGCCTCCGCCGGCCCCGGCCGCCGCGTGGACAGCGGCGTGGCCGAAGGCGACGAGGTGTCGCCCTTCTACGACCCGATGCTGGCCAAGCTGATCGCCTGGGGCGAGAACCGCGAGGAAGCCCGCCAACGCCTGCTGGCCATGCTCGACGAAACCGCCGTCGGCGGCTTCAAGACCAACCTGGCCTTCCTGCGCCGCGTGCTGGCTCATCCGGCATTCGCTGATGCGGAGCTGGACACCGGCTTCATCGCCCGTCACCAGGAGCAATTGCTGCCCGCCCCGACCGCCCTGCCCCCGGCGTTCTGGCAGGTAGCCGGAGAAGCCTTCCGCCAGGGTGAAGCCGAGCGTGTACGCGGGGACGACCCGCACTCGCCGTGGAGCCGCAACAGCGGCTGGCGCGCCGGTCTGCCGAGCGAAACCGACCTGCACCTGGCCTGCGGCGACGAGCGCCAGGTGGTCCGCCTGCGTGGCGCCGCCGCCAGCCCGATCCAGCTCAAGGGCGAGCAGATCACCCTGGAACAGGACGGCCTGCGTCGCCAGCACCTGGCGATCCGCCGCGGTGAAAACCTCTACCTGGAATGGGACGGCGAGCTGCGCAGCGTCACCCGCGTCGACCCCATCGAAGAAGTCGAAGCCAGCCACGCCCACCACGGCGGGCTGACGGCGCCCATGAACGGCAGTATCGTGCGCGTCCTGGTGGAAGCCGGGCAGAAGGTCGAAGCCGGCACCGCCCTGGTGGTGCTCGAAGCCATGAAGATGGAACACAGCATCCGCGCGCCCCACGACGGCGTGGTCAAGGCGCTGTATTGCAACGAAGGTGAGCTGGTCAACGAAGGCACCGCGCTGGTGGAGTTGGAAGAGGCCTGAGGCCTTGTCCGGTGCGCGCGGCGCACCCTACCTGGGAGATCCCGGATGTAGGGTGCGCCGTGCGCACCAATGCATTCTGGCCGTAGCTACGCCCGACCTCCCTAATCGAGAGATGACGCAATGAACATTCCCCGCAAGGTCCGCCTGGTCGAAGTCGGCCCACGCGATGGCCTGCAAAACGAGAAGCAACCCATCAGCGTCGCCGACAAGGTGCGTCTGGTGGACGACCTCACCGCCGCCGGCATCAGCTATGTCGAAGTCGGCAGTTTCGTATCGCCCAAGTGGGTGCCGCAGATGGCAGGCTCCGCCGAAGTCTTCGCGCAGATCCAGCGCAAGGCTGGCGTCACCTACGCGGCCCTGGCACCGAACCTCAAGGGTTTCGAGGCGGCCGTAGAGGCCGGGGTGAAGGAAGTGGCGGTGTTCGCTGCCGCGTCCGAGTCCTTCTCGCAGAAGAACATCAATTGCTCCATCGCCGAGAGCCTGGAGCGCTTCGTCCCCGTGATGGAAGCCGCCAAGGCCCACGGCATCAGCGTGCGCGGATACGTGTCCTGCGTGCTGGGCTGCCCCTATGAGGGCGAGGTGCCCGCCGAGCAAGTGGCCGCCGTCGCCGCCGAGCTCTACGCCATGGGCTGCTACGAAGTCTCCCTGGGCGACACCATCGGCACCGGCACCGCCGGCGCGACCCGCCACCTGATCAACGTAGTGGGCACCCGCGTGCCGCGCGACAAGCTCGCCGGCCACTTCCACGACACCTTCGGCCAGGCCGTGGCGAACATCCACGCCAGCCTGCTGGAAGGCATCGCCGTGTTCGACAGCTCGGTCGCGGGACTCGGCGGCTGCCCCTACGCCAAGGGCGCCACCGGCAACGTCGCCACCGAGGATGTGCTCTACCTGCTCAATGGCATGGGCATCGAGACCGGTATCGACATGAGCAAGCTGGTGGATGCCGGACAGCGTATCTGCGCGGTGCTCGGCAAGGAGAATGGCTCGCGGGTGGCGCGGGCGATTCTGGCTAAGAGGGGCTGACCTCAGCTCGCGATTCGCCCCTCTTCTGTGGGGGCGAATTCATTCGCGAAGGAGCGCGTAGCGCTCCCGGCTGGGTTCACCTTGCGGGCCCGGTGAGCGGATGGACCTTTCCCCCTCACCCCAACCCTCTCCCTCAGGGAGAGGGGGCTGTCCGTGCAACCTGTGACCAATAGGCTCGAATCAGCTCCGAGTTACCGGCAAACACGCAAACACCAAGCGCGAGTCACCCCTCTCCCGCTTGCGGGAGAGGGGCTGGGGGTGAGGGAAAATATCAAGGCATTACCGGCGGCACATACGTCAGGGTCGTGCCCAACGCCCACAGCAGCACCATCACCAACGGGATATGCACCAGCAGCTGGACGAAGGAGAAGCCGATCAGGTCGCGCGCCTTCAGGCCCAGCACACCCAGCAGCGGCAGCATGTAGAAGGGGTTGATGAGGTTCGGCAGCGCCTCGGCGGCGTTGTAGATCTGCACCGACCAGCCCAGGTGGTACTGCAGCTCGTTGGCCACCTGCATCACATAGGGCGCCTCGATGATCCACTTGCCACCACCGGACGGGATGAAGAAGCCCAGCACAGCCGAATACACGCCCATCAGCAGCGCGTAGGTGTCGTGGTTGGCGATCTGCACGAAGAAGGTGGAGATGTGATGCGCCAGGGTCTGGCCGTCGCTGCCGTTGACGGTGGTCATGATCGCGGCGATGGAGCCGTACAGCGGGAACTGGATCAGCACCCCGGTGGTGGTCGGAACGGCGCGGGCCACGGCATCCAGGAAGCTGCGCGGGCGCCAGTGCAACAGCGCGCCGGCCATGATGAACAGCAGGTTGTAAGTGTTCAGGCCAGAGATGGCGGTGATCGCCGGCTTGCTGGCGAACTCCTGGGCCAGCCAGCCGCCGGCCAGGGCCACCAGCAGGATGATCAGCAGCGGGCTGTGTTCCAGCCATTCACCCGGACGAGTCGGTTTGACCTGGGGCGGCGCGGTGAAGCTCGGGTCAATGCCGCACGCCTTGGCGTCACGGGCGCTGGCAGCACTGGGCGCAGTCATGTAGGCGATTACCAGGGACACCACAATCAGCGCCAGCAGCATCGCGCCGGATTGCCAGAGGAAGATGGTTTCAGTGAAGGGGATCACGCCGGTGATGGCGAGGATCGACGGCGGCAGGCTGGCCGGGTTGGCTTGCAGCTGCGCGGCCGAAGAAGACAGCCCCAGCGCCCACACGGCACCAAGACCCAGGTAGGCAGCGGCACCAGCGGCGCGGTAGTCCATCTTCAGCTCTTCACGGCGGGCCAGGGCCCGTACCAGCAGGCCGCCGAACACCAGGGACAGGCCCCAGTTGAGCAAGGACGCGACCATCGAGATCAGCGCTACCCAGCACACCGCCGAGCGGCCGTTCTTCGGCACGCGGGCCAGCAGGTCGATCAGGCGCGAGGCCGGGCCGGAGCTGGCGACCACGTAGCCGCCGATGACCACGAAGGCCATCTGCATGGTGAAGGGAATCAGGCTCCAGAATCCGTCGCCGAATGCCTTGGCGGCCTGGCTGGCCGGGGCACCCATGCCCAGGGCAGCGACGGTGACCAGCAGTACGGCGACTGCGGCGAAGACCCAGGAGTCGGGGAACCAACGTTCCGCCCAGGCGGAGCAACGCATGGCAAAGCGGGCTGAACGGCTTTCTTGAAGTGTGGTGGCCATCGGGTACCTCGGGAGTGTTGTTTTTATCGGCATTCACCCAGCCGGGGCCGGGTGCCGGGACAGTGGTCTTGAAAAGAATCCGAGGGTCTTTGCCCTCTTTTCTGTCTGAAACGACGACGCCACGCCCGGGAGGGGCATGGTGAGGTCGGAGGCCCGTGGCTTTTCAGCCTTGGGCTCGTGCGTGATGGCGTTGCAGGGACCTGGACATAGCAGGTCCGCTTTATCTTTTTGTAGGTTGGGCTGAGCTACGCGAAGCCCAACGCTGGATTTGCAACCGGTCTCACTGCTCAAGGAGAGTGCGACCGTTGGGCTTCGCTGCGCTCAGCCCAACCTACGGGTATGGAACTAGCGCTCGATGGCCAGGGCTACGCCCATGCCGCCGCCGATGCACAGGGTCGCCAGACCTTTCTTCGCATCACGCTTGATCATTTCGTGCAGCAGGCTGACCAGTACGCGGCAGCCGGAAGCGCCAATGGGGTGACCGAGGGCGATGGCGCCACCGTTGACGTTGACCTTGGCCATGTCCCAGCCCAGCTCCTTGCCGACCGACAGGGACTGCGCGGCGAAGGCTTCGTTGGCTTCGATCAGGTCGAGGTCGTCGAGGCTCCAGCCGGCCTTGTCCAGGCAACGACGGGTAGCGGTGACCGGGCCGATGCCCATGATCGCCGGGTCGACACCGGAGTTGGCGTAGCCAGCGATGCGCGCCAGTACCGGCAGGCCCAGGGACTTGGCCTTCTCGGCGCTCATCAGCACCACGGCGGCGGCGCCGTCGTTGAGGGTGGAGGCGTTGCCAGCGGTGACGCTGCCGTCCTTCTTGAAGGCGGGCTTCAGCTTGGCGAGGGAGTCGGCGGTGGTGCCGGCGCGCGGACCTTCGTCGGTATCGAAGGCAATGGGGTCGCCCTTCTTCTGCGGAATCAGGATGGGAGTGATTTCATCCTTGAAACGGCCGGCCTCGATGGCAGCGGCGGCTTTCTGCTGGGAAGCGGCGGCAAAGGCGTCCTGCTGTTCGCGGGTCAGGCCGTACTTCTCCACCAGATTCTCGGCAGTGACGCCCATGTGGTAGTTGTTGAAGGCGTCGGTCAGGCCGTCGTGGATCATGCTGTCCAGCGCCTTGGCGTGGCCCATGCGCATGCCGGTACGGGCGGCCGGAAGGATGTAGGGCGCCAGGCTCATGCTTTCCTGGCCGCCAGCGATGATCACCTCGGCATCGCCGCAACGGATGGCCTGGATGCCCAGGTGCAGGGCCTTGAGGCCGGAACCGCAGAGCTTGTTCAGGCTCATGGCCGGTACTGCATGGGGCAGGCCAGCGAGGACGGCAGCCTGGCGCGCCGGGTTCTGGCCGGCACCGGCGGTGAGCACCTGGCCGAGGATCACTTCATCGATCTGCTCGCCCTTGAGGCCGGTCTGCTCCAGCAGCTGGCGGATCACGGCAGCGCCCAGTTCATGGGCGGGAATGTTGGCCAGCGCGCCCTGGAAGCTGCCGATGGCAGTGCGGGTGGCGGCGACGATTACGACGTCTTGCATGGGGATCTCCATTTGATCCGTAGGAGCGAGCTTGCTCGCGAATCGGAGTGAACTTCGCGAGCAAGCTCGCTCCTACAAAAGCATAGAAAAAACCGCGCCGGAGGAGCGCCATGCGTGGTGGCCTCCTCCAGAGCGGCAGAGCAATCAGAAAGTCATTTCAACCACGTCGTCCGGGACGATCAGGCGGCCGGCGGTCTTCTCGGCGATCTCGGCGATGCTCACGCCGGGCGCGGTTTCACGCAGGATGAAGGCGCCGTTCTCGATCTCCAGGTAGGCCAGGTCGGTCAGCACCTTGCGGATGCAACCGGCGCCGGTCAGCGGCAGCGAGCAGCTTTCCAGCAGCTTGGACTCGCCGTCCTTGGAAGCGTGGGTCATGGTGACGATGATGTTTTCCGCGCCAGCCACCAGGTCCATGGCGCCGCCCATGCCCTTGACCAGCTTGCCCGGGACCATCCAGGAGGCGATGTTGCCCTGCACGTCCACTTCGAAGGCGCCGAGCACGGTGAGGTCCACGTGACCGCCGCGGATCATCGCGAAGGACTCGGCGGAGGAGAAGATCGAAGCACCCTTCACCGCGGTGACGGTCTGCTTGCCGGCGTTGATCATGTCGGCGTCAACTTCATCTTCAGTGGGGAAGGCACCCATGCCCAGCAGGCCGTTCTCGGACTGCAGCATCACTTGCATGCCTTCAGGTACGTAGTTGGCGACCAGGGTCGGAATGCCGATCCCTAAGTTCACGTAGTAGCCGTCTTTCAGTTCGCGGGCCACGCGCTGGGCCATCTGTTCGCGGGTCAGTGCCATGTCGGTTTCCTCGAATTCTTCTTGTCGTGATCAGGAGCGGACGGTGCGCTTTTCGATGCGCTTCTCGAAGGTCCCGCAAATGACGCGGTCAACGTAGATGCCCGGCGTGTGGATGTGGGCAGGGTCCAGTTCGCCCGGCTCGACGATTTCTTCCACCTCGACCACGGTGATCCGGCCGGCGGTGGCCGCCAGCGGGTTGAAGTTCTGCGCGGTGTGGCGGTAGATCACGTTGCCGAAGTGGTCGGCCTTCCAGCCTTTGACGATGGCGAAGTCGCCGGTAATCGACGGCTCGAGGATGTACTTGCGGCCGTTGAACTCACGCACTTCCTTGCCTTCGGCAATCGGGGTGCCGTAGCCGGTGGCGGTGAAGAAGGCCGGGATGCCGGCACCGCCTGCGCGCATTTTCTCGGCGAGGGTGCCCTGGGGGGTCAGTTCGACTTCCAGTTCGCCGCTGAGCAGCTGCTGCTCGAACAGGGCGTTTTCGCCCACGTAGGAGGCGATCATCTTGCGGATCTGGCGGTCTTCGAGCAGCACGCCCAGGCCGAAACCATCGATGCCGCAGTTGTTGGAAACCACGGTGAGGCCCTTGACGCCACGACGGCGGATCTCGGCGATCAGGTTCTCGGGGATGCCACAGATGCCGAAACCACCGGCCAGGACGGTCATGTCGTCTGTCAGCCCGTCCAGGGCTTCCTCGTAGCTGTATACGCGCTTGTCGAGTCCACTCATGCTCATGTGCCTCTTTGTCTTTATTGGTCGCGACGGGGATACCGCCGTTGAGTGGGTCAGAGCTTCTCCCGCGCAGACTGATTTGTTAAGTTTGTTTTTCCTAACGATTAATAAACAAAGCAAATCAATGACCATCAAGCAGCTGCGCGCCTTCCTCGCCGTGGCGCAGAGCCTGAGCTTCGCCCAGGCCTGCGAGCGGTTGCACCTGTCCCAGCCGGCCCTCTCACTGGCGATCAAGAACCTGGAAGATTCCCTCGGTGGCCAACTGCTGGTGCGCACCACACGGAGCGTCGCGCTGACGCCCGAGGGCGAAACGCTGTTACCCATCGCCCGGCGCCTGCTGGCGGACTGGGACAACGCCGAAGAACTGTTGCGCCAGCACTTCACCCTGCAGTTGGGCAAGGTTTCCATCGCTGCCATGCCCTCCTTCGCCGGCAACTTGCTGCCGGCAGCGCTCAAGGCTTTTCGCGACCAGCACCCCAAGGTCAACGTGGCGGTGCACGACGTGATCAACGAGCAGGTGCTGGAGATGGTGCGCAACCGGCGGGTGGAACTGGGCATCGCCTTCGAGCCTGAGTCCCTCGACGGCCTGGACTTCATGCCCTTCTACACCGACCGCTTTGTTGCCGTGGTACCCGCCGACTGCGAGCTGGCGCAGCGCGCCGAGATCGGCTGGACGGAGTTGCTGCAGGGCAACTTCATCACCCTGCAGCGCCCGTCGGCCGTGCGCCTGATGCTCGAACAAGTACTCGCGCCGCAGCACGGCCGCCTGCCGGTGGCCTTCGAGAGCCATCAACTGGTGACCGTGGGCCGGATGGTGGCCCAGGGGCTGGGCGTCAGCGCCGTGCCCAGCCTGTGCATCCAGCAGATGGAGGAGCTCGGTGCCCGCTGCATTGCCTTGCACAGCCCACAGGTGGAGCGCCGCGTGGGCCTCTTTCGGCTGGCCGAGCACCAGCTCTCCACCGCCGCCCAGGCCCTCAGCGACGTGCTGCTGAAGGCCCACGACTGGAGCCGTATGGACCTGCCCCGGCCCTGAGCCAGGGCCTATGCTGAATAGCAACCGGATGACCCACGTCTCGCCAGATGAGGATGCGCAGATGGATAAGCCACTGTGGACCCCCAGCCCGGTGCGGATCGCCGCCACCCGCATGGACGCCTTCCGCCGCCAGGTCTGCCAGCAACAGGGCCTGGACCTGCCCGACTACCCTGCCCTGCACGCCTGGAGCCTGGATCGTCGTGAGGCCTTCTGGCAGGCCATCGTCGAATTCTTCGACATCCGCTTCAGCACGCCGCCTACGGCCGTGCTGGAAGAAAGCCCCGTGATGCCCAGCGCCCGCTGGTTCCCCGGCGCCACCCTGAACTTCGCCGAGCACCTGCTGCGCCGCCGCGACGAGCAGCCGGCACTGATCGCCATCGGCGAAGACGGCAGCCGCGTGCAATTGACCTACGCCGAACTGGCCAACCATGTCGCCGGCCTGCAGCAGAGCCTGAAAGCCCTGGGCGTGGGCGTCGGCGATCGCGTTGCGGCCTTCATGCCCAATACCTGGCAAGCGGTGGCGGGCATGCTCGCCGCGACCAGTCTGGGCGCCGCCTGGTCGTCCTGCTCGCCGGACTTCGGCACCCAGGGGGTGATCGACCGCTTCGGCCAGATCGAGCCGAGGGTGCTGATCGCTGCCGCCGGCTACCGCTACGCCGGCAAGAACCTGGACCTGACCGACAAGCTCAACGAAATCCTCGAACGCATGCCCTGGCTGGAACAGTTGGTGGTGGTGCCCTACTCCCGCCCCGAGGCACAGCCGGCGGACTTCACCACCCGCGCCCGCGTCGCCCTGTGGAACGACTTCTACCAACCCGGCGGCGAGCCCCAGTTCACCCCCGTCCCCTTTGACCAGCCGCTGTACATCCTCTACTCCAGCGGCACAACCGGGGTGCCCAAATGCATCGTCCACGGCGTTGGCGGCACCCTGCTGCAACACGTCAAGGAACACGGCCTGCACTGTGACCTGTCGGCCTCGGACACGCTGTTCTACTTCACCACCTGCGGCTGGATGATGTGGAACTGGCTGGTTTCAGGCCTCGCCCTGGGCGCAACCCTGGTGCTCTACGACGGCTCGCCCTTCCACCCCGGCCCGGAACGCCTGATGGACCTGATCGATGCCGAGGGCATCAGCATCTTCGGTGCCAGTGCCAAGTACCTGGCCGCCCTGGAGAAGGCCGGCATCAAACCGCGCCAGAGCCACCGCCTGGAGCGTCTGAAGGCCCTGCTTTCCACCGGTTCACCGCTGTCCCACGAGAGCTTCGAGTTCGTCTACCGCGACATCAAGGGCGAGCTGTGCCTGTCTTCCATTTCCGGCGGCACCGACATCGTTTCCTGCTTCGCCCTGGGCAATCCGGTGCTGCCTGTATGGCGCGGGGAGCTGCAGTGCAAGGGCCTGGGCATGGACACGCAGGTGTGGAACGAGGACGGCAGAAGGGTATTCGGCGAGAAAGGCGAGTTGGTCTGCGCCCGGCATTTCCCGTCGATGCCGGTGGGCTTCTGGAACGACCCGGACAGAGCGCGGTTCAGGGCCGCCTACTTCGAGACCTTCCCCGGTGTATGGGCACACGGCGACTACGCCGAGGAAACCGCGCACGGCGGCCTGGTGATCCACGGCCGCTCCGACGCCGTGCTCAACCCCGGCGGCGTGCGCATCGGCACGGCGGAGATCTATCGCCAGGTGGAGAAGGTGGAGGAAGTGCTGGAATCCATCGCCATCGGCCAGGACTGGGACGGCGACGTGCGGGTGGTGCTCTTCGTGCGCCTGCGCGAAGGCGTGGTGCTGGACGACGCCCTGCGGGCACGCATCCGCCAGGTGATCCGCACCAACACCACCTCGCGCCACGTGCCGGCGAAGATCATCGCCGTTGACGACATTCCCCGCACCCTGAGCGGCAAGATCGTCGAACTGGCGGTGCGAAACGTGGTGCATGGCAAGCCGGTGAAGAACACCGATGCCCTGGCCAACCCGCAGGCGTTGGAGTTGTATCGGGATCTTCCAGAGCTTCAGAGTTGAAGGGGCGGCCCGCGCATCCTCAAGGGATTCGCCTTGTAGCCTTGTAGGGTGGGCTTTAGCCCACAGCTGACCTGCAATGGTGGGCTGAAGCCCACCCTACGGAGTGAAGGCCGAACACTTGTAGGGGCGAATTCATTCGCCAACCGGGCCGAAGGTCCGGCCTGCAATTTCTCAGGGGGCGGCTGCGCCGCCCTTGTCGATTGAAATCGACCCTACAGAAGCGCGCATCGCACCTTATAGATACGGCCGAATCACACCCAGCGCCCGCTCCACATAGGCCTCTTTCTCCCCTACCGGCGCCACGTAGTGCAGCACGGAAGCTGCGGCGTCTTCGCCGGCCAGCTTGGCGATCGCCCAGGCGGCCAGGTAGGGCGCGGATAGGCAGCCCCCCGCCGTGGCGAGGTTGCCGCTGGCGAAGAACGGCTGATCCAGCACCCGTACGCCGGCCTCGATCACCCAGGGCTTGGTGGTGAGGTCGGTACAGGCCGGCAGATTGTCGAGCAGGCCGAGTTTGGCCATGAGCAAGGCGCCGGAGCACTGTGAGCCGATCAGTTGGCGTTGCGGGTCCAGTTGCAGGCGATCGAGGATGTTCCGGTCCTTGGCGATATCACGGGTCAGGATGCCGCTACCGAACAGCACCACGTCGGCACCGTTGGCGAACTCCAGCGGTTGCTGGGCCTGGACCCGCACGCCGTTCATGGACGTCACCCAGTCGCTGGGCGCAGTGATCTCCGCCTGCCAGCCCTGTCCACGCATGCGGTTGAGCAAGGCGGCGGCCACGAAGGAATCCAGTTCGTTGAAACCTTCGAATGTCAGTACGGCGATTCGCATCACGACCTCCCGGATCGGTTTGGTGCATGGGGCGAATCTATGCGCGCCGGAACGTGGTCGCTATGTACAGACAGATTTAAATTTGGCCATACAGGTTGGGGGTAATCGCGCGATTGCCTTACTTGTGGGAGCGAATTCATTCGCGATTGGGGCAGGCAGCCCTACGGGCTGCTTTCGCGAATGAATTCGCTCCCACAACGAACTAACCCATCCGAGGCCCCGGCTCTTCCGGCGCGTCTTCTTCCAGGTCTTCCAGCTTCAGCTCCAGGCCCCAGCCGGCGGAATCCGGAGTGGCGCTAGGGGCAGCTGCCGGTGCTGGCGCCGCTGCGGCCGGTGCGGGCGTTGCAGCAGGGCCTTCGCGATAGAGCTTGAGCTTCAGGCGCAGGTTGTTGGCCGAGTCTGCGTTCTTGATCGCCTCCTCTTCGGGAATGGCGCCCTCCACCACCAGGTCGAACAGCGCCTGGTCGAAGGTCTGCATGCCCAGGCCACGGGACTTTTCCATGATCTCCTTGATGGAGTGGAATTCACCGCGCTTGATCAGGTCGCTGATGGTCGAGGTACCCAGCAGCACCTCCACCGCCGCTCGGCGCTTGCCGTCCTGGGTACGTACCAGGCGCTGGGAAACGAAGGCCTTGAGGTTGTTGCCCAGGTCGTTGAGCAGCTGCGGACGACGCTCTTCCGGGAAGAAGTTGATGATGCGGTCCAGCGCCTGGTTGGCGTTGTTGGCGTGCAGGGTGGAAATGGCCAGGTGGCCGGTGTCGGCGAAGGCCAGGGCGTGCTCCATGGTCTCGCGGTCGCGAATCTCGCCGATCAGGATCACGTCCGGCGCCTGGCGCAGGGTGTTCTTCAGCGCAGCGTGGAAGCTGCGGGTATCCACCCCGACTTCGCGCTGGTTGATGATGGATTTCTTGTGCCGGTGCACGTACTCCACAGGATCTTCGATGGTGATGATGTGGCCGCCGGTGTTGCGATTGCGGTAGTCGATCAGCGCCGCCAGCGAGGTGGACTTACCAGAGCCGGTTCCGCCGACGAAGAGCACCAGGCCGCGCTTTTCCATCACCATCTTGAGCAGCACTTCGGGCAGCTTGAGGTCTTCGAAGCGCGGGATATCCAGCTTGATGTTCCGCGCGACGATGGATACCTCGTTGCGCTGGCGGAAGATGTTGATACGGAAGCGGCCGATGTTCGGCAGCGAGATCGCCAGGTTCATCTCCAGTTCGCGGTCGAACTCGGCACGCTGCTCGGCGTCCATGATCGACTCGGCGATCCTGGCCACGTCGCCGGCCTTCAGTGGTTCGTTGCTGAGCGGCCGCAACAGGCCGTTGAACTTGGCGCAGGGCGGCGCGCCCGTGGACAGGTAGAGGTCGGAGCCATCCTGGGTAGCCAGGATCTTGAGCATCGCTGAGAGGTCCATCGAAGGTGCACATCCCGTGTCAGGTGAAGGCATCCGCTTGGCGGATCACCGGTGCCCAACTGTATGGCGGCTGCCTGTACTGGCACAATGAACCGCTCCACAGTCCAAGAGGAATTCCCATGGCCAAGGCCCTTGCCCGCCATATTCTGGTCAAGACCGAGGCGGAAGCCGAACAATTGAAGAAGCGCCTGGACAAGGGCGAAGACTTCGCCGTCCTGGCCAAGAAGCACTCCATCTGCCCGTCCGGCAAGCGCGGCGGCGACCTGGGCGAAGTGCGCCCTGGCCAGATGGTGCGAGTGATCGATCAGGTAATTTTCAAGAAACCCGTGCGCGTCATCCATGGCCCGGTGAAAAGCCAGTTCGGCTATCACCTGGTGCAGGTGTTCTTCAGGGAGTGAGGGGCATCTGGCGAGAATGGGCACCGTCCGTGGCGCAGTGCCTATTCTCGCGCCGGAATGTGAAGGCCTTATTGCAGCGCCTTCACTCCGCGCCCCGACTTCATCATTGCAGTGTTTCGCGAGCGCACGTACGCGAGATATCGGTGAGGACCGTCAATTCGTCTTCGGTCGGTTTCCGGCCTTCGGTCACGCTCACCAGCTGCTGCGAGGTGAAGGCCTCCTGCATCATGCCGTTGGAGCAGTTGCAGTAGGCGACGGCCTTGTCCTGCGGAACCTGCCTGGCCGCGCTGGCAACGCATTCCTGGGTGAACTTCTCGCCACCACCTTGCGGCCACTCCCCCGCCACCGCTGCGAAGGTGCAGGCCTGCAAGGTCAGTGCAACGAAAATCAGAGCTCTCTTCACGTGCCTTCTCCTTCTGGTCCGGAAGGCACATTTTTGCCCCAGCCCAGGCCCGCCACGCAATAGCTGGAACCGACAAGAAATTGAGCCTCAGGCCTGAACATCATCCTGATCGGGTGTGCCCGGCAGCAGATGGGGCGCTTCCACGCGCTCCTGCAGCCTGATCGCGAAGGCCAGCGCAGCCGCCTTGTCGCGGAAGGAAACCTTCATGCCGAAGACCTCCACCTGCCACTCTTCCCTGTCGCTGCGGCTGACCTGCTGGATTGCGATGTCCATGGATACTCCGACTGGTGCACGGCGGAACGGCAGAAAGAAAAAAGGCCAACTGATCAGGTTGGCCTGCATCGCGTAGCGTGGGCGGCGCGATCGAGAGTCAAAGTGCCGTGGAAGCCAGGTCAGGCTAGCGCCGGTTCTTGACGGTTTCGTGATAGCGCCGTGTACAGGTCAGACCGGACATTCCGCACCTTCGCAGCCTCCGCAGACCGCGCTACCAGCTGACCAGGAACATCGCCTTGGCCAGGAACAGGATGCCAAGCATCTGAATCAGCACGCTGAGGTGGATCAGACGGGAGCGGGCTGGCGTCATGCGCCCACTGCGCATCAGCAAAACGACCAGCAGGAAGTGCCCGAGGATGCTCAGTGCCAGGCAGATCTTCAGCACCAGCAAGGTGCCGAAGCTGCTGGAGAAAGGGTCCTGCAGCACAGCGCGGTAATGCCAGGCCAGCGCCAGGCCGGCGCCGAAGAGTACGAGGATGACCCAGTGCATGACACGCCGGGCGCGCTGCCCCAGGGCCCTGGACAGCTGTTCACGAGGCCCCGCTTCCAGACTGCGGGCCGCCCGGTTGAGGATCATGACCTCGAAGAACACCCCGCCGATGAAAAAAGCCGCTGCCGTGAGATGCGCGAACTTGAGCAGTAGATAGAGCATGTCACTTCCCCCTCATCCTTAATGGGCGTTCATCATGCTCATGATGGCGAGGCGCATCGTGATGGGGATCAATTCCCCTCGGGCATGAATCCCCCATAGGCGCCGAGACCCTATTCCCGTTCGAAGGGGGCCGACGAGTTCGCACGCCCTTTCGTCCCACAGCCGCCGAAGGTTCCCCCCAGCCCTGGGCAAAACCGCTACAATCGCGCCTTTTTTGCGCGCGAGCGCCCCAAAGCTCAGGATTCCACCGTGATCTCTACCGCCAACATCACCATGCAGTTCGGCCCCAAGCCGCTGTTCGAGAACGTTTCCGTCAAGTTCGGCAACGGCAACCGCTACGGCCTGATCGGTGCCAACGGCTGCGGCAAGTCGACCTTCATGAAGATCCTCGGCAGCGATCTGGAGCCTTCTGGCGGCCAGGTGATGCTGGAACCCAACGTGCGCCTCGGCAAGCTGCGCCAGGATCAGTTCGCGTACGAAGAATTCAGCGTGATCGACACCGTGATCATGGGCCATGCCGAGCTGTGGCGAGTCAAGGCCGAACGTGACCGCATCTATTCGCTGCCGGAAATGAGTGAGGACGACGGCATGGCCGTGGCCGAGCTGGAGACCGAGTTCGCCGAGATGGACGGCTACACCGCCGAATCCCGCGCCGGCGAGCTGCTGCTTGGCCTCGGCATTCCGCTCAGCCAGCATTTCGGTCCGATGAGCGAAGTCGCTCCCGGCTGGAAGCTGCGCGTTTTGCTGGCCCAGGCGCTGTTCTCGGACCCGGATGTGCTGCTGCTGGACGAGCCGACCAACCACCTGGACATCAATACCATCCGCTGGCTGGAAAACATCCTCACGGCGCGTAACAGCACCATGATCATCATTTCCCACGACCGCCACTTCCTGAACAGCGTGTGCACTCACATGGCGGACCTGGATTACGGCGAGCTGCGTCTGTTTCCGGGCAACTACGACGAGTACATGACCGCCGCGACCCAGTCCCGCGAGCAACTCCTGGCCGACAACGCCAAGAAGAAAGCGCAGATCGCCGAGCTGCAGACCTTCGTCAGCCGCTTCTCCGCCAACGCCTCGAAAGCCAAGCAGGCCACCTCGCGCGCCAAGCAGATCGACAAGATCCAACTGGCCGAGGTCAAGCCGTCCAGCCGCGTCAGCCCCTTCATCCGCTTCGACCAGCACAAGAAGCTGCACCGCCAGGCGGTGACCGTGGAGAAGCTGGCCAAGGGCTTCGAGGGCAAGCAACTGTTCAAGGGCCTGGACCTGCAGATCGAGGCTGGCGAGCGCGTCGCCATCATCGGCCCGAACGGCATCGGCAAGACCACCCTGCTGCGTACCCTGGTCGGTGAGATGACCCCAGACGCCGGTAGCGTGAAGTGGACCGAAAGTGCGGACCTCGGCTACTACGCCCAGGACCACGCCCATGACTTCGAAGACGACATGACCCTGTTCGACTGGATGGGCCAGTGGACCCAGGGTGGCGAGCAGCTGGTGCGCGGCACCCTCGGCCGCATGCTGTTCTCCAACGACGAGATCCTCAAGTCGGTGAAGGTGATTTCCGGTGGTGAGCAAGGCCGCATGCTGTTCGGCAAGCTGATCCTGAAGAAGCCTAACGTGCTGGTGATGGACGAACCCACCAACCACCTGGACATGGAATCCATCGAGGCGCTCAACCTGGCACTGGAGAACTACCCGGGCACCCTGATCTTCGTCAGCCACGACCGCGAGTTCGTCGGCTCCCTGGCCACCCGCATCATCGAACTGAACGAGAACGGCGTGACCGACTTCAGCGGTACCTATGACGACTACCTGCGTAGCCAGGGTGTGATTGTCTGAGGACGGCCTGAACCTCTTTGTGGGAGCGAATTCATTCGCGATGCAGACTGCAGGTCTGCCCTTCAGTTCGCCAGGGCTGCTGCGCAGCCCTTTCGCGAATGAATTCGCTCCTACAGGTAAAGCAGGCCATGCCTCTTGAGATCGCTCACTCGCTACAAACGACAAAGCCCCGCAATTGCGGGGCTTTGTGTTTTCCGGCGTACCGAATCAGGCAGTGGCGAACAGCTCGCCGATCTGCTGCTTGGCGGCGCTGATGGCATTGGCGCGGGGCTCTTCGCCGTAGGCCAGGCCTTCGGCGCGGACGACTTCGATGTCGGTCACGCCGAGGAAGTTCAGCACCAGCTTCAGGTAGTCCTCATGGGCCTGGCCGGTCACCTGGCCGGAGTGGATACCGCCTGCGGTGTTGACGATCACCACCTTCTTGCCACCCGCCAGGCCTTCCGGGCCGTTCTCGGTGTAGCGGAAGGTCTTGCCGGCGACGGCGATGCGGTCGATCCAGGCTTTCAGTTGGCTCGGGACGCTGAAGTTGTACATCGGCGCGCCGATGACGACCGCGTCGGCGGCGAGGAATTCGTTCAGGGTGGTTTCACCCAGTTCGGCTTCGTGCTTCTGGGCGGCGTCGCGCAGGTCAGCCGGAGTACCGCCGGCAACCAGGCTCAGGGCGGACAGGTGGCTGATGGCGTCGCTTGCCAGGTCGCGGTAGGTGATCTGGGCGGTCGGCTCGGCGGCCTTCCAGGCGGCGACCACGTCGCGGCTCAGTTGGCGGGAGGCGGAGGCGTCGCCGAGGATGCTGGAGTCGAGGTGCAGGAGTTTCATGGTTGGTTACCCTCAGTTGGGCGACCGGCGACGGCCGATCGGATTGGGGGTAATCCTATCCATGTCGATAAAAGCTGATTAGACGGCGATTTCGTGATTCAGCGTCTCACTCATGGGACAAAAATTTCTGCGTACGGTGGATCACGCTTTACCGATCCACCATTGGAGCCGTGCTCAAGCTCCAATGTTGGATAGCGAAGCGTGCCGGTAAGCGTCAGACCCCGCCCAGGTAATCCATCTTGCCGACGTCCACGCCGTTGTGGCGAAGGATGGCGTAGGCGGCGGTGACGTGGAAATAGAAGTTCGGCATGGCGAAACCGAGCAGGTAGTCGCGACCGCTGAAGCTGATTTCGCCGCTGCGCATCTTCAGCACCACGGTGCGGGTTTCACTGCCTTCGAGCTTGGCGGCATCGATGCCCTTGATGAAATCCAGGGTCTTGGCAATGCGTGCCTGCAGCTCTTCGAAGGTGCTTTCGGTGTCTTGCCAGCTCGGCACTTCGACGCCGGCCAGACGGGCCGCGCACCCCTTGGCCATGTCGCTGGCGATCTGGACCTGGCGGGCAAGGGGATACATGTCAGGCGCCAGGCGCGAATCGATGAACACCTTGGGGTCGATGCTGCGCGCCTGGGCGTTGGCTTCGCCCTTTTTCAGCAGGTTGGAAAGGTTGCCGAGCATGCGCGTCAGGACCGGGATGGACGCCTCGTACATGGACAAGGACATGGTGATCGCTCCGTTTTCGGGTGGATGGGAAAGGCTCAGGTATAGCCCCTGACCGGCCACCCGGCAATGCGCTTGAACGCCAGGCCGCACCCTCCCCGAGCGACTTCGTTCCATCCGCGGGACGCCTCCGGCGCGGTCAGCGGAACGGGTCCTGGGGATCCGCCAGGGTCCGGCTGAAAAAGCGCACCGCCTCGTCGTTCAGCTCCTCATGGATCGCCGCCCGGTCGACGCCTTCGGCGTCCTGGCAAACGTGTGGCGCCACGGCACCCAGCGCTTGCGGGCAGGGTGCCATGAAGACGAAGTGCCCCGCTCCGGGCAGCAGGCGGAAATCCGGCGGACTGGGCAGGCGCCGCACCAGCGCGCCGGCGTTCTGTTCCAGTTGCAGGATGCGGTCATCGTCCCCGCTGTAGATCAGCACCGGAACCTTTACCGGCTCCAGCCCCTTGCGATCGAACATCAGCCCCAGCGGCGCCATCAGCATCACCGAACCCACCCGGGGATCGGCGAAGGCCGAAAGGTCGTCCCGGTCGACGATCAACTTGCCGCCGCGACCACAGGCATCCCGGTCATCTGGCCATTGCCGGCAGTAGTCATGTAGCCGTTCCGGTGTGGGCTGGGCGCCCGCCAGTATCAGGGCCGACTCACCACCGGCGGAGTAGCCGATCACGCCCACCCGCTCGGTATCCAGCCCGCCGGCCAGCAGGTCATCGGACGCCGCCGCATCAATGGCGGCGGACAACTGCAACGGACGGCCGTAGAGGTTGCTGAAAGTCCCGGCGCGGCTCTGGTCTTGGTAGTTGTCGCCGGTGTGCTGCACGGCCAGCACGACAAAACCGGCCCTGGCCAGGGCGGTCGCCAGGTCATGGTGGGCCAGCGGCGAGCCACCGTTGCCGTGGGAAATCAGTACCAGAGGGAAATGCCCGTCTGCCATGGGCGCATCGTCGCCGGCTTCCACCTGATAGAGGTCGACATCCGTGCTGCGTGGCTTGCCCTGCGCGGGGTAGAACGCCACCGCGCTCAAGCGCTGGCCGTCGTCCAGCGGGTCGGCCAGTTCCAGGCGGTGCATGCCGACGGCCGGGGCGCCGAACGCCACCAGCGGGACAAGAAGAGCCAGGATTGCTGAAAGACGAACCAACATGGTGCTCACTTTCCGTACCGGAAACCGCTGTCAGGCATACCTGCCGGCGTGCACGCCATCCCTCGCTCACCGAATCGGCGAGCCTCCCTGTCGATTGCAGGTATCGCGCCACGGATTGACGACCAGCATAGGCAGGCTCCACGGCCCGGTCGACTGGTTCCCGGCGCATCGTACCGCCAGCGAAAACGATGGCTGCCGAACAGGCTCCGGTGAGATAGTTCGTACCCCACACGGAACAATCCAGCCATGCAGGATCTCAACGACCTTTTCTACTTCGCCAAGGTGGTGGAGTACGGTGGCTTCTCGGCGGCCGCGCGTTTGCTCGGGGTGCCGAAATCTCGCCTTTCCCGGCGCATTGCGGAGCTGGAAACCCGCCTGGACGCCCGCCTGCTGCAGCGCACGACCCGCAAGATGGCGCTGACCGACGTCGGCGAGCGCTTCCTGCGCCATTGCCAGGCCATGCTGCTGGAGGCCGAACAGGCCGAGGAAGTGGTCGCCAGCCTCACGGTCGAGCCACGGGGCCGTCTGCGGGTGTCCTGCCCAACGGAACTCGCGCACGCGATGCTGAGGCCGATGATCACCGACTTCCTCCAGCAATACCCCCTCGTGCAGCTGGACATGATCCTGACCAACCGCCGGGTGGACTTGCGCGAGGAAGGAGTAGACGTGGCGCTACGGGTTCGCGAGGAAGGCGATGAAGACCCGACCCTTATCGCCCGCGTCCTGAGGCCGGCGCAGGCATTCCTGGTCGCCGCCCCCAGCCTGGTTGAGGGCCGGAGCATCCTCACGCCCGACGACCTCCAGTCGTTGCCGGCCCTTGGCGGCCTGGAAGCCGACCGGCGCATCCATCACGACCTGCGGGACGCCCAGGGCAATCGCCGGGAGGTGGTGCTGGAGGCGCGCCTGGGCATCGAGGATTTCGATGTGCGAAAGCACGCGGTACTGGCGGGCCTCGGCTTCAGCATGTTGCCGCAGATGAACTGCGAGGCCGAACTGCGCGACGGCAGCATGGTACGTCTGTTGCCGGACTGGCATCTGCCGGGTGGCAACCTACAGGCGGTCTACACCCACAGACGTGGCTTGCTGCCTGCGGTTCGCGCCTGGATCGAACACCTCGCGGAAGCCTTCTCCCGCCATCAGGGAACGGTGATCTGAACGCTGCCAAGCAAGACAACCATTAGCCAGCTTCCTTTGCCGCAGGGAGTCAGGGATGATGGACGGCATCCACGCCCGTCTCTCCGATTCCAGGTTCTGCCATGAGCACGCCACGGCTGCCCGCGTCCTCCCATACCCTGCAGATCATCACCGTCGTCTTTTTCACCTTCATCAGTTTCTTCTGCGTCGGCCTGCCCATCGCGGTGCTGCCCGGCTACGTGCACGACGACATGGGCTACGGCTCGGTAATGGCGGGGATCGTCATCAGCACCCAGTACCTTGCCACCCTCCTCTCCCGCCCCATGTCCGGAAGCCTGGCCGACCGGCTGGGCGCCAAGCGCGCGGTGATGTACGGCATGGCCTGCTGCGGCCTGTCCGGGGTGTTGACCTTCCTGTCCACCTCCCTGGCGCAATTCCCCATGACGAGCCTTGCGCTGCTGCTGGGCGGGCGCGTGTTGCTGGGTATCGGCCAGGGGCTGGTGGGCACCGGTTCCATCAGCTGGGGCGTGGGCCTGGTGGGCGCGGAGAACATGGCGCGGGTCATCTCGTTCAACGGCATCGCCTCCTACGGCGCCGTGGCCATCGGTGCGCCCCTGGGTGTGGTGATGGTGGATTCGCTGGGCCTGTGGAGCATTGGCGGGCTGATCGCCCTGCTTTGCGCCATCGCCCTCCTGCTGGCCTGGCCGAAGCGCCCCTCGCCCATCGTCCACGGTGAGCGATTGCCCTTCAGCAACGTGTTCCTGCGCATCGCCCCCAACGGCACGGCGCTGGCCTTGGGTTCCATCGGCTTCGGCACCCTGGCCACCTTCATCACCCTCTACTACGCCAGTGTCGGCTGGGAAGGCGCCGCCTACTGCCTCACCGCGTTCGGCTGTGCCTTCATCGGTGCGCGGCTATTGTTCGTGGGCACCATCAAACACCTTGGCGGCTACCGGGTGGCCATTGTCTGCCTGGCCGTGGAGAGCCTCGGCCTGTTCCTGCTGTGGGCCGCCACCTCACCCTGGCTGGCCCTGGCCGGCGCGGCCCTCACGGGCTTCGGCCTGTCGCTGGTCTACCCTGCCCTGGGGGTCGAGGCGGTCACGCGCATTCCAGCCGCCAGCCGTAGTTCAGCGCTGGGCGCCTACGCGGTATTCTTCGACCTCGCCCTGGGCATCGCCGGGCCATTGATGGGCGCCATCGCCGGTGGCGCGGGCTTTGCCGCCATCTTCCTGGTCGCTGCCCTGATGGCGCTGGCCGGCATGCTGCTCAGCCTGTGGCTGCTGCGCGGCGAAACCCGAACCTGACGGAACAGGAGCCCCCATGACCCCCGACCAAGTCGCCGCCTTCTGCCTGCAACTTCCCGGTGCCCGGGAAGACCTCAAATGGGGCAGTAACCGGGTGTTTTCCATCGCCGGCAACAAGATGTTCGCCATCATCAACTTCCTGGGTGACGGCTTGACCTTCAAGGTCGACAAGGACCTCTTCCTCGGTTATGTCGACCGCCCTGGCATCAGCCCTGCCCCCTACCTGGCCCGCGCCCACTGGATCGCGATGCAACGGCCCTACCCCATGGGCGACGATGAGCTGCGTGAGCTGATTATCCGCTCCCACCAGCTGGTGGTGGCGCGCCTGCCGAAGATCCGGCAGGTGGGGCTACGCCTAGACTGAATCTCCCCAACGACAAGGAAAGTCTCATGTCCATTCGCTCCTTCGCCCTGGTCGCCCTGGTGCTGTTCGGTGGCTACACCCTCTGGGTCATGGCCACCAGCGAACAGCCCCTGCTGGAGTTCGGCGCACAGTTGATGAGCCGCGCCGATACCGCGCAGGTCGTGATCGACCTCTACCTCGCCTGTGCGCTGATCGGCATCTGGATGTACCAGGACAACCGTCGCCAGGGCCGCAGCCTGGCCTACTTGCTACCCTTCTACGTGCTGACCGCGGTGTTCGCCTCCATCGGGCCGCTGCTCTATCTGGTCATGCGCAAACCCCAGCGCCAGGAAGCCTGAAGCGATGAGAACCACCGCCCTCTGGACCCATCTGTGGAACAACCGGGCGCCCACCCAGGGCCTGGAAGACTTCCGCCTTGAGGGACGCCGCGCGGACAGCGGAATGCTGGCCTTCGACGACGACGGCAAGTCCTATCGCCTGAATTACAGCGTGGAGTACGAGAAAGGCTGGGAGCCCCGGGGTTTCAACGCCACGGTGCGTGACGGACGTGGCAGCCGCAACCTGACCCTGCGCCGCGATGGCCTGCACTGGTTCGATGGCAACGGCCAGAAGCTGCCGGAGCTGTCCGGCAGCCTCGACCTGGACCTCTGGCCCACGCCCTTCACCAACAGCCCGAGCATCTGGCGGCTGTTCCTCAACCCCGGCGAGCGGAGGGAGATCGAAACGGTCTTCGTCGAAGCCCCGCAACTGACCGTACGGCGCATGCGCCAGGCCTACACCCGCCTCGACCAGACCCATTACCTCTACCAGAACCTCGACGGCAGCGGCTTCGAAGCGGTGCTGACGCTGGATGAGGACGGGCTGGTGAATCGCTATCCGCTGTTCTTTCAGCGGTTGTGATGGAAAGGGAAACGACCTTGTAGGGGCGATTTCAATCGCCAAGCAGGCCGAAGGTCTGCCCGCCGGAGGCACCGGGGGGCAGCTTCGCTACCCTTGGCGAATGAATTCGCCCCTACAGCGAAAAGCAACGCCCCTCACGCCGGCGCGGTCTCCAGCCGGTGAATCGGCTTCCAGCGGCGCAGTTGCTGGTAGAGGGTCGGCACCACGAAGAGGGTGAAGAAGGTCCCCACCAGCAGGCCGCCGACGATCACCATGCCGATCTGCTGCCGGCTTTCCGCGCCAGCACCGCTGGCGATGGCCAGGGGCACCGAGCCCAGCACCATGGCGCCGGTGGTCATCAGGATCGGCCGCAGGCGCTTCACCGAGGCTTCCATCACCGCTTCGTGCAGGTCCACGCCCTGGCGCAGGAGCTGGTTGGCGAACTCGACGATGAGGATGCCGTGCTTGGTGATCAGGCCGATGAGGGTGACCATCCCCACCTGCGAATAGATGTTCAGGGTGCCGCCGAAAATGGTCAGCGCAAGCAGCGCACCGGCCATGGAGAGCGGCACGCTGAAGAGGATGATCAGCGGGTCGATGAAGCTCTCGAACTGCGCCGCCAGCACCAGGTAGATGAACACCAGGGCCAGGGCGAAGATCAGCGCCACGCCGCTGCTGGAGTCCTTGAAGTCCCGCGAGGTGCCGGTGTAGTCGAACTGGGTATCCGGCGGGAATACCGCGCGAGCCGCTTCCTCCAGATAATCCAGCGCCTCACCGAGGGTGTAGCCGGAGCCGACGTTGGCGGTGACGGTTACCGCGCGCAGCTGGTTGAAATGGTTGAGTTCGCGGGGCGCTACGGTTTCCCGTACGTCGATCAGGTTGGCCAGCTGCACCAT
This sequence comes from Pseudomonas sp. BN515, assembly GCF_029873155.1. Lineage (NCBI taxonomy): Bacteria > Pseudomonadati > Pseudomonadota > Gammaproteobacteria > Pseudomonadales > Pseudomonadaceae > Pseudomonas > Pseudomonas sp. BN515. The sequence goes on along the minus strand of NZ_SSOH01000081.1, from coordinate 46,496 downwards.
GCTGTCGTTGCGGCCGCGCACGTAGACGCGGTTGAGGTCGTCAGGATTACTGCGGTCGACGTTGGCCAGTTGCACCAGCACGTCGTACTGCTCGCCGTTCTGCTTGAAGCGGGTCACCTGGCGGCTGCCGAACAGGCTTTCCAGGCTGCGACCGATCGCGGCCACATCGGTACCCACGGCCACTGCCTGCTCGCGGTTGACCGTGACCTTGAGTTGCGGCGAGTTGAGCTTGAGGTCGCTGTCCAGGCTCTCCAGCCCCGGATAGTCGCGCACCCGCTCCATCAACTGGTCGACGTAGGTCTGCAGCTCGCTGTACTCCAGCGAGGAGCGGATCACGAAGTTCACCGGCTGGTTGCGGGCGCTCTGGCCCAGGGGTGGCCGGTTGATGGGAAAGGCACGCACGCCGGGGATGTCGCGCAGCTTGGGCAGTAGCTCGTCGCGAATCTCGAACTGGCTGCGCCCCCGCGAGTCCCAGTCCTCCAGCTTGAGGAATGACAGCCCCTGGGCCACGGTCGGGAAACCCACCACCACCATGTAACGGTTGGCTTCGGGGATCGACTGGTAGGCCTCTTCCAGCATCTTCGCGTAGCGGCTGGTGTATTCGATGGTGGCGCCGTCGGGGCCATTGATGGAGCCGACGATGGTACCGGTGTCTTCGGTGGGCGCCAGCTCACTGCGCAGGCCGCTGAACAGCACCAGGCAAAGCACGAGGATGCCCGCCAGCAGCAGGATGATCAGCATCCAGACCCGCAGCACCCGCTCCAGCAGGTGGCGGTAGCTGTAGGTCAGCGCGTGGAGAAAGGACTCCACCAGGTTGTAGAAGCGCCCGTGCTGCTGCGCTGCGTGGGGCTTGAGCAGGCGTCCGCACATCATCGGCGACAGCGTCAGGGCGACGAAGCCGGACACCAGCACCGCGCCGGCGAGCGTCCAGGAGAATTCCGTGAAGAGCTTGCCCGACGTGCCCTGCATGAAGCCGATGGGGGCATAGACCGCCGCCAGGGTGAGGGTCATGGCGATCACCGCGAAGGCGATCTCGCGGCTGCCCTTGTAGGCCGCCTGGATCGGCGACATGCCCTCCTCGATGTGCCGGTGGATGTTCTCCAGCACCACGATGGCGTCGTCCACCACCAGGCCGATGGCGAGCACCATGGCCAGCAACGTCAGGGTGTTGATGGAGAAGCCCAGCAGCACCATCAGACTGAAGGCACCGATCAGCGAGACCGGGATGGTGACCAGGGGAATCAGGGTGGCGCGCAGGGAGCGCAGGAACAGGAAGATGATCAGGATGACCAGCACCACCGCTTCCCAGATAGTGGTGTAGACGTTGTTGATGGACTCGCGGATGAACAGCGAGTTGTCGTTGGCGATGGTCATCTTCATGCCATCGGGCAGCAACGCGCGGATTTCCGGCAGCGCGGCATCGAGCCCGTCGGAAATCTCCAGCGGGTTGGCCGTGGCCTGCTTGACCAGCCCCAGGGACACCGCCGCGCGCCCGTTGAAGCGCACGATGCTGCGTTCGTCCGCCGCGCCCACTTCGGCGTGACCGACATCGGCCAGGCGCAGCAGGTAGCCGCGCTGGTCGTTGAGGATCAGGTCGTTGAACTCCTCCGGGGTACGCAGGTCGGTTTCCGACAGCACGCTGAACTCGCGCTGCACGGACTCGATGCGGCCGGCGGGAATCTCCACGTTCTGCCGGCGCAAGGCATCTTCCACGTCCTGCACGGTGAGGTCGTGGGCGGCGAGTTTTTCCGGGTCCAGCCAGATGCGCATGGCGAAACGCCGGGCACCCCGGATCTGCACCTCAGAAACACCCGGGATGGTCTGCAGGCGGTCCCGTATCACCCGCTCCAGTACGTCGGTGATCTCCATCGCCGAGTGCTGCTCGCTGTAGAAGGCGATCCAGATCACCGGCTGGGCGTCGGCCTCGACCTTCTGCACGATGGGTTCATTGATCTCGTCCGGCAGCAGGCCACGCACGCGGCCCAGGCGGTCGCGCACGTCGTTGGCCGCTTCGTCGGCATTGGTGCCGAGGCGGAACTGGGCGGTGATCTGGGTGTTCTCCGAACGGCTGATGGAGGCAACGAAGTCCAGGCCCTCGATGCCTGACAACACGTCCTCGATGGGCTGGGCCACCTGGGATTCCATGATCTCCGGGCTGGCACCGGGGTAGATCACGTTGACGGTGACGATGGGCACGTCGATGTTGGGGTATTCCCGCACCGCCAGTCGCTGGTAGGCCAGCAAGCCGAGCAGGACCAGGATCAGTGACAGGACGGTGGCGAATACCGGCCTGCGGATGCACACATCTGAGAGGGTCATACGCCACCCCGCGCTACGGTGCGGACCTCCAGCCCTGGGCTGACTTTCTGCCAGCCCGCGGTAATGACCTGCTCGTCGCCCTGCAGGCCCTCACGGACCTCGGCCTTGCCGCGCAGGCGCTGGCCGATCTTGATGGGACGCCGCTCCACCTTGCCGTCCACCACCAGGTTGACGAACAACTGGTGCCCCAGGGGCATTACCGCTTCCTCGGGGATCAGCAAGGCTTGCGGGCGCTCGGCGAGGATCACCGACACCTTCACGAACTGGCCGGGCTTGAGGCGGTGGTCCTGGTTGGGAACCTGCGCTCGGATCGCCTGGCTGCGGCCGACCTCATCCAGGCGCGGGTTGAGGGCGATGATCGCGCCCCGGAAGCGTTCGCCCGGGTAAGCGTCCAGGCTCAGCTCCACCGCCTGGCCGATGCTCACCTGGCTGACCGCCTTCTGCGGCACGCGGAAATCCACCTTGAGTGGGTCCAGTACCTCCAGGTTGACCACGTCCTGTCCGGCGCTGAGGTAGTCACCGACGCTCACCAGACGCAGGCCGAGGGTGCCGTCGTAAGGGGCGCGGATCTGGGTCTTGTCGAAGCGCGCCTGGGCCAGCGCCAGGCTGGCGCGGGCGGCCTGTTCCTGGGACAGGGATTCGTCCTGGGCCTGGGCATTGCTGGCGCCACGGGAGAACAGCATTTTGGCCCGCTCATAGCTCTTTTCCGCCAGGTCGAGATTGGCCTGGGCCTGGGCCAGCTCGGCGCGGGCGATGGCGTCGTCCAGGCTGATCAGCAGTTCGCCGCCCTTGACCTTCTCTCCCTCGCGAAAATGCAGGCTGGCCACCCTGCCCTCCACTTCCGGGCGGATCATCACCGACTCGTCCGAGCGCAGGGACCCGAAGGTCACCAGCTCGTCGCGCACCAGCGCCCGTTGCGGTTCGGCCACTTCCACCAGAGGCGCCTCCTGGGCCATGGCGGACAACGAGGCAAGCGCCCCGAACAACAGCCAAACACTGCGACGGACCTTCATCTGGAGCCTCTGGGACGATTCGGAAGGAAAGGAGCCTGCCGACTATATCGGCAGGCTCGCCAGTGGCATTACAGAGATAATGCCACTCTGTGTCGCATTGTTTCGCCTTACTGACGCATGCCCCGTCCGCTCACCAATAGACGGATGCAGGCGGTGTAGAGGATGACCATGGTCAGCAGCATCAGAGCGATGGCGACACCGATGTTGATGTCGGAAACGCCGAGGATGCCGTAGCGGAAGGCGTTGACCATGTGCAGGATCGGGTTGCCCAGGGACACCGCCTGCCAGAAGGGCGGCAGCAGGTTGATCGAGTAGAACACGCCGCCCAGGTAGGTCAGCGGGGTCAGCACGAAGGTCGGGATGATCGAGATGTCGTCGAAGTTGCGTGCGTAGACGGCGTTGATGAAGCCACCCAGGGAGAAGATGGTGGCGGTCAGCAGTACCACCAGCGCGGTCACCCCGATGTGGTGCACCTGGAGCTTGGTGAAGAACAGCGACAGGAAGGTCACGATCACCCCCACCGCCAACCCGCGCAGCACGCCACCAATGGTGTAGCCGAGGAGGATGGTGTGCGCCGACACCGGCGATACCAGGAGCTCCTCCACCGAGCGCTGGAACTTGCTGCCGAAGAAGCTCGACACCACGTTGCTGTAGGAGTTGGTGATCACCGACATCATGATCAGGCCGGGGACGATGTAGTCCATGTAGCTGAAGCCGCCCATGTCGCCGATCTGCCGGCCGATCAGGTTGCCGAAGATGACGAAGTACAGCGCCATGGTAATGGCCGGGGGCAGCAGGGTCTGCGGCCAGATCCGCATGAAACGGCGGACTTCACGGGTGACGATGGTATTGAGGGCGACCAGGTTGGCGGAGAGTTCCGAACTCATACGGCCACCTTCGCCAGGTTTTTCTCCACCAGGGACACGAACAGCTCCTCGAGGCGATTGGACTTGTTACGCATGCTCAGCACGTCGATGTTCAGGGCGGCGAGCTGGCGGAACAGCTCGGTCAGGCCCTGGCTCTTCTCCACCTGCACTTCCAGGGTGTGGTCATCCACCAGTTCGGCCGGGTAGCCGTTGAGCTGCGGCACCACTTCCAGGGGCTCCTTGAGGTCGAGCAGGAAGGTTTCCTTGTGAAGCTTCTTCAGCAGCTCCTTCATGCTGGTGTTCTCGACGATCCGGCCGTGGTCGATGATGCCGATGTTGCGGCAGAGCTGCTCGGCCTCTTCCAGGTAGTGCGTCGTCAGGATGATGGTGATGCCCTGCTCGTTGAGCTCGGTGAGGAAGCTCCACATGGAGCGGCGCAGCTCGATGTCCACGCCTGCGGTGGGTTCGTCGAGGATCAGCAGGCGCGGTTGGTGGATCAGCGCGCGAGCGATCATCAGGCGGCGCTTCATACCACCGGACAGCTCGCGGGATGCCGAATTGCGCTTCTCCCACAAGCCGAGCTGGTTCAGGTACTGCTCGGCGCGCTCCTTGGCGACCTTCGCCGGAATGCCGTAGTAGCCCGCCTGGGTCACGACGATGTCGAAGACCTTCTCGAACTGGTTGAAGTTGAACTCCTGGGGCACCACGCCCAGGCAGCGCTTGAGTGCATAGGGCGATTTGTCCAGGTCGTTGCCGAAGACGCTGACGCTGCCGCTGGTCTTGTTCACCAGGGTGGACAGGATGCCGATGGTGGTGGACTTGCCCGCGCCGTTGGGGCCGAGCAAGGCGAAGAAATCACCTTCGGCCACTTCCAGATCGATGCCCTTGAGGGCCTGGAAGCCATTGCCGTAGGTCTTGGTCAACTGCCGGATGGACAGGGCGGAACTCATAGTGGATTCGTCTGCTTCAAGGGGAAGTGGCTAGATAAGGCTAAATGCCAGCAAATTCAACCATGCATCGCTGCACATCAGCCTAGGTTCCAATGGCCGGGTCGGCGAGCTGGCGACTCAGGTGAGCGCCGTCATCACAGCCTTGCGATACGCAGGCCGCGCCGTCAGGCGTTCGTACCAGGCCTGGAGGTGGGGCAGCTCCGGCCGCAGGATGGGCATCTCGAACCAGGCATAGGCGAAGCAACCCAAGGGGATGTCGCCCATGGCGAAGGCGTCGCCGGAAAGATACGGATGCTGGGCCAGGGCCCGGTCGGGAATGGCCAGCAGCTCGCCGCAGCGGGTCAGCGCGGCGTCGATCAGCGCCTGGTTGCGCTCGGCCGGCGGTGTGCGCAGGGTGCCCCAGAACAGGTCGCGGAAGGGCGTGGCGAAGCTGGAGGTGGTCCAGTCCATCCACTTGTCACCCTCGGCACGCGCAACCGGGGATTCCGGGTACAGGGTGCCTGCGGCATAACACGCCGCCAGGTAGCGGACGATGGCGTTGGACTCCCAGAGCACCAGGTCGCCATCCTCGATCATCGGCACCAGGCCGTTGGGATTGCGCGCACGGTAGGCCGGCTCGTTGACCAGCCCGAAAGCGCCGCCGGCATCCCGCTGTTCGTACGCGACGCCGACTTCTTCCGCCGCCCAGAGCGCCTTGCGCACGTTGGTGGAATTGATTCGCCCCCAGATCTTCAGCATTGCGACACTCCAGGCCGGTTGGACAGGGGCACCATTCTAGGGCGCCGCGTCAGGCGACGGAATGCCGAATCCTCCAGATCTTCTCGTTCGCGGTGGACTTCCGGAACAGCTGCCTAGAGTTTGAAGTTTCCCGCCATGCCTTGAAGCTCCTGGCCCAGACGGGCCAGCTGCACGCTGGATGTCGCGGTTTCATCCATGGCTTCGGCGGACTGGTCGGCAATGTCGCGGATGCTGGTGACACTGCGATTGATTTCTTCAGCCACCGCACTCTGCTGCTCTGCTGCCGCCGCGATCTGCTGGTTCATCTGATGGATCAGGGTCACGGCTTCGGCGATGCCGGCCAGGGCTTCCTCGGTCAGGTTGGCGTCGCGCACGGTCAGGTCCACCAGGCTTTCGCTCTGCTGCATGTGCTCCACCGAGTTGCGTACGCCTTCTCGCAGGGTGGCAATCAGCCGTTCGATCTCGGCGGTGGACTGCTGGGTACGCCGCGCCAGCGCCCGCACCTCGTCCGCCACCACGGCAAAACCACGGCCCTGCTCGCCGGCTCGGGCTGCCTCGATGGCGGCGTTGAGCGCCAGCAGGTTGGTCTGCTCGGCGACGCTTTTGATCACATCCAGCACGGTGCCGATGCTCTGGGTGTCATGGCTCAGGCGCTGGATGCTGGAAGTGGTTTCTTCCATCGCATGGGCCAGTTGGTTGACCCGCTCCAGGGTCTGGCGCACCACTTGGCTGCCCGTGCTGACGCGGTTGTCGGCCGCCTCGGTGGAGCTGGCAGCGGCCTCTGCGTTGCGCGCCACCTCCTGCACGGTGGCGGCCATCTCGCTCATGGCGGTGGCCACCTGGTCGGTTTCTTCCTTCTGCCCGTTGACGCCGACACGGGTCTGCTCGGTGACGCTGGACAGCGCCTGCGCCGAGGCGGAAATCTGCGCTACCCCGCCCTGCAGGCGGCCGACCATGTCCCGCAGGTTGGCGGACATGCCCCGCATGGCTTCCATCAATTGGCCGATCTCGTCGCGGCGCTGCACCTCGATGCTGGCGCTGAGATCACCCTCGGCGATCTGCTGTGCCAGACCGATGACTCGCCGCAGCGGCCGGACGATCAGCAGGCTGATCAGCACCGTGGCAGCCAGCCCGATCACCAGCGCCAGCGCCGCCGCCAGCAGGATCAGCAGCGAGCTGGAATCCTGTTGGGCGCGCATGTCGGCCTTCTGCAGTTCATAGGCCCGCTCCACGGCCTGCACCACGCGATCCGCCTCGGCGGCCAGGTGCGCGTACTCCTGGCGCTGCTGGGCCAGGGTGGCGGTGTAATCCTTGAGGCGTTCGTTGAAGGAGTCGACGTTGCCGATCACTTCGGTGAGCACGGCGGCGTAGCCGGGGTCCTGCATGCCGTCACGCAGTTCGGCGGCAAGCTTCTGGGCGTCCAGGGCTTCCTGGATCTGCGGCGCGCCGGTTTCCTCGCTGCCGCGGCTCTGCTCCAGGCGCAGACGGGCCTGATTGAGCGCCTGCAGGAGCAACTGATAGACCCGGCCGATCTGCCCGCCCTGGGTCACCAGGTCGGCACCTTCAGCACCCTGGGAGCTTTTCAGCAAGTCGACGCCATCCTCGTTCAGGCCGCTCTGCAGCACGTCGAGGCTGTTGGAGGCGCTGACCACCAGCCAGTTGGCCGCTTCCAGGGCCAGGCGCTGGTTATCGGTGAGTTCCACGTAGCGGTCGAACGCGCCACGGTATTCGGCCATGGCCTGGGTGACTTCGCCCAGGGCGTCGTGCCCCGGTCCGCTCAGTTGCGCGGCCAGCGCCTCGCTGCGGGCGACTATGGCTTCAGCCTGCTGGCGAAGCGCGTCGGCGTGCTTGGCGTCGGAGGTGAGGGCGTAGTCCTTTTCCGTGCGGCGAATCACCAGCACGTCGCCGCTGATGGCGCGCATCTCTTCCAGCAGATGGGCCCTGTCGTCCACGGCACGCAGGGCAGTGAAGCCGGTGGCGGCCACCACCAGGGTCAGCGCCAACACGACGCCGAATCCCAGCATCAGTTTGCTGGCAGTACTCAGGCTGGCCAGCCGGTGTTGCAAGACAGTCCACATGCTCCTACCTCCCCGCAAGGCGACAACTGCATGGACGCGATCTGTCATCCGCTTCCCTGAAAGGGCGAACATAGGAGCAGCCGGATACTGGCGACAAGCCACAATCCTGCCGCCCGGACTGGCCTGCTGTTTTTGGCTAAGTGGAGGTCGTTTCTGGATCGCTTTCTATCCTTCCTACGGAACCCTGGGAACTGACCCAGGCCAATAAAGGAACTTGGCCTGAGAACTAGGCTTGACTCAGGACTCGCCAAGGAGGACGTCATGACCGCGCCATCACCCACCCATTGGCATGCCCAGACTGTCGAGGACAGCCTGCAGCGACTGGACAGCAGGCCGACCGGGCTGGACGCCGAGGAAGCCGAGCGCCGCCTGGCCAGCTTTGGGCCCAACCGCCTGCCCGAACGTGCCGGGGCCGGACCGCTCAAGCGCTTCCTGCTGCAGTTCCACAACCTGCTCATCTATGTATTGCTGGCCTCGACCCTGGTCACCCTGGCCCTGGGCGAATGGCTGGATAGCGCCGTGATCTTCGGCGTGGTGCTGATCAACGCCGTGGTCGGCTTCATCCAGGAAGGCAAGGCGGAGTCGGCCATGCGCGCCATCCAGAAGCTGCTGACCCTGGACAGCCGCGTCAAACGCAGCGGTGAAGTGCGCCAGGTGCCTGCAGAAGACCTGGTACCGGGCGACCTGGTGCTGCTGGAAGCCGGCGACCGCGTACCGGCGGACCTGCGCCTGGTGGAAACCCGTGACCTGCGCATCGAGGAAGCCGCGCTCACTGGCGAGTCGGTTCCCGCCGACAAGACCAACCGTCCCGTCACCGCGGACGCCAGCCTGGGCGACCGGCAGAGCATGGCCTACTCGGGCACCCTGGTCAGCGCCGGCAGCGGCGTGGGCCTGGTGGTGGCGACCGCAGGCGAGACCGAGCTGGGGCGCATCAGTCACCTCTTGGGCTCCGTGGAGCAACTGCAGACCCCGCTTCTGGCGGACATGGCCCGCTTCGCCCGCCAACTCACCCTGATCATCCTGGTGCTGGCGGCGGCCACCTTCGTCTTCGGCATCCTGCTGCGTGGCTACAGTGCCGACGACATGCTGATGGCCGCCGTGGGCCTGGCCGTAGCCGCCATTCCCGAGGGGCTGCCAGCGGTGCTGACCATCATCCTCGCCCTGGGGGTGCAACGCATGGCTCGCCGCCAGTCGATCATCCGCCGGCTACCGGCCGTGGAAAGCCTGGGGGCGGTGACGGTGGTCTGCTCCGACAAGACCGGTACCCTGACCCGCAATGAAATGACGGTGCAGCGCGTCTACACCGCCGCCCGCCACTACGAGATTTCCGGCGTGGGCTATGCGCCCGAAGGCGATGTCAGCCCCAGCGGCGACTTGGCCCACGACCTTCACGAACTGGCGCGGGCCGGATTACTGGCCAACAGTGCCAGCCTCTGCGAGGTGGACAACCAGTGGTGCATCACCGGTGATCCCACCGAAGCCGCCCTGCTCACCCTGGCCGGCAAGCTGCAACTCGATTCGAGCGACGAAGCCTTGCGCCAGCCCCGGGTGGACGCCATTCCCTTCAGCTCCGAGCGCCGCTACCTGGCCAGCCTGCACCGCGATGAAAAGGGCCAGGGCGTGATCTATCTGGTTGGCGCACCGGAACGCTTGCTGGAAGTTTGCGACCAGCAATGGCGCAATGCCGCCGCCGAACCGCTGGACCCACGCATCTGGGACGACGTGCTGGATGAGGGAGCCGCTGCCGGCCTGCGTATGATCGGCCTGGCCCGTCGCGCTGTCGGCAGCGGCCAACACGAGCTGGACCATGCAGACCTGGACAATGGCTTCGTGCTGCTGGGCCTGGTGGGGATGATGGACCCGCCACGAGAAGAGGCCATCCTCGCCATCGAGGACTGCCACAGCGCCGGCATCCACGTGAAGATGATCACCGGCGACCATGCCGCCACCGCCGCCGCCATCGCCGAACGCCTGGGGCTGCCGTCCGGTACCCCGCTGACCGGCGCCGACCTGGACGACCTGACCGACGCCGAGCTGGACACCCTGCTTCGGGAAACCAGCGTGTTCGCCCGCACCAGTCCGAGCCACAAGCTGCGCCTGGTGGAGCGCCTGCAGGCAATCGGCGAGCGGGTGGCCATGACCGGCGACGGCGTCAACGACTCCCCTGCCCTCAAACGCGCCGACATCGGCATCGCCATGGGTATCAAGGGCACCGAGGCGGCCAAGGAAGCAGCGCAGATGGTGCTGGCCGACGACAACTTCGCCACCATCGCCCACGCAGTGGAGGAAGGCCGCACCGTCTACGACAACCTGAAGAAGTCCATCCTCTTCATCCTGCCCACCAACGGCGCCCAGGCCTTCGTCCTGCTGACCGCCATTCTGCTCGGTCTGACGCTGCCTATCACGCCGCTACAGATCCTCTGGGTGAACATGATCACCGCAGTCACCCTGGCCCTGGCGCTGGCCTTCGAGCCCGCCGAAGACGACCTCATGGCGCGGCCGCCGAGGGACCCCAAGGCTCCACTGCTCTCAGGCGAATTGCTCTGGCTGATCCTGCTGGTATCGGTGCTGCTGACCCTGGCCAGCCTGGGGCTGTTCATTCACTCCCAGGAGCTCGGCTGGAGCATGGAAGCCAGCCGCACCCTGGCGGTGAACGCACTGGTGTTCGGCGAAATCGGCTACCTGTTCAGCAGCCGGCGCCTGAATGGCCCGGCGCGCTTCGGCATCCGGGACAATCCGATGGTCTGGGCCATGGTGGGCCTGATGGTGCTGCTGCAACTGGGCTTCACCTACGTGCCCGCGCTGCAGTCGCTGTTCGGCACCCGTGGGCTGGGCCTGGAAGGCTGGGGCTGGTGCCTGGCCACGGCAGTCGCCACCTGTGCGGTCGCCGAGGCCGACAAGTGGCTGCGCCACTACATCGCCAGCAAACGACGCCCGCCCCTGACCTGATGCCGATCGAGCAACGTCACGATGCGGACAACGGTTGCGCCCCTTGGTGGTGATTTACGGGTAAGTCAGGTGGTGCGGCTCAGGTCGGCCGCACCATGTTGAAGGTGTCACGGGTACGGGTATAGGCGCTGCCGCCCAGGCGCCCCACCAGGTCCAGGCGCTGCGGGTCCACCCTGCCCGCGTCGGTCAGCACCGAATCATCGATGTGCGCCAGCAGCACCTCGGCGAACACCAGGTGGCAATTGGGATTGGCGCGCGGATAGGGCTGGATTTCCGCCAGCTTGCACTCGAAAGCCACCGACGCGCCCCGTACGCGCGGCGGACGCACGCGCAGCGAAGGCTCCGTGGCGATACCGCAGGCCTCGAACTCGCTCTCGCCGTGGGGCAGCAGAGCCGCGCTGGCATTCATGGCCTCCGCCTGCTCGAAGGAAACCAGATGGATCACCAGTTCGCCGGTGTCCTGCACGTTGCGCAGCGTGTCCTTGAGCTGCCCGTCGCCACGGGTGTTGATGTTCACCAGCAGCGTCGCCGGATTGTCACTGATGATCTGGAAGAAACTGAACGGCGCCAGGTTGCTGACCCCATCCTTCGACAGGGTGGAAACCCAGGCAATGGGACGCGGTGTGATGGTCGAAGCGAGCCAGCGATAAGCATCCAGCGGCGCCAGCTGGGAGAAGTCGAGCTGCATGGAAAAGCTCCAGCGAAGAGGAAACGGCGATTATGCCCTGCCGCCGAAGTCACGACATAGACGCCTCAAGGCTGCGCGCCCCCTCGGAAGGGTCAATAGGCCTCAACCCCACCGGCGGAGACACCCGCCTCATGACGAGCCGGTATGTACTGATCGAGGCCGACCCGGACCTCGGCCTGCTCATCCACCTCCACTTCCGCCTCCGAGCCGCCCGCTACACCCGGCCCCATGGCCTGTCGCGCCGACTGGATCAGCTGAAGATTGCGACTGCGCAGATCGGCATCGTTGCGTGTTCGTGCGTTGGACCGCATCGCCAGCGCCACAGCCTGCGCATATTGCCCTTGCTGGAACCGCACCTGACCCAGCTGGTGCAGGATCGCCGGATTGTTCGGCTCGATACGCAGGGCGCGCTCCAGGGTGTCGCCAGCCAGCTCTACCTCACCGTACTCCAGCTGCAGCGCCGCTGCTTCCAGAAAAGCGCCCGACGCACCATTGCTCCGCGGACCAGAAGCGAACGCGGGTAACGTGGCGGCCGCGCAGACGGCAAGTAACAGAGTCGGGAAGAAATTCCTGTGGCGCATCGGCGGTGTTCTCACCTGAGTTCAGATAGGACGGGATGGGAAAATCTCGGCGAACTCCGACTCTCACCAATGCCTGAAGTTCCCTTTGGTCCTGGGGCTTGACTGGTCGAAGCGCGTGGCGACCGGCATGCAGTTGAAGGCCCGGCTTTCCTGATAAACTTCCCGGCCATTACGCATGATCCGAATCTGCCAAACGTCCCGTCCTTGCGTTTCCACCTTCCGATTGCCCCCGTTCGGGTTGCTACAACAGCTCGAAAACAACCGGAAGTACCAGGAAAACGCAGCAATCCAGAAGCCCCCGAATGACCGCCGCACAAGCCTCCACGCCAGCATCCACGCGCCCTGCCCTGTCCCGCCGCTTCTCCGTGGCGCCGATGATGGACTGGACGGATAGGCACTGTCGTTTCTTCCTGCGCCAGCTGTCGAAGCACGCCCTGCTCTACACAGAGATGGTGACCACCGGCGCGTTGTTGCATGGCGACCGTGAGCGCTTTCTGCGTCACGACGAGGCGGAGCACCCGCTGGCGTTGCAACTGGGCGGCAGCGTGCCAGCGGACCTGGCGGCCTGCGCGAAGATGGCGCAGGAGACGGGTTATGACGAAGTGAACCTGAACGTCGGCTGCCCTAGCGACCGGGTGCAGAACAACATGATCGGCGCCTGCCTGATGGGCCATCCCGCGCTGGTGGCCGATTGCGTCAAGGCGATGCTGGATGCGGTGGAGATTCCGGTCACGGTGAAGCACCGGATCGGCATCAATGGGCGGGACAGCTACGAGGAGCTCTGCGACTTCGTCGGCCAGGTACGCGAGGCCGGGTGCCGCAGCTTCACGGTCCATGCACGCATCGCCATCCTCGAAGGTCTTTCGCCCAAGGAGAACCGCGAGATTCCGCCATTGCGCTATGACGTGGCGGCACAGCTGAAGCGGGACTTCCCGGACCTGGAGATCATCCTCAACGGCGGTATCAAGACCCTCGACGAGTGCCGCGAGCACCTCGATACCTTCGATGGCGTGATGCTGGGCCGCGAGGCGTACCACAACCCCTACCTGCTGGCCGAAGTGGATGCTGGGCTGCTTGGAGGCAATGGCCCGCAGATCAGCCGTGCCGAGGCCCTCGAGGCCATACGCCCCTATATCGAGCGCCACATTCAGGAAGGCGGCGTAATGCATCACATCACCCGCCACGTCCTCGGCCTGGCGCAGGGTTTCCCCGGCGCCCGGCGCTTCCGCCAGTTGCTGTCGGTCGACGTACACAAGACAGACGACCCGCTGGCGCTGCTGGATCAGGCTGCCGAGCTGCTGCGCGGCCGCTGAGCGGAAATCGTCGCTTCCCAGGACGGCGCCAGGCAGTAACGGCTGCCGCCCAGGGCGACCACTAGGCCGCTGTCCACCATCCGGCCCAGCACCTGGCGCACGCTGACCAGCGACAGCGGTTCGCCTGCTTCCACCAGACGCTCGTGAAGAACGCGACTGAGAATCTCGCCACCCTCCAAGGATGCCAGGCAGAGGATTTCCAGCACCTTGAGGCGCGGCATGCTGGTTTTCAGCCCCGATTGCTGCAGCATCTGCCGCAACAGGCGCTGGTCCAGCTGCGGGAGGCTCCGTTCGACCGTCAGATCAAGGGGCTGCAGGACAACCGGCCTGACCCGTGGCAATGCGTGTACTCGCATCAATATCTCCTTGTTTATCAATGGCTTGCTGACGCAACGCCTCCGACTGGCTCTCCTGCCAGCCTGTTTCCCGAAAAATTCGGACTCTCACAGATGTAGACGGACGAGCACGAAAAAACCGCAATAAAAATGCGAAATCTTTTTCCGCGCGGAACCCGGATGCCCCTTTTCCGGGTCTGTTGAGATGGGCAGGCCGATGGCCTGTAAAAAAGCCCTTACGCCCCCGTTGAGCAGCCCCTGCGGCTCGGGTAAGGTCAGATCATCCGCCACGACAAGGTTTTGCCATGACCTCCAAGCTGGACCAACTCAAGCAATACACCACCGTCGTTGCCGACACCGGCGACCTGGACGCGATCGCCCGCCTGAAGCCGGTCGACGCCACCACCAACCCTTCCCTGCTGCTGAAAGCCGCTGCCATGCCACGCTATTCCGAGTTGCTCGACAGCGCGGTGGCAGGTGCCGGCAGTGACCTTGGCCTGGCTTGCGACCGCTTCGGTGTAGCCGTGGGTCAGGAGATCCTCAAGGTGATTCCGGGGCGCATCTCCACCGAGGTGGACGCCCGCCTGTCCTTCGACACCGACGCCACCCTGCGCCGCGCTGAGCGCCTGATCGGCCTCTACGAGGAAGCTGGCATCGGTCGAGAGCGCGTACTGATCAAGATCGCGTCCACCTGGGAAGGCATCCGCGCGGCCGAACAGCTGGAGCGCATGGGTGTCCAGACCAACCTGACCCTGCTGTTCAACTTCGCCCAGGCGGCTGCCTGCGCCGATGCCGGGGTGTTCCTGATCTCCCCCTTCGTCGGCCGCATCTACGACTGGTACAAGAAGGCCGAAGGCCGCGATTACGTTGGCGCCGAAGACCCAGGCGTGCAGTCCGTTGCGCGCATCTACCGCTACTACAAGGCTAATGGCTACCGGACGGTGGTAATGGGCGCGAGCTTCCGCAACCTGGGGCAGATCGAAGCGCTTGCAGGCTGTGACCGGCTGACCATCAGCCCCGAGCTGCTGCAGAAGCTGGCGGACGACCAGGGCACGCTGGAACGCAACCTGGCCCCTGGCAGCGATGCCGAAGCCCGCGTCGTGCTGGACGAAGTCGCGTTCCGCTGGCAGCTCAACGAAGACGCCATGGCCACCGAGAAGCTGGCCGAAGGCATCCGCCTCTTCGCTCGCGACCAGGAAAAGCTGGAAGCCCTGCTCGCCTCGCGCCGCTGAAACACGAACGCGCGCAGCCCTTGCGGGCTGCGCGCGTTTTCATGCGTCTGAGAAAATCGACGAATCAGCTGCGCTCTAGAGCGCTGACCAGGTCGTGGAAGGCTTCGCGGTTGGACTCGTTGAGTCCCATGAGGATGCGGTGGGCCTCCAGCACCTTGGTGCGGACGACCTCCTCCGTCTGATCCTGCGGCGGCAGGTCCTCGAGGCTTTCCGGGCAGGGAACCGGTCTCCCGACAATATTGAACACCTGATCGAACCCCATCGACTGCAGCAGCCGGGTGATATCGGGGTGGGTGGTCACTACCGTGGGCAACAGGCCCACCTTCTGCCGCGAAAGGATCGACAGCTTGGCCAGCAGGCCGAGGGTGGTGCTGTCGATACTCTGGGTTTCGGTCAGGTCGATCACGATCGCCGAGAAATTCAGCGCCGAGAAGATCTTTTCAATGGTCGCATCCAGGGCCGAACACAGGGTCAAGCGGATTTCTCCGACGAACTTCAGGACAAAGGTCCCATCCTGCTCGGCAAACTGGATTTTACCGGTACTCATGCAAGGTTCCTGCTCAACACCAGCAAGGCGATATCATCCGGCATCTCGCCCAGGCTGGCCAGTCCAAATACTTGTCGCAAGCCATCCAGACTGCCACCTGCCTCACAAACCATCTCTGGCAGTGCGGCTTCCTTATCTTTGAGGGTCTCGCCGGGCAAAAGGTCCAAGATCCCATCCGAGAGCAAGGTCAGGCTGAAGGACGACGGCAAATCGATGATCTGGTCATCATAGCTCGCCTCCTCGAACAGCCCCACCGGCAGCCCCTTACCGGTCAGGTAGGAGGCCTTGCCCTCGCTATAGAGCACCGGCAAGGGCAAATGCCCGCCGATGCTGTACGTCAGTTTGCCGCTTTCCTCGTCTATCACCCCACCGAGCATGGTCACGTGCTTGCCCAGCTTGGTGTTGATAAGGCCGCGGTTGATATGCCCCAGCACCTCGGAAGGCTTGAACTCGGGCAGCATGCCATTGCGCCGGGACTCGTAGAGCAGGCGCGTGGTCATGAACTTGAGCAGCACGGTCACGAAGGCCGACGACGCGCCGTGGCCGGACACATCCGCCAGGTAGAACGCCACCCGGCGCTCGTCCACGCGGAAGTAGTCGACGAAGTCACCGGAAAGGTACAGAGACGGGATGATCTGGTGGGCGAAACGCAGGCTGTCCACTTCCCAGGGCGTCACCGGCAGCATGTTCATCTGCACCTGGCGCCCGGCGTTCTGGTCCTCCTGCAGCAGGTGCAGGCTGGCTTGCAGTTCACGGTTGGCGGCTTCGAGCTTTTCCCGGTAGCGACGGTTCTCAAGGCGCAGGGCCGAGCGGTCGAGCGCGCGGCGCACCGAGTGCTCGAGAACGGCCAGGTCTTCCAGGGGCTTGATCAGGTAGTCGGCTGCACCCAGGCGCAGGGCTTCGACCGCGTCGCTCATGACGCCAGCGCCGGAGACCACGATTACCGGGGTTTCTGCTTCCAGTTCGGAAATGCGACGGATCAGTTCCAGGCCATCGACCTGAGGCATGCGCAGGTCGCAGATCACCAGATCCGGGCGCTCCTGCTCGAAAACCTGCAGCCCTTGCAGGCCGTTGCTGGCCTGCCGAACGCTGAATCCACTGTCTTCCAGATAGGCCGCGAGGCTTGCGCGCACTACCTCGTCGTCATCAATAATCAGCAGCTTGGCACTGGGATTGTGCATGGATTATCCAGGCAAACGGCGCCAGGGATGGGTTGTTGTAGCACCCGACCTAAGGCCCGAGCACGAGTACGGGGGTTCGCTTTACGGCGCAGACGGTACTCCCATCCGCAGGGCGATTCAAGCTTGCGCCGCGCGCTGAACTCTGCCTTTACACCCTAAATCGCCGGAAGTTATAAGAGGTTCGGCCACCCCGTACGACGACAAGAGGATCAGCGCGTGAGTCTGGACGACCGCCACTACAGCGAGAAGCGCGATTTCATCAGGATGCAGGTGCAGACCAAGGCCATCCTGGAACACGCTGGCCAGCAGTACCCAGCCCTTTGCCTGGACCTCTCCAGCAGCGGCATGCAGCTCGAAGTGGATATCGCGCTGGCGGTGGGCGACCGGGTCCGCGTGCTCATTCCGTCCGAGCACAATGCCCTCAAGGGGCTGGAAGCCGATGCCGAAGTGGTGCGGATCGGCGAAGGCAGCAACGGCCGCCACACGCTCGGGCTGGCCATTCTCGACATGCGCTAGCGGCAATGCCCGGAAACGAAAAAGGCGACCCTGGGGTCGCCTTTTTCATGTCGCAGCAAAGAACAGCCGGACTTAGAAGTCGTCTTCCACTTCGCCGTCCTTCACCTTGAACTCGCGGTTCTGCAGGTAGGCGTTGCGAATGAAGATGTACTTGTCGCCGGTAATCAGCTTCTCCGCCGACAGCAGGCTGGCGCGGGTGTCCACCACATCGACGGCACGGGTCACGTTGCGGGTCGGCACGTGGTCGATGTAGGGGTAAGGCTCGAGGAAGGAATCCGGGACCTTGCCGCCAGCGTCACGCACGTTGCTCGGGCCGAGGAACGGAATCACCAGGTAGGGACCGCTGTCCACGCCCCAGTAGCCCAGGGTCTGGCCGAAATCTTCGTCGTTGCGCTGCAGCCCCATGTGGGTGGCCACGTCGAAGAAGCCCAGCAGGCCGAAGGTGGTGTTGAACACCAGGCGGCTGGTGTCCACGCCGGCATTGTGGAACTTGGCCTGGAACAGGTCGTTGGCCAGGTTACCCACGTCGCCGATGTTGCTGAAGACATTGTGGACGCCGTCTTCGAGGAACTGCGGGGTTACCGCCTGGTAGCCCTGGGCGACGGGTTTCAGCGCATAGGTGTCGAGAGTGTCATTGAAACGGAACATCGCACGGTTGAAGCCCTCCCAGGGGTCCTCCTCCGCGGCGTTCGCAGCGACGGGCAGAACCGCCAGGGTGACGCAGGCCAGAACTCGACCCAGACGATCGAGCCAACGAGCACCGATCAATTGCATTGCAGACTCTCCTTGAGAAAAGTAGTGTGGCGGCCCGCCGCCTCATCAAAGGCGCGCAGTATAAGGCCATCGCACACTCTGGGTAGCATAGCGGACTGCCAGCATGCCGGAAAAAACCTTACTTCATATTGCCCACATCCCCGTTCGCTGGGGCGATATGGACAGCTACGGTCACGTCAACAACACCCTCTGTATCCAGTACCTGGAAGAAGCCCGGGTCGCCTGGTTCGAGAGCCTCGGCATCGCCATGAACAACGTGCCCCAGGGCCCCGTGGTGCTGCAGACCCTGCACACCTACCTCAAACCCGTGGTGCACCCCGCAACCGTGGTCATCGAGCTCCGCGCGGGCCCGGTAGGCAATAGTAGCCTGGTGGTGGAGCACCGCCTGAGCACCCTGGAGGACCCCACGACGCTCTATGGCGAAGGCCACTGCAAGCTGGTGTGGATCGACCACGCTACTGACAGATCCGTGCCGGTGCCGGACGATCTGCGCCAGGTCATGGGCGCAGGCAAGCGGCAGTAACCTCGCTGTCATCCAGGGCGGTTAGCCTGCGCCAGACCTCGTCAGGATGACGCAGATGCCCCACAGCCAACCGCCCGCCTTCACCGCCATCCTCTTCGGCCTTTCCGGCTGCCTGGTGGATTTCGGTGCCCGAACCCTGCCGCTGGCCCTAAGCCGATTGCTGCCGGACCTCTCTACTTCCCAGCTGGCCGAAGCCGGCACCCTGACCCCTCGTGCCGCCCTCGACCACGCCCTTGGCCGCTCCGCCAGCGAAGAAATGTTCCAGGCCTTTCAGCAGCAACTGCTGGACGCTGCCGGGGAACACGCCGAAGCCGTCACTGACCCCGAAGAACTGGCCAACCTGATGGGCGGCGCCCAGGTGCCCTGCGCCTGGCTCGACGAACTCCCCACCCCGGCCAGCTGGCGCCTCGCCACCCCCCTACCCGCCTGGCTAGGCGGTAGCGAGATCAATGGCGCACGTCCCTGGCCGGCACCGGACAGCTGCTGGCAAGCCCTGGCCGGGCTGGGCGTTGCGCGCCTGGAAGGTTGCGTCCTGATCAGTGCCAACCCGCGACTGCTGCAGGCCGGCCTGAATGCGGGTCTATGGACCATTGGCCTCGCCGCCAGCGGCCCCCTGTGTGGCCTGGCACCAGCAGACTGGCACGCACTGGAAGGCAGCGAACGCGATCGCCTGCGCGCCGCCGCCACCCTGGAACTCTACCGCCTGGGCGCCCATTCGGTGATCGACCACCTGGGCGAATTGGCGCCCTGCCTGGCGGACCTCTCCCACCGCCGCGAGAAGGGTGAAAAGCCCTGAGCCCGGTACATTTGTTTCAGGCTTGATCCGAATCAGGCAGGCCTGACCAGGCTGGATTAATCTCTAAGGCATGAGGGACCTTTGAATGCTTCAATGGGTCCACTCCTGAGACATTCGCAAAGGGAGAAAGACATGCCTGAACGCCTGCAGCAGCAACTGCAACAACTGCGCGACCAGTTGGCCCAGGAACCACCGCTGGATGCGGAGGAACGCGCATCGCTGATCGAGTTGATGCAGGAAATCGAACTGCGCCTGGCCCAGGATGCCGCCATGGCGCCGGACGCCACCCTGGTGGATGGGGTCAACCTGGCCGTCGAGCGCTTCGAAACCCGTCACCCCACCCTGGCCGGAACCTTGCGGAACATCATGCAGAGCCTTGCCAACATGGGCATCTAAGGCCGCGCACAAGAAAAAACCCCGACTTCACGTCGGGGTTTTCGTTACTGACGTACCAGGCGGCGATTGTCCGGCTGAACGGGGTGGGTGCTGCGGTAGGGGTTGATGTCCAGGCCACCGCGACGCACGTAGCGGGCGTGAACCGTGAGCAGCTCCGGCTCCAGCAGGCGCTTGAGGTCGAGGAAAATGCGCTCCACGCACTGCTCATGGAAGTCAGCGTGCTGGCGGAAGCTGATCAGGTAGGCCAGGAAGCTGGCGTGATCCAGGCGCTTCGCACCGCGGTACTCCACCACCACCGTGCCCCAGTCCGGCTGACCGGTAACCGGGCAGTTGGACTTCAGCAGATGACTGTGCAGCGCTTCTTCCACCTGACCGTTTTCGGCGCGCAGCAGCTCGGGCTGCGGATGCTCGTAACGGTCGATAGCCACATCAAGCTCATCGATGCAGATGCCCGCGGACGCGGCGACGCCTTCGGCCTCGACCTCCTTCAGGCTGCGCACCCGCACCGCGACCGGAGCGCCAGCCGCGCCGCTCAGGTCCCGCGCCAGCACCTGCTCCAGCTCGGCAGCGCTGGTGTAGACGGATTGGTTCAGCGAGTTGAGGTAGAGCTTGAACGACTTGGACTCGATGATGTTCGGCGAATCGGCCGGAATGGCGAACTCGCCGATCGCCACCACCGGCTTGCCGGACGGCGTCAGCCAGGACAGCTCGTAGCAGTTCCAGAAGTCCACGCCCTGATACGGCAAGGTCGTAGCGGTCAGCCCCAGCTCGTTCCACTTGGTCACACGGGAAATGGGGAACAGCAGCTCCGGGCTGTAAGTGCTGACGTACTCGCTGGACTTGCCCAGCGGCGAATGTTCGGCGGGATGATGCATGGGCGGGTGGACCTGAAAATGCGGAAATCGGGCAATTGTATACAGCTGGCCGGCTGCTGAAAAATCCACCGCACCAACGGCGCCGCTGCATTACAACTTTGTCAGCTTGCCCAGCCCATCCTGTCGGCGCGGTATAAAGCAGCAATTCGAACGATGAGCCACCCATGAAGTTACTGATAGTCGAAGACGAACCCAAGACCGGCCAGTTCCTGCGCCAGGGGATGACCGAAGCCGGCCTGGCCGCGGACCTCGCCACCAACGGCCTCGAAGGCCGAGACCTGGCGCTCGCCGGCAGCTACGACCTGATCATCCTCGACGTGATGCTCCCCGGCCTCGACGGCTGGCAGGTGCTGCGCAGCCTGCGCCAGGCCGGCCTGCAGGTTCCGGTGCTGTTCCTGACCGCGCGGGACGCCGTGGAAGAACGCGTCCATGGCCTGGAACTGGGCGCTGACGACTACCTGATCAAGCCCTTCGCCTTCGCCGAACTCCTTGCCCGCGTGCGCACCCTGCTCCGCCGTGGCGCCAGCGCTCCCCAGGAAACCAGCCTGGACCTGGGCGACCTGCACCTCGACCTGTTGAGTCGGCGGGTCGAACGCGGCGGCCAGCGCATCGACCTCACCACCAAGGAATTCGCCCTGCTGGAATTCCTCCTGCGCCGCCAAGGGGAAGTGCTGCCCAAGACGCTGATTGCCGCTGAGGTCTGGGACATGCACTTCGACAGCGAAACCAATGTCATCGAAGTGGCCGTCCGCCGGCTGCGGGCAAAGCTGGACGACGATTTCCCCACCAAGCTGATCCACACCGTGCGCGGCATGGGCTACGTGCTGGAGGCGCGCGAAGGCTGATGCGCGGACTCTCCCTCACCGCCCGCCTGGGCCTGCTGTTCGCTGCCTGCACCGCTGCCGTGTCCCTGATCGCCGGGGTGCTGTTCAGCCGCGCCAGCGAAGCGCACTTCATCGAACTCGACCAGCAACTGCTGGAAATCCGCCTGGAAGCCTTCCGCGCCCTGGTCAACGGCGTCGACAGCCCCGCCACCCTGGCGCCTCGGCTGGAAGCCCTGCAAGCCGAACTGCGCCTGCACCCGGATCTCACCCTGCGACTGGAAGGCCGCGATGGCAGCTACTGGTTCAACAGTGCTGACGGCCTACGCGCGCCGGCTCGCGATGGGCTCCATGACTGGCAGCAGGATGGCACCGACTACCGGGTGCTGAGCGCGCCGCTGCGGCCGGAAGACCCGGCTTCGCCACGGCTGGCACTGGCTCTGGACATCACCCATCACCAGCACTTTCTCGAACGCATGCAGCGGCTGATCTGGCTCACCGTAGGGCTCTCCGCCCTGGCCACCGCCCTGCTTGGTGCCTGGGCCGCGCGCAGCGGCCTCCGCCCCTTGCACCGTATGGCCGAGGTAGCCGCCGGGGTTTCCGCCAGCTCCCTGACCACTCGCCTGGCCGACGATCAGGTCCCCCAGGAACTGGTGGAACTGGTGCGCGCCTTCAATGCGATGCTGGGCAGGCTGGACGACGCGTTCCAGCGGCTTTCCGCCTTCTCCGCCGACATCGCCCACGAGTTGCGTACGCCGCTGTCGAACCTGCTGACCCAGACCCAGGTGATCCTCAGCCAGGATCGCGACATGGATGCGTACCGCGAAACCCTCCACTCCAACCTGGAAGAGCTCCAGCGACTGGCCCAGATGGTCGGCGACATGCTGTTCCTGGCCAAGGCCGAGCACGGCCTGCTGGCGACCCGTCGCGAGCCCTTGGCGCTGGCCGCCGAGCTGGACACCCTGCTGGACTATTTCAGCCCCCTGGCCGAAGACCGCCAGGTGGCCATGAGCCGCAGTGGCGAAGCCCGGCTCAGCGCTGACCGCGACATGTTGCGCCGTGCCCTTTCCAATTTGCTGGACAACGCCCTGCGCTTCACCCCGGAAGGCGGACGCATCGAAATGAATCTGGCCAGCGATGCCCGCGGCCTCAGCCTGACGGTGGC
Source organism: Pseudomonas sp. BN515 (assembly GCF_029873155.1). Classification (NCBI taxonomy): domain Bacteria; kingdom Pseudomonadati; phylum Pseudomonadota; class Gammaproteobacteria; order Pseudomonadales; family Pseudomonadaceae; genus Pseudomonas; species Pseudomonas sp. BN515. The sequence continues at coordinate 23,840 of NZ_SSOH01000081.1, read as the reverse complement.
CAACAGCGGTCCGGAAATCCCCGCGGAACTGCTGCCGCGCCTGTTCGATCGCTTCTTCCGCGCCGACCCCGCGCGCCGCGAGGGTCGCGAGCATGCCGGCCTGGGCCTGGCCATCACCCGCTCCATCGTGCGCGCCCACGGCGGTGAGATTCGCTGCGAATCCGCCGACGGCTGGACGCGCTTCATCCTCGAATTTCCCGCCCCCTGAAACGCAAAAGGCGCGCCCTATGGCGCGCCTTCAAGGCAACCGCTGCGATCAACCCTGTGCGGTGGACCAGTCGATCATGCCGAACTGCCAGGTCGCCAGGATCAGCAGGCCGAAGCCGATGCGATACCAAGCGAACGCCGCGTAGCTGTGGCTGCCGATGAACTTCAGCAGACTGCGCACGGCGATCATGGCGAAGACGAACGACACCACGGAACCCAGGGCGAACACCGGCAGGTCGCTCGGCTGGAACAGGTCGCGGTACTTGTAGCCCGAGTAAACCGCAGCACCGACCATGGTGGGCATGGCGAGGAAGAAGGAAAACTCGGTGGCCGCCTTGCGCGAAAGGCCGAACAGCAGGCCGCCGATGATGGTGGCGCCGGAGCGCGAAGTACCCGGCACCAGCGCCAGGCATTGGGCGCAGCCCACCTTCAGGGCGTGCTTCCATGTCATTTCGTCGACGGTTTCGGCCTGCACCTGGTGCTGGCGCTGTTCTGCCCAAAGGATGACGACGCCGCCAACCACCAGGGCAGACGCCACGGTAATGGGGTTGAACAGGTAGTGGTGGATCAGGTCGGAGAAGGCCACGCCGAGGATCACCGCCGGGAAGAACGCCACCAGCAGGTTGACGGTGAAACGCCGGGCACTGCGCTGGGTCGGCAGGCCGATGACGACGTCGAGGATTTTCCGCCGGTATTCCCAGACCACCGCGAGGATGGCCGCCAGCTGAATGATGATGTTGAAGGCAATCGCCCGCTCACCGGTGAAGCCCAGCAGGTCCGCGACCACGATCTGGTGGCCGGTGCTGGAGATCGGCAGGAACTCCGTCAGGCCCTCGACAACCCCCAGAATGATGGCCTGCAAGGCCGTCCACAAATCCATCGAAAATCTCCCCTGAGGCGCGCTCTTCTGGCGGCCTTTCGTTACGAATATGCAGGTAGCTGGCGCTGCGAGCGTGCCGTTCGGCGATGAGACCGGGCACCGGCGGCCAGGTTCCGGGGACGAATGAGCCTTCAGCTTTGCCCCGAAGCGCCGAAATGCTAACAGAGAGCCATCTGGAAATCGCGGCTAAAGGCTGATTGAAAACGGCCAGCCGGCCTGCTCTGCTTCCGGCACGTAGTCAATAACAAGAAACCAGGAGTTCCCGCCCCATGCACAGCTTGCGCAACCTGCCGATCAGCCGCCGTCTCTGGCTGATCCTCATCGTCGCGGTATTCATGCTGGTCACCCTCGGCGTACTGATGCTGCAGCAGATCTACAACGACCTCTACCAGGGCAAGGAGCAGAAGACGCGCCACGTGGTCGAGACCGCCGCCGGCGTGCTGCAGTACTACCAGGCCCAGGAATCCGCCGGCACCCTGCCCCGCGAAGAAGCGCAGAAGCAGGCCATGCAGGCGGTGCGTGCGCTGCGCTACGACAAGGGCGACTACTTCTGGATCAACGACCTGACCCCACGCATGGTCATGCATCCGACCAACGCCAAGCTGGAGGGACAGGACCTCTCCGGCTACAAGGACCCGGACGGCAAAGCGCTGTTCAACGAGATGGTGCAAGTAGCCAAGGCAAACGGCGCGGGCCTGGTTCACTACCGCTGGCCCAAGCCGGGCGCCAGCGACCCGGTGCCCAAGGTCTCCTACGTCCAGCTGTTCGCCCCCTGGGGCTGGGTGATCGGCTCGGGCATCTACATCGACGACATGCAGGCCGAGTTCCGCGCTCAGGCCATTCGCGCGTCGGCGGTGGGCTTGGCCATCGCCATCGTCATGGCCTTGCTGGTCATCCTCATCGCCCGCAGCATCACCCGGCCGCTGGACGAGGTGGTGTCTGCCATGGCCAACATCGCCAGTGGCGAAGGCGACCTCACCAGCAATCTGGACACCCACGGCCGTGACGAGATCACTGCCCTTGGCAGTCACTTCAACGCCTTCACCGGCAAGCTGCGCGGCGTGATCCGCCAATCCCTGGACGCCGCCAACGCCCTCGACCAGGCCGCCAGCAACCTGGACGGCATCGCCAGCCAGGGCCTGCGCCAGAGCGAGCAACAATCCCTGCAGATGGAGCAGGTGGCCACCGCCATCAACGAGGTCACCTACGGCGTGCAGGACGTGGCGAAGAACGCCGAGCATGCCGCCAGCGAAGTGCGCCACGCCGAGGAGCAGGCGCGCCAGGGGCATGACAACATCGACAGCAGCCTGCGGCAGATCGACCAGCTGTCCTCCACCATCACCAAGGCGGTGGAAGTGATCCAGACGCTAGCCCAGGAAAGCGCCCAGATCGGCAGTGTGCTGGAAGTGATCCGCTCCATCGCCGAGCAGACCAACCTGCTGGCGCTGAACGCCGCCATCGAAGCCGCGCGCGCCGGCGAACAGGGGCGCGGTTTCGCGGTGGTGGCCGATGAAGTCCGCCTGCTGGCCCAGCGCACGCAGAAATCCACGGCGGAAATCCAGACCATGATCGAGCGCCTGCAGCAGAACTCCGAGGCGGCAGTCCAGGTCATCGACGAAAGCAGCCGGGCGTCCCGCGCCACAGTGGACCAGGCCAGCCAGGCCGGTGAGAGCCTGGCGCAGATCGCCCAGGCGCTGCGTAACCTCACCGGTCTCAACGCCTCCATCGCCAGCGCCACGCTGCAGCAATCCCACGTCGTGGAAGACATCAACCAGAACGTCACCCAGGCCGCTGGTCTCGCCCACAACAGCGCCAGTGCCGCCGAGCAGACGACCGGCGCCAGCCAGCGCCTCGGGCAACTGGCCGAGCAGCTGAATCACCTGTTGGGTCAGTTTCGCGTGTAGCCACAACCCAGCCGAAACCGGAGGGAGCCGCTACAATCGGCGGCTTTCTTCCTCGGAATCGGTAAGTTGTCTCCTCTCGAACTCCTCGCCGCCAGCCTGGGCGTGCTGGCCGTCTGGCTCACCGTCAGACAAAACCTCTGGTGCTGGCCCATCGGCCTGGTAATGGTGCTGATGTACAGCTGGATCTTCTTCGAAGTGAAGCTGTACTCGGACATGCTCCTGCAACTGGTTTACGCCGGCCTGCAGCTGTACGGCTGGTGGCAATGGACCCGGGGCGGCACCCAGCACGATGGCCGCCGGGTCAGCCGCCTGAGCGTGCAATCACTGGGTCTTGGCCTGCTGGCGGGCGCCCTCGGCAGCCTTGGGCTGGGCTACGCCATGGCGAACTGGACCGATGCCGCCGCGCCCTGGTGGGACGCTGCGCTCACTGCCTTCAGCCTGGTGGCCCAGTTCTGGATGGCGCACAAACGCCTGGAATGCTGGGTGCTCTGGATAGTGGTTGACGTGCTGTTCGTGGGGTTGTTCCTCAGCAAGGAGCTGTATCTCACTGCCGCGCTTTACGGGCTCTTCACCCTGCTGGCCGTGCAGGGTTGGCGTACCTGGCGGCGTGAGCTGGAGCCGGCTGCTGCATGAAGGTACTGGTGCTGACAGGGCCGGAATCCAGCGGCAAGAGTTGGCTGGCGGCAGCGATTCAGGCCGAATTCGGCGGCCTGCTGGTGGGCGAGTACGTCCGTCATTTCATCGATCGCGAGCAGCGCGACACCTGCTACGCCGACATTCCGGCCATCGCCCGTGGCCAGCTCGAATGGGAAGACAAGGCCCGTTCCGAAGCGCCGTCCCTGCTGATTCTCGATACGCATCTGCTCAGCAACATCCTATGGAGCCGCAAGCTGTTCAACGACTGCCCAGGCTGGCTGGAGCGCGAATTGCTGGCGCGCCGTTACGACCTCCATCTGCTGCTGAGCCCGCAGCAGGTGGAATGGGTAGACGATGGCCAGCGCTGCCAACCGGACCTGGCGGAGCGCATGGCCTTCTTTGAGGATTGCCGCAGCTGGCTGGAGAGAACCGGCCAGCGATATGAAGTGGTCGAGGGTGGTTGGGAAACGCGCCGTCAGCTCGTGCTGCAACGCGTATCCCGCTGGCTGCGCTGAAAATCCATGTGGGGGCGAATTCATTCGCCAAGGGCAGCGCAGCTGCCTCATCGAGGCTGAGAGGCGCACCTTCGGTCCGCTTGGCGATTGAAATCGCCCCTACAGGAAAAGCGCGCCCTACGAGGCCGTTGTTGCCGGGAGCTCGATGCGCACCCGCAAGCCGCCCAGCGGGCTTTCCTGAAGGCTAAGACGGCCATTCCAGGATTCGACGATGTCGCGCACGATCCCAAGTCCCAGGCCGTGTCCCATCACCTGCTCATCCAGTCGTGCGCCACGGCCGATGACCTCTTCGCGCTTGTCTTCGGCGATGCCCGGACCATCGTCGTCCACCATCAGGCTGTAGCCGCCCTCCCCGCCGCGAATGGTGAGGTTGACCTGGGTTTCCGCCCACTTGCAGGCGTTGTCCAGCAGGTTGCCGAGCAGTTCCAGCAGGTCTTCCCGGTCCCACGGCAGGCGCAGCCCTTCGGGGGCGTCCCAATCCAGGTCCAGCCCACGGTCGTGGATCATCGCCAGGGTGTTGAACAGGCCAGGCAGTTCTTCGGCGCAGTCGAAATGGGCACCCGGCAACGCCTCGCCAGCCAGGCGCGCACGGCCCAGCTCACGCCCCAGGCGCTGTTGGATTTGCTCCAGTTGCTCACGCAAGGTTTCGCGCAGCTCGGGCTGGTCGCGCAGCTCTTCGCGGTCGGCCAGGCTGACCAGCACCGCCAGAGGAGTTTTCAGCGCATGGCCGAGATTGCCCAGGGCATTTCGGGAGCGTTTGAGGGTGTCTTCGGTATGGCTGAGCAGATGGTTGATCTGCGCCACCAGCGGTTCCAGCTCCTCAGGCACCTGGTTGTCCAGTTCGCTGCGCTGCCCCTGATGCAGCTGGGCGATCTGCTGGCGAACGTCCTCCAATGGACGCAATGCCCGGCGCACGGTAATGCGCTGCAGGGCGAGAATCAGCAACAGGCCCGCCGCGCCCAGGGCAAAGCCCGTCCACTGCACGCGACGGAAGCTTTCCAGAATCGGGGTGTAATCCTGCGCGACGACAATGCGAACCTGGCGGCCAAAGCGCTTGTAGTCACCGCGCCAGGCCAGCAACTCCTGCTCATCCGGCCCCGGCAACAATTGCGGAGCGAGCCCCTTCTGAGACGGCATGGGCAGTTCGGCATCCCAGAGGGAACGGGAACGCCAGGGCTCCTCGTCCAGTTCGATGATGAAATAGCGGCCCGAATAGGGCTGTTGATGGGCGGGATTGAGACGTTTCTCGTCCAGCTGGATGCCGCTGGGACCACGCACCAGCGCTCCCAGCAGCAACTCAGCTTCGCTGCGCATGCCCTCGGCCAGATAGCGCCGCAAGCCGAGATCGAACAGCCAGAGACTGGTCTGAGCCAGGGCCAACCCCACCAGCAGCAGAACGCCGATCAGCCCCAGGCTGAGCCGGCGCTGGATCGACCTCATCGGCCCTCACCGGTGAAACGGTAGCCCTGCCCTCTTCGCGTCTCGATGACTTCGCGCCCGAGCTTGCGGCGCAGATGATTGACGTGCACCTCGATCACATTGGAATCCCGCTCGGTCTCGCCGTCGTAGAGGTGTTCGGCAAGGTGGCTCTTCGACAGGAGCTGGCCGGGATGCAACATGAAGTAGCGCAGCAGGCGGAACTCGGCGGCGGTCAGCTGGACTTCCTCGCCATTGCGGCTGACGCACTGGCGCCCTTCGTCCAGTTGCAGGCCGGCCGCTTCCAGTTGCGGCTGGTTCGCCAGCCCATGGGCACGACGCAGCAGCGCCTGGATGCGCAGGGCCAGCTCTTCGGGATGGAAGGGTTTGGTCAGGTAGTCGTCGGCGCCGGCCTTGAGGCCTTCGATGCGTTCCGCCCAGGAGCCGCGTGCAGTCAGGATCAGCACCGGCGTCGAGAGACCGCCCGCACGCCATTCCTGCAGCACTTCGAGCCCGGGCTTACCGGGCAGGCCCAGGTCCAGGATGATCAGGTCATAAGGTTCGCTGGCCCCCTGGTGCAATGCATCGCGGCCATCGGCCAGCCAGTCCACGGCGTAGCCTTGGCGGCCGAGGCTGGTGGTCAGCTCATCGGCCAGGGGTACATGGTCCTCTACCAGCAACAACCGCATCAGTCGTCTTCCTCGTCCTTCAGAATTCGCCCGTCGCGGGCGTCCAGTTCCAGCTCTCGCACGGTGCCATCGGCAGTGACCAGCTCAACCTCGTAAATGTAGACGTCATCTTCCTCTTCCAGCTCGGCCTCCAGCAGCCGTGCCCCGGGGTAGAGCCCCAGGGCACTGCGCAAGAGTTGGTCGAGCGGCATGATGACCCCCTCTTCGCGAAGCTTCAGGGCTTCGTCCTGGTCCAGGTCCCTGGCCACCGCTTCGAGCGCGAAGATGGCCAGGACCAGGGCGATGATCCCACTGTAGCGAAGGATCCAGCGCATCAGTCGTCCTGGTGATCCTTGAGGATCTGGCCGTTGGTGGCATCGAGTTCCAGATCCCACTGCACGCCCTGGGCATCACGCAGCTCTACCTGGTAGATGTGGCGGCCGTATTCCTCTTCCAGCTCGGTTTCGTTGATGGTGCCGCCAGGGTGCTTGGCCAGCGCCGCGGCGTTGAGCTTCTCGAACGACTGGATGGTGCCGGCATCACGCAGCTTCAGAGCCTCGTCCGGGCCGAGGTCACGGGCCTGGGCGATACCAGCGGTGGCGGCGAGAGCAGTCACGGCGAACAGGGCAGCGAGTTTCTTCATGGGGTCATCTCCTTGGGAGCTTGTGTGCTTTCGATGGGAGCAAGATACCGAGGACGACTTAATTGAAGCTGAATTCGCCTTAAGACTTGGGAAGGATCATTCATACCCTGAAGAAGCTTGGCCTTGACGGGGTCGCAACTATAATCGCTGCCTTGCCTTCAGGAGCCCCGCATGAGCGCCATCCAGATCAAGTTCCCCGCCCTCACCCTGCGTGCCGGACGCCGCGCCCTCGCCCACATTCGCGGGCAAGGTCTGAAGCCGGCCGACGTCGGCATCCTGCCGGGCGCGGCGGGCGGCCCCAAGGCCTTGGGCATCCAGGGACTTGATCTGGCGCTGTTCGGCGATTGGCTACCACGCGCGCCGCGCGAGCGCGCCTTGATCGGCGCCTCCATCGGTTCCTGGCGCTTCGCCAGCGCCTGCCTGCCGGACGCTGCCAACGGTATCCGCCGCCTGGGCGAGCTCTATACCAGCCAACGGTTTCCCAAGGGCGTGAGCATGGCGGAAGTCAGCCGTCTGTGCGGTCAGATGCTCGATGACCTGCTCCAGGGCCACGACGCCCATGTGCTGTCCAACCCCAACTACCGCCTCAACGTGGTGGTGGTGAAGAGCCACGGCCTGCTCGCCCACGACCGCCGTGGCGCCCTGGGCCTCGGTCTGTCGTCGGTGATCGGCAGCAATCTCCTCGGCCGTCCGCACCTGGCGAAACACTTCGAACGCGTCATCCTCCACGATGCCCGCCAGGCCCCGCCGTTGGCGCCGCTGTCCGACTTCCCTTCGCACTACCACGCGCTGGATACCAGCAACCTGCGCCACGCCCTGCTGGCGTCGGGCTCGATTCCCATGGTGATGGAAGGCGTGCGCGACATTCCCGGCGCCGGCCCCGGCACCTACCGCGACGGTGGCCTGCTCGACTACCACCTGGACCTGCCCTACAACCCAGGTGGCGTGGTGCTCTATCCGCACTTCACGGACAAGGTGGTGCCCGGCTGGTTCGACAAGGGCCTGCCCTGGCGCAAAGGCGATGCCGAGCGCCTGCAGGATGTGTTGCTGATTTCCCCTTCACGCGAGTATCTCGCCACACTGCCTCATGGCAAACTGCCAGACCGCAAGGATTTCAAGCGCTATCTCGGCGACGACGCCGGACGCGAGCGCTATTGGCGCAAGGCCATGGCCGAGAGCCAGCGCCTGGGCGATGAGTTCCTCGAACTGGTGGAAAGCGGCACCTTGGGAGAGCGCCTGCAAAGCCTCTGATCTGAGACGCATGGAGCGAAGGGAGTACAGGGATGAAGCTGGCAGTTGCCATCATTCATGGCATCGGCAATCAACAGGACGCGAAGGATGCAGAGGGTCAGCACGCCTTTTCCCAGGGGCTGATTCGCGGCCTGCGTAAACGGCTTGACGTGGAAGCGGCGGACATCGCGTTCCAGTCGCTGTACTGGGCCAACGTGCTGGACAAGCGCGAACTGGCCTACCTGGAGAAGCTCGAACAGGAACCGGTTCGCTGGCGCTGGATGCGCCGCCTGGTCACCCTCTTCCTCGGCGACGCCAGCGGTTACCGCAAGGTCAGCCAGGCGTACGACACCACCTATGAGCAGGTCCACCAGAGCGTGCGCAATGGTCTCAACGCCTTGCGCGCCAAGGTGGGGCCGAACACCCCGCTGGTGGTGCTGGCCCACTCTCTGGGCGGGCACATCATCTCCAACTACATCTGGGACCAGCAGAAGCTCAACACCACACCGAGCTGCCCACGGGATCCCTTCCTGGCCATGGAAACCCTGGCGTGCCTGGTCACCTTCGGCTGCAACATCCCGCTGTTCACGTTCGCCTATGACCCGGTGCAGCCGATTCGCTTTCCGGGACACTGCCTCGATGAACGCCTGGCGCAGTCTGCGCGCTGGCTGAACGTCTACGCACCGGCCGACCTGCTGGGCTACCCGCTGCGTCCGGTGCAGGGCTACGCCGCGGTGGTGCATGAGGACCGGCCGATGGCGGTGGGCTCCTGGTTCCGCCGCCACACGCCGCTGAGTCACCTGGAATACTGGAACGACTCCCGCTTCCAGGATTACCTCGCCCGCCACCTGCGCGAACTGCTGCGCGCCTGTACCGGTTCGTCCACCGAACCGGAACCGACTCAACCCGGCCTGCCGTCCACCCTCGGGGTGCAGAGCAGCACGGCGTAGTGCCGCAGGAACAGCGCGAACGCGGCAGCCCAGCAGATGGCGGCCAGCCAGAGCGCAGCGCTTCCGGCAATCGGCAGTAGCAGCACGCGCGCTGCAGCGCCCAGGTTGAGCAGCGCGAACGCCACCCCCATTGCGCGGGGCGGTTCCAGTGGGCGACCGCTGTGCCCCAGGCTTACGCGTGCGATCATCGCCAGGATCAACCCGCCCATGGCGCCTACGCCCAAGGCGTGCTGGGCCAGACTCGGATTGGCCAGGATGCCCAGGTGCCAGGCCGCAAGCCCAAGCGGCGCTGCAGCCAACCAGGCGAACGCCAGGTGCAGCGGCCAGAGCAGCGTCACCTGCCAGATGCCGGCGTCATACCAGCGCGCCAATCGCAGCAGATTGCCGAGACCGAGCAGCATGCAAAGACCCGCGAGCCAAAGATTGGGCTGCAACCCAAGGCCACTGGCGAAGCTCGCGGCCAGTAGCACGCCACCCACCAACAGGCTCCAGTCCAGCCAGGGCCAGGCCTTCACCTGCTGAACACGCCCAAGGCCCCGCTGGGTAAAGAACGGAATTACGCGCCCACCGATCAACCCCATCAGCGCAGCCACCAGCCAGAGCGCGGCCAGCACGCCTTGACGCTGCAATGCGTCATCACCAGCGGCCAGCCCCCAGAGCACCAACGCATCGGCCGCGGCCAGCAGGGTCAGCACTATCACCACCGGGTAATTGCCACGCTGGCGCACACGCCAGAGGCTGCGTCCCATCACGAAGGCGACGGTGGGCAGGAAGGCCAGCTCAAGAGGAATGACCAGCGTCAGGGGCGCGCCCATCAACCAGGCCGCTCGCGCGGTCAGCCAGAACATTGCCAGCATCGCCAGGGAGCGCCCGCGCAGACCGGGGTTGCCGGTCCAGTTCTGTACGGCGGTCAGGAGGAAGCCGGCGATGATGGCGCCGCCGAAACCGAACACCATTTCGTGGCGATGCCAGGCCAGCCAGCCCCCGGCCGGTTGCCAGGCAACTTGGCCGCTAAGAGCCGCCAGCCAGATCAGCACCGCCAACAGAGCGAAGGCCGTACCGAAGAGAAAGAAGGGCCTGAAGCCCAGGCGCCAGATCGGCCGGATGGCCAGTTCGCGAGAAGCATCAAGCAATTGCACGGGCCAGCCCCCTTTCTTCCTTGCGCATCTGGTACAGAGCCGTCAGGCGCATCACATAGCCCAGCTTGATCAGTGTCGGGCCCAGAATGACCATGCCGTGGGCACCAATCAGCGTGAGCAGGCCCAAGTGGGCATCGAGGTAGTAAGCGCCGGCGATGCCCAGCAGGAGCTGGAACAGTCCGGTCCAGAGGAACAGATGAGACAGTTGCAGCAAACGCTGGGGGCATCCGAACAGACTGGTCATGATCTTGCACTCCTCGCGTGAAGACCCGGCGCCACCTTGGCGCCGGGTGGCTGTGGTCAGGCCTCCAGGGCGCTGGCCGGTCCAAAGAACTCGTAGTGGCACTGGCGCTCGGGTACCCCAAGCTCGCGCAGGTGCTTCTTCACTTGGGACATGAAGCCTTTCGGCCCGAGGAAGTAGGCATCCAGGTCGCGCTCGGTGGGCAGCCACTGGGCCAGTTGTTCGCGGCTCAGCAGACCTTCGGCGTCGGGTTGGTCGTCCGCATGCGGCTCGCTGTAGCAGAAGAAGCGGCTCAGGTGCGGAATGGCGGCGACCTTCTCGTCGATCCAGTCGCGGAAGGCGTGGACCGCACCATTGCGCGCGCAATGGATGAAGTGGATCGGCCGACCGCTATCTTGCGCGGCTTCCAGCATGGCCAGCGCCGGAGTGATGCCGACGCCGGCGGTAATCAGCACCAGGGGTTTGCTACCGGGGCGCAGGACGAAGTCACCGGCCGGAGCGAACAGTTCGATGCGATCGCCTACGTGGAACTCGTCATGCAGATAGTTGGAAACGCGACCGCCCTCTTCACGCTTGACGCTGATGCGGTACTCGCGACCATTGCCGAGTGCCGACAGGGAGTAGTTACGGCGAACTTCCTCACCGTCGAGGTTGAGGCGCAGGCCGATGTACTGGCCCGGAATGAAGTCCATGAGCTCGCCGCCATCTTCCGGAGCGAAGTAGAAGGAGGTGATTTCCGCGCTTTCCACTTCCTTGCGCACCAGGCGGAACCAGCGGGCACCCCGCCAGCCACCCTTGGCAGAAGCGCTGGCGGCGTAGATTTCCTCTTCAGCACCGATCAGCAGGTCAGCCAGTTGCTGGTAGGCAGCGGCCCAGGCTTCGATGACTTCATCGGTGGCGACTTCGGCACCCAGCACTTCGCGGATGGCCCGCAGCAGGCAGGCACCGACAATCGGGTAATGCTCAGGCAGCACTTGCAGTGCGACGTGCTTGTTGATGATCTTGCCCACGAGCGGGCCGAGAGCCTCGAGTTGGTCGATGTGGCGGGCATACATGAGTACGCCGTTTGCCAGGGCGCGCGGTTGATCGCCGCTGGCCTGGTGAGCCTGGTTGAACAGCGGGCGCACTTCGGAGTATTCACCCAGCATGATCTTGTAGAAGTGACTGGTCAGCGCTTCGCCCCCGGTCTCCAGCAGGGGGACAGTGGATTTGACGATGGCACGTTGTTGGCTAGTGAGCATAAGGACTCCAATTTCTGGGTTGGTCTTTCTGCCTGTTCTATTTCAGCTTTCGTGCCAACTTTTTATCCCTTTAAAATCAATCACCTATATTTCAATGTGTTGTTTTGACTACACTAGCGATCGAGTCATATCGACATGCCGGAGTCATAATGACAACTCATCCCTTCCTGCAGACACTGATCCCCCTGGTCAGCGATCTGTCCCGCGAACTCCCTGAGCGCGAACGCTACCGCCGCCTGCTGGAGGCCCTGCGCGGCCTGCTGCCATGCGACGCGACCGCCCTGCTCCGCCTGGATGGCGACCAGCTGGTACCGATGGCGGTAGACGGCCTCAGCCAGGACACGCTCGGGCGACGCTTCAAGGTTTCCGATCATCCAAGGCTGCAGGCTCTGATGGAGAAACGCGGCGTCACCCGCTTCGCAGCCGACTGTGGCCTGCCAGACCCCTATGACGGCCTGGTGGAAGGGCACCAGGAGCAGCTGGAAGTGCACGATTGCATGGGCTGCCCCCTCTATCTGGATGACCGCCCCTGGGGTGTGTTGACGCTGGATGCCATGGACCCATCGCGATTCGATGGGCAGGACCTTGACGTCCTCGAAAGCTTCGCCAGCCTCGCTGCCGCTACGGTGAAAGCCGCCGAGCGCATGGAAACCCTGACCCGCCGTGCCCAGGACGAGCAGCAGCTGGCAGAGGTGTATCGCCAGGCCGCCGGGCAGGTTCGTCCGCAGGAGATGATCGGGCAAAGCGCCACCCATAAGGCAATGGTGGAAGAGATCAACCTGGTGGGCGGAAGTGACCTCACGGTGCTGATCAGCGGTGAAACTGGCGTCGGCAAGGAGCTGGTGGCCCAGTCCATCCATACCCGGTCGCTACGCTCTCGATATCCGCTGATCAGCCTCAACTGCGCTGCTCTGCCCGATACCCTGGTTGAGAGCGAGCTGTTCGGCCATGTGCGCGGCGCCTTCTCCGGCGCGGTCAATGATCGCAAGGGCAAGTTCGAGTTGGCTGATGAAGGCACGCTGTTCCTCGATGAGGTGGGCGAGCTGCCATTGGCGATCCAGGCCAAGCTGCTGCGGGTGCTGCAGAGCGGGCAACTGCAGCGGGTGGGCTCCGACCGGGAACACCGAGTGAACGTACGTGTAATTGCCGCTACCAACCGCGATCTGGCAGAAGAAGTGCGTGCCGGCCGCTTCCGCGCCGATCTCTATCACCGACTCAGCGTCTACCCCTTGCGCGTCCCGCCCCTCCGTGAACGGGGCCGTGACGTGCTGCTGCTGACAGGCTTCTTCCTCGAGGAGAATCGCGCCAGGCTCGGTCTGCGTAGCCTGCGCCTCAGCCAGGACGCCCAGGCAGCCCTGCTCGGCTACGACTGGCCTGGCAACGTACGGGAACTCGAACATCTGATCGGCCGAGCCGCATTGAAGGCCCTGGCAGCCTGCCCCGAGCGCCCACGCATCCTTACCCTGACCGCCAATGACCTGGCCCTGCCAAGCAACCAGCCGGCGCCCACCACCGAGTTGGTCGATGCACCGGCCATTGAAGCCGTCGGCGATCTGCGCGAGGCCGTGGACCACTACCAGCGCCAACTCATTACCGCGAGCCTGGAGCGCCAACAGCAGAACTGGGCGGCAGCAGCCCGTGAACTGGGCCTGGACCGCGCCAACCTGCTGCGCCTGGCCAAGCGACTAGGAATCAAGTGAAGCGTTAGCTCGTCCGGCAGTATCTGTCTTTTCGGTCAGGCTGCCGGAGAGCTGGTAGAATCAGGGCTTTCCTGCTTTGGCCAGTCACATGGCCGTCACTTCAAGAGCGTTGTTCAGTGGAAATCTTCAAAGAATTCATCTTCGAAGCCGCGCACCGGCTCCCTCACGTGCCTGCCGGCCACAAGTGCGGCCGCCTGCACGGTCACTCCTTCCGTGTGGCCATCTACATCGAGGGTGAGCCCGATCCCTATACCGGCTGGATCCGCGACTTCTCCGAGCTCAAGGCCATCTTCAAGCCGCTCTACGAGCAGCTCGACCACAACTACCTCAATGAGATCCCCGGCCTGGAGAACCCCACCAGCGAAGTCCTCGCCAAGTGGATCTGGCAGCAGCTCAAGCCCCTGCTCCCGGAACTCTCCCGCATCCGCATCCACGAGACCTGCACCAGTGGCTGCGAATACCGCGGCGACTGACAGCTTCAGAATGCAAAAGGCCACCCTCGGGTGGCCTTTTTTATGCCGGCGCGCTGAGCTGAATTTTCTCGCGCGCAAAGACAAACCCCCGACACGCCTGGGCGTATCGGGGGTTTGGGATAGAAGCTTGACGATGACCTACTCTCACATGGAGAAGCTCCACACTACCATCGGCGATGCGTCGTTTCACTGCTGAGTTCGGGATGGGATCAGGTGGTTCCAACGCTCTATGGTCGTCAAGCAATTCGGTTGGGATCTCGTCCTCGGACGCAATCCCGAAATCTATGACTTTCACTAATAGGCAAAGCCCCGGCATGCGCTGGGCATACCGGGGCTTTGGGATAGAAGCTT
>NZ_SSOH01000081.1:0-9596 GCF_029873155.1 Pseudomonas sp. BN515 | reverse complement strand
CCTTCGCGGATCGCGAAGCGCAGGCCATCTTCCATGGCGATCGGAGCGATCAGGGTGACAACCATCTTGATGTTGTCGCCCGGCATTACCATCTCTACGCCTTCCGGCAGTTCGCAGTTACCGGTCACGTCAGTGGTACGGAAGTAGAACTGCGGACGGTAGCCCTTGAAGAACGGGGTGTGACGACCGCCTTCTTCCTTGGACAGCACGTACACTTCGCACTCGAACTTGGTGTGCGGCTTGATGGTGCCCGGCTTGGCCAGAACCTGACCACGCTCTACGTCGTCACGCTTGGTGCCGCGCAGCAGGACGCCAACGTTCTCACCGGCACGACCTTCGTCGAGCAGCTTGCGGAACATTTCAACGCCGGTGCAGGTGGTCTTGGTGGTCGCACGAATGCCGACGATCTCGACTTCTTCCTGAACCTTGACGATGCCGCGCTCAACACGACCGGTAACCACGGTACCGCGGCCGGAGATGGAGAACACGTCTTCGATCGGCAGCAGGAACGGCTGATCGATGGCACGCACCGGCTCCGGAATGTAGGAGTCCAGGGTCTCAACCAGCTTACGAACGGCGGAAACGCCGATTTCGTTGTCGTCCTTGCCTTCCAGGGCCATCAGAGCGGAACCGATGATGATCGGAGTGTCGTCGCCCGGGAAATCGTAGGTGTTCAGCAGGTCGCGAACTTCCATTTCGACCAGTTCCAGCAGCTCGGCGTCGTCAACCATGTCGGCCTTGTTCAGGAACACGACGATGTAAGGAACACCCACCTGACGGGACAGCAGGATGTGCTCGCGGGTCTGCGGCATGGGGCCGTCAGCAGCCGAGCAAACCAGGATAGCGCCGTCCATCTGCGCAGCACCGGTGATCATGTTCTTCACGTAGTCAGCGTGACCGGGGCAGTCAACGTGAGCGTAGTGACGAACAGCGGAATCGTACTCAACGTGGGAGGTGTTGATGGTGATACCGCGAGCCTTCTCTTCCGGCGCGTTGTCGATCTGGTCGAAAGCGCGAGCGGAACCGCCCCAGGTCTCGGAGCAGACCTTGGTCAGAGCAGCAGTCAGAGTGGTCTTGCCATGGTCAACGTGACCGATGGTGCCAACGTTGACGTGCGGTTTGTTACGTTCGAACTTTTCTTTAGCCATCGAGAACGTCTCCCATCAAGAATTGAGCGAGTCACGCCACCATTAAAACAAAGGCAGATATTTTCATATCTGCCTTTGTTAAGATGGAGCTCATGAGCGGATTTGAACCGCTGACCTCACCCTTACCAAGGGTGTGCTCTACCAACTGAGCTACATGAGCCAAACACATTGCGAAAGCAGAAAACCTGGAGCGGGTAGCGGGAATCGAACCCGCATCATCAGCTTGGAAGGCTGAGGTTCTACCACTGAACTATACCCGCGGAGCCTGCAGCTCTCGCCTTGAATCTGGTGGAGGGAGAAGGATTCGAACCTTCGAAGTCTATGACGTCAGATTTACAGTCTGATCCCTTTGGCCGCTCGGGAATCCCTCCAAAGTGAGGCGGCATTTTCAACATCTGCCACCCTGCTGTCAAGCTTTTTCTCATTAAAATCTTGAGGTTAGCTTCATTTGACAGCCGCTTCGCCATTCAGCTTTTTGAGCCTCGCTGCGAAGCGGGCGCCATTCTATTCAAGCTAACGAGGAGATGCAACACCCTCGCACGGCATAAGTTGATGTTTTAACCCAAAAAAATCTCGAGACAGCTGCTCGAGCAATGGATCATCAATCAGCCTGCGGCTTTCAGGGGCTACGCGAACCCAGTAATCACGGTGCGCGCGAGACAATTCCCGCATGAAAGGCTCATAACCCGCATCTCGCAGCCGCTGCATTACGCTCTCTGCAGAATCCATACGCGGAAAGATACCGAGGGAGATTCCGTTGACCAGATCACCCTGGGTCACGATATAGCTGTCGATTTTCCGCGCCTGGAGCTCCTTGAGCTGGCGCAGGGACGCCTCTCTGGAAGCGAGGGGAGCAAGGTAGACCCAATAATCCGTCCCCGCAGCGGCGTCGACAGGCTGAACTTCAGAGCGAACATCCAGGCTGATCAGCCGTTGTTCGACTTCGCGCGCCTGCTCTTCACGCTCGAACCCACCCAGGAACAAACATACGGCCTCCTCGGCGGGCGCGGCCGGAGCGGCACTGCGCCGCGGCTGGGCGCCCCCGGACTCACTGAGCAGGCGGATGTCCTGCTGGCCACCTTTATAGAGGGAAAGAGTCTCCACTTCCTTTGGCCGCAAGGGCGCCTGCTGCTGATGCCAGACGTAATAGAAGAGATTGAGAACCAGGAGAAACAGAAACAACCAGCGCATGGATCAACCTCAATGCAATGGACAGGCGATCGCCAGGCCGACGAACACCAAGTCAGGCAAAACTCTAGCGCGCGGCAGCACATCCCTGACAAGGAGCGCATCACCGCCGGTGAGGAAGACTTCGAATTCTTTCCCTAGATGCTCAGCCGCCAATTCGATCTGCGCCTGGACGAATCCGCGAAGCATCAACAGGCAACCCCGCTCCACCGCCTCAACCGTCGAGCGCCCGGGCACCATGTCGTGCAACGCCTTTTCCGCAGCCTCGTCGTCATAGCGAATACGCCGGGTATGAGTACGCAACTGATTGCGCATGAGCAGCATCCCCGGACAGATGAATCCGCCGAGATGCTCCCCATCCGCCGTAACCAGGTCGGATGTCACTGCCGTACCAAGATCGAGGACCAGGCAAGGCTTGCGAGCGATGTGATATGCCCCCAGAACTGCCAGCCAGCGATCCAATCCGAGACGCTGATATTCAGAATAACCATTGCGAACTCCTGCCATCTCGATGGCAGAGGACGCACAGACGGAGGAAACGCCGAACACCTCTTGCAGCCGAGCGGTCAGCAGTCGAGTTTCGTCATCAGAACGCACGCTCACCAGTCGACATTGGCGAAGGGCCAAGCCAGCGGTTGCCTGCAGTGCAGAAATCAGCTCTTCATCGGAACCGACGACACCACCCGCAAGAGCAACCAACTGCGTATTGTCGATCACACGCCATTTGATAAAGCTGTTGCCGCAGTCAAGCTCAAGAATCATCACTCAACCTCAAACTGAGCTCTCCACCGCTGTAAGCTCGCTCTTCGCCATCGACACTGAGGCGCAAGGCGCCTGTCGCATCAATCCCCATGACCACTCCCTGGATGCTCTGTATACCCGCGGTCAGCTTGACCAACCTTCCTTGCCAGAGATGGGCGCCCTCCCATTCCGTACGCAGAGCTCCGAATCCCTCGCTCTTATGACGCCCAAGGTAGTCTTCCAGGTGGGAGCTCAAACGGGAAACCAATGCATTCCTGTCCACGAGGGCTCCACCCTCTGTTCGCATAGAGGTCCAGGGCTGATCGATTTCCTCTGTGGACAGCTGCATGTTCACATTGACTCCAATGCCAATCACTACATGACAGATGTCAGCAGGATCCCCCAGGAGCTCTAGGAGAATCCCGGCAATCTTGCGATTACCCACCAGGAGGTCGTTTGGCCATTTGAGACCAGCCTCAGCCAATCCAAATGAACGCAATGTCTTCAATACAGCCAGACCAACGACCAGGCTGAGACCTTCGAGCTGACGAGCACCGCCATCGATGCGCAATGCCAGACTGTAGTAGAGGTTTTGGGCATGGGGACTCACCCACCGACGCCCTCTGCGCCCCCTACCCTCTGTTTGCCGCTCAGCGATGACCGCAAAGGGCGGCACCGCGCCCGCACCCAAACGTCGCATCGTTTCGGCATTGGTGGAATCCAGCGAATCGAATACCTGATGCGACCAAGGACAGCCCCCCCTCTCCAGGATGCCTCGGTCGAGCAGACTCAACGGGCTCTGCAACCGATAACCTCGGCCACGAACCTTATAAATAGGAAGACCGAGATCCGCCTCCAGTTGCTGCAGCTGCTTCCAGACGGCACTCCTGCTCACACCAAGGGCGTCACCCAAGGCCTGGCCCGAATGGAAGCGTCCGTCCTGCAGAAGTTTCAATAACGTCAGCATTTGCTGGATCCGGCTCACAATGAGGCACGCATCATATCCATGCACATCCTGATTGCATAGAAATCCAGCCCGCGCCAGGCGTGCGTAGCAAGCAACAGAGGACAGCGACCGCGAGCTTGAATTTTCTCACGCGCAAAGACAAACCCCCGACACGCCTGGGCGTATCGGGGGTTTGGGATAGAAGCTTGACGATGACCTACTCTCACATGGAGAAGCTCCACACTACCATCGGCGATGCGTCGTTTCACTGCTGAGTTCGGGATGGGATCAGGTGGTTCCAACGCTCTATGGTCGTCAAGCAATTCGGTTGGGGGATCGTCCAGGACGCGCCCCCGAATCAGGTATGTGACAGTCTATATTTTTGCGGTTCAGGCCAATTTTCGGTCTGTCGACTTCAACCAGTCGCACCCACAATCACCAGATTGTTTGGGTGTTATATGGTCAAGCCTCACGGGCAATTAGTATTGGTTAGCTCAACGCCTCACAGCGCTTACACACCCAACCTATCAACGTCGTAGTCTTCGACGGCCCTTTAGGGGATTCAAGATCCCAGTGAGATCTCATCTTGAGGCGAGTTTCCCGCTTAGATGCTTTCAGCGGTTATCTCTTCCGAACATAGCTACCCGGCAATGCCACTGGCGTGACAACCGGAACACCAGAGGTTCGTCCACTCCGGTCCTCTCGTACTAGGAGCAGCCCCTCTCAAATCTCAAACGTCCACGGCAGATAGGGACCGAACTGTCTCACGACGTTCTAAACCCAGCTCGCGTACCACTTTAAATGGCGAACAGCCATACCCTTGGGACCGGCTTCAGCCCCAGGATGTGATGAGCCGACATCGAGGTGCCAAACACCGCCGTCGATATGAACTCTTGGGCGGTATCAGCCTGTTATCCCCGGAGTACCTTTTATCCGTTGAGCGATGGCCCTTCCATACAGAACCACCGGATCACTAAGACCTACTTTCGTACCTGCTCGACGTGTCTGTCTCGCAGTCAAGCGCGCTTTTGCCTTTATACTCTACGACCGATTTCCGACCGGTCTGAGCGCACCTTCGTACTCCTCCGTTACTCTTTAGGAGGAGACCGCCCCAGTCAAACTGCCCACCATACACTGTCCTCGATCCGGATGACGGACCAGAGTTAGAACCTCAAGCATGCCAGGGTGGTATTTCAAGGATGGCTCCACGAGAACTGGCGTCCTCGCTTCAAAGCCTCCCACCTATCCTACACAAGCAGGCTCAAAGTCCAGTGCAAAGCTACAGTAAAGGTTCACGGGGTCTTTCCGTCTAGCCGCGGATACACTGCATCTTCACAGCGATTTCAATTTCACTGAGTCTCGGGTGGAGACAGCGCCGCCATCGTTACGCCATTCGTGCAGGTCGGAACTTACCCGACAAGGAATTTCGCTACCTTAGGACCGTTATAGTTACGGCCGCCGTTTACCGGGGCTTCGATCAAGAGCTTCGCTTGCGCTAACCCCATCAATTAACCTTCCGGCACCGGGCAGGCGTCACACCCTATACGTCCACTTTCGTGTTTGCAGAGTGCTGTGTTTTTAATAAACAGTCGCAGCGGCCTGGTATCTTCGACCGGCATGGGCTTACCGAGTAAATCGTTCACCCTCACCGGCGCACCTTCTCCCGAAGTTACGGTGCCATTTTGCCTAGTTCCTTCACCCGAGTTCTCTCAAGCGCCTTGGTATTCTCTACCCAACCACCTGTGTCGGTTTGGGGTACGGTTCCTAGTTACCTGAAGCTTAGAAGCTTTTCCTGGAAGCATGGCATCAACCACTTCGTGTTCCAAAGGAACACTCGTCATCAGCTCTCGGCCTTGAACACCCGGATTTGCCTAAGTGTTCGGCCTACCACCTTAAACTTGGACAACCAACGCCAAGCTGGCCTAGCCTTCTCCGTCCCTCCATCGCAGTAACTAGAAGTGCGGGAATATTAACCCGCTTCCCATCGACTACGCATTTCTGCCTCGCCTTAGGGGCCGACTCACCCTGCGTCGATTAACGTTGCGCAGGAACCCTTGGTCTTTCGGCGTGCGAGTTTTTCACTCGCATTGTCGTTACTCATGTCAGCATTCGCACTTCTGATACCTCCAGCAAGCTTCTCAACTCACCTTCACAGGCTTACAGAACGCTCCTCTACCGCTCGTCTTACGACGAACCCGTAGCTTCGGTGTCTAGTTTGAGCCCCGTTACATCTTCCGCGCAGGCCGACTCGACTAGTGAGCTATTACGCTTTCTTTAAAGGGTGGCTGCTTCTAAGCCAACCTCCTAGCTGTCTAAGCCTTCCCACATCGTTTCCCACTTAACTAGAACTTTGGGACCTTAGCTGACGGTCTGGGTTGTTTCCCTTTTCACGACGGACGTTAGCACCCGCCGTGTGTCTCCCACGCTGACACTTCCAGGTATTCGGAGTTTGCATCGGTTTGGTAAGTCGGGATGACCCCCTAGCCGAAACAGTGCTCTACCCCCTGGAGTGATACGTGAGGCGCTACCTAAATAGCTTTCGAGGAGAACCAGCTATCTCCGAGCTTGATTAGCCTTTCACTCCGATCCACAGGTCATCCGCTAACTTTTCAACGGTAGTCGGTTCGGTCCTCCAGTCAGTGTTACCTAACCTTCAACCTGCCCATGGATAGATCGCCCGGTTTCGGGTCTATACCCAGCGACTAAACGCCCTATTAAGACTCGCTTTCGCTACGCCTCCCCTATACGGTTAAGCTCGCCACTGAATATAAGTCGCTGACCCATTATACAAAAGGTACGCAGTCACCTAACAAAGTAGGCTCCCACTGCTTGTACGCATACGGTTTCAGGTTCTATTTCACTCCCCTCTCCGGGGTTCTTTTCGCCTTTCCCTCACGGTACTGGTTCACTATCGGTCAGTCAGTAGTATTTAGCCTTGGAGGATGGTCCCCCCATATTCAGACAAAGTTTCACGTGCTCCGTCCTACTCGATTTCACTTCCTGGACCCTTTCGCGTACGGGGCTATCACCCACTATGGCCGCACTTTCCAGAGCGTTCCGCTAAAATCCAAGAAGCTTAAGGGCTAATCCCCGTTCGCTCGCCACTACTAAGGGAATCTCGGTTGATTTCTGTTCCTCAGGGTACTTAGATGTTTCAGTTCCCCTGGTTCGCCTCTTGCACCTATGGATTCAGTACAAGATACCTAGGTTATCCTAGGTGGGTTCCCCCATTCAGAGATCTCCGGATCAAAGTCTGTTTGCCGACTCCCCGAAGCTTATCGCAGGCTACCACGTCTTTCATCGCCTCTGACTGCCAAGGCATCCACCGTATGCGCTTCTTCACTTGACCATATAACCCCAAGCAATCTGCCTGTGATCATAGGGGTGAAGACGACATTCGCCGAAAATTCGCGCTTGAACTCGCAAATTTTACCTTGAATTATTGAGTGCAGTGAAACACTCAACAAGTCACTTCTATCACATACCCGAATTTTTAAAGAACGATTCTGAAGCAAAGTTCAGAATTCAATATCCAACTACGGATATTCAATTCTGGACTCTTGGTCAGCCTGGAGATGGTGGAGCCAAGGAGGATCGAACTCCTGACCTCCTGCGTGCAAAGCAGGCGCTCTCCCAGCTGAGCTATGGCCCCAATGTCAACCGGTCATACGACCCCGCGACAATTGGTGGGTCTGGGCAGATTCGAACTGCCGACCTCACCCTTATCAGGGGTGCGCTCTAACCAACTGAGCTACAGACCCAATCGCCTTCGCAATTGAATCAAGCAATTCGTGTGGGAACTTATGAAGAAGCTGATGTCTTCGATTAAGGAGGTGATCCAGCCGCAGGTTCCCCTACGGCTACCTTGTTACGACTTCACCCCAGTCATGAATCACTCCGTGGTAACCGTCCCCCTTGCGGTTAGACTAGCTACTTCTGGAGCAACCCACTCCCATGGTGTGACGGGCGGTGTGTACAAGGCCCGGGAACGTATTCACCGTGACATTCTGATTCACGATTACTAGCGATTCCGACTTCACGCAGTCGAGTTGCAGACTGCGATCCGGACTACGATCGGTTTTATGGGATTAGCTCCACCTCGCGGTTTGGCAACCCTTTGTACCGACCATTGTAGCACGTGTGTAGCCCTGGCCGTAAGGGCCATGATGACTTGACGTCATCCCCACCTTCCTCCGGTTTGTCACCGGCAGTCTCCTTAGAGTGCCCACCATAACGTGCTGGTAACTAAGGACAAGGGTTGCGCTCGTTACGGGACTTAACCCAACATCTCACGACACGAGCTGACGACAGCCATGCAGCACCTGTGTCTGAGCTCCCGAAGGCACCAATCCATCTCTGGAAAGTTCTCAGCATGTCAAGGCCAGGTAAGGTTCTTCGCGTTGCTTCGAATTAAACCACATGCTCCACCGCTTGTGCGGGCCCCCGTCAATTCATTTGAGTTTTAACCTTGCGGCCGTACTCCCCAGGCGGTCGACTTATCGCGTTAGCTGCGCCACTAAGATCTCAAGGATCCCAACGGCTAGTCGACATCGTTTACGGCGTGGACTACCAGGGTATCTAATCCTGTTTGCTCCCCACGCTTTCGCACCTCAGTGTCAGTATCAGTCCAGGTAGTCGCCTTCGCCACTGGTGTTCCTTCCTATATCTACGCATTTCACCGCTACACAGGAAATTCCACTACCCTCTACCGTACTCTAGCTCAGTAGTTTTGGAGGCAGTTCCCAGGTTGAGCCCGGGGATTTCACCTCCAACTTGCTGAACCACCTACGCGCGCTTTACGCCCAGTAATTCCGATTAACGCTTGCACCCTTCGTATTACCGCGGCTGCTGGCACGAAGTTAGCCGGTGCTTATTCTGTTGGTAACGTCAAAACAACCAGGTATTAACTGACTGCCCTTCCTCCCAACTTAAAGTGCTTTACAATCCGAAGACCTTCTTCACACACGCGGCATGGCTGGATCAGGCTTTCGCCCATTGTCCAATATTCCCCACTGCTGCCTCCCGTAGGAGTCTGGACCGTGTCTCAGTTCCAGTGTGACTGATCATCCTCTCAGACCAGTTACGGATCGTCGCCTTGGTGAGCCTTTACCCCACCAACTAGCTAATCCGACCTAGGCTCATCTGATAGCGTGAGGTCCGAAGATCCCCCACTTTCTCCCGTAGGACGTATGCGGTATTAGCGTCCGTTTCCGAACGTTATCCCCCACTACCAGGCAGATTCCTAGGCATTACTCACCCGTCCGCCGCTCGCCGGCATCCCGAAGGACCCGCTGCCGCTCGACTTGCATGTGTTAGGCCTGCCGCCAGCGTTCAATCTGAGCCATGATCAAACTCTTCAGTTCAATACTGCTTGGGTTTTGAGAAAACCCTAAACTTGGCTCAGCAATCGCAAATAAACTCTCGAATTCACGAGTGTTACTTGTGATGCTGATAATCAGTCGACTATCAGTCTTACCTCACAAGCACCCACACGAATTGCTTGATTCAGTTGTTAAAGAGCGTTTCGATCAAGTCTTTCGTCTCAACCGAGGCCGCGCATTCTACGCTAGCCG
>NZ_SSOH01000080.1:0-126794 GCF_029873155.1 Pseudomonas sp. BN515 | reverse complement strand
CTGCTGGACGTCGACCAGATCTCCGAGATCATCGCCGTTGAAAGCGCCGACACCTTCAAGCGTCCGATCTACGCCGGCAACGCCATCGCCACCGTGCAGTCCTCGGCTGCCGTGAAGGTGATCACCGTGCGTACCACTGGTTTCGACGCCGCTGCCGCTGAAGGCGGTTCCGCCGCTGTTGAAGCCGTGGGCACCGTGTCTGACGCCGGCAAGTCCGCCTTCGTTGGCGAAGAACTGGCCAAGTCCGACCGTCCGGAACTGACCGCAGCCAAGATCGTCGTCTCC
The DNA here is from genome assembly GCF_029873155.1 of Pseudomonas sp. BN515. NCBI lineage: Bacteria > Pseudomonadati > Pseudomonadota > Gammaproteobacteria > Pseudomonadales > Pseudomonadaceae > Pseudomonas > Pseudomonas sp. BN515. The sequence goes on along the minus strand of NZ_SSOH01000080.1, from coordinate 126,509 downwards.
GGCGGCCGCGGCATGCAGAACGGCGACAACTTCAAGCACCTGTACGCCCTGGCCGACAAGCTGGGCGCGGCTGTTGGTGCGTCCCGTGCCGCCGTCGACGCCGGCTTCGTGCCGAACGACATGCAGGTCGGTCAGACCGGCAAGATCGTTGCCCCGCAGCTGTACATCGCCGTGGGCATCTCCGGTGCCATCCAGCACCTGGCCGGTATGAAAGACTCCAAGGTCATCGTCGCGATCAACAAGGACGAAGAAGCCCCGATCTTCCAGGTGGCGGACTACGGCCTGGTGGCTGACCTGTTCGAAGCGGTGCCGGAGATCGAACGCCTGCTGTGATGCTTCGCCGGTAATTGAAGAGCCCGCTCTATCGAGCGGGCTTTTTTGATTGCGGGGCAGGACTGCGTCCTGCTTGGCGATTGAAATCGCCCCACAAGTTCCGCGCCGGAGGTGGGCCAGAAGTCCCCCCTCTCCTCTTCAGGGAGAGGGGCTGGGGGTGAGGGAAGTAAGCATCGATCGCTCCCGGTTTCCCCGTGCTACCTCCCGACGCCGAGGCGGTGCGCATGGCGCACCCTACGGGAGCCTCGCGAATGAATTCGCTTGTGCTCGGACCAACCTACGAAGGGAGTGGTGCCCGCTCTTGTAGGTTGTGGCTGAGCGTAGCGAAGCCCAACGTTTCGCGGTGTCGGGCCTCGCTACGGCTACCTTCGCCGGTCAGCGCATCCCGTCCGTCCGCAATGCCGCCGGGGTGAAGTCGTAGGCCTTGGCCGTCAACCCGTACTGGGTGTTCTTCGGCTCCTCGTTGCGCAGGCCCACCACCATGTAACGGCCTGAGATCAGGTCGTACAGGGTTTCCGCCGCCAGGTAGCTGGTCTGGTTGTCATAGCGGTACAGCGCATGCCCCTCGGCCACGCGCCAGAGCTGGCCCTGGCGGTCGTAGTGGTCCACCTCGGCAATCTGCCAGGTGTCCTCGTCCAGGTACATGCGGCGCGTGGCGTAGACATGGCGGGCGCCGGGCTTCAGGGTGGCGACCACTTCCCAAACGCGGTGCAGCTCGTAGCGGGTGTGGTCGGGGTTGAGATGGCCGGCCTTGATGATGTCGTCGTACTTCAGCGAGGGCGATTCCATCCGGTAGCTGTTGTAGGGGATGTACAGCTCCTTCTTGCCGACCAGCTTCCAGTCGTAGCGGTCCGGCGCACCGTTGTACATGTCCAGGTTGTCGGCGGTGCGCTGGCCGTCCGAGGCGGTGCCCGGTCCGTCGTAGGCCAACTGCGGCGCCCGTCTTACCCGGCGCTGGCCGGCGTTGTAGACCCAGGCTCGGCGAGGCTCCTTGACCTGGTCCAGCGTCTCGTGGACCAGCGCCACGGTGCCGGCCAGGCGGGCGGGGGAAATCACCCGCTGCTTGTAGTAATACAGCAGCGTCCCGACATCCTCCGTCGGCAGGTCAACTACCTGGCTCGGGTAGACCTGCTGTTCTTCGAAGCGCACCGGCGTAAAGCTGCCGTCCACCTGCGGCGTGGCCTGGATGAAGCCGCGCCTGTAGCTGTCGCCCATGTAGCGCGTGAAGTGGTTCCAAACGACTTCCACCCCGCTACTGGGGATGGGGAAGGCGAAATAGCTGCCCTGCTTGAAACCGGCGAGACCGTTGCCGTCGTTGATCGACTGCACTTGCAGGGCACTGTCCCTGGCCGCCGCCTGAACCTGGGTCGGTACCGTCGCCGTGCGGTGGCTCGGATACACCGGGATGCGATAGCTGTCGGGGTATCGCTTGAACAAGGCCATCTGGCCGTCGGTGAGTTTGTCGCGGTATTGCCCTGCGTTGCCGGCGGTGATCACGAACAGCGGCTTTTCGCCAGCGAAGGGATCGGCCAGGAAGCCATTGGCATCCACCGCCCCCGCATTGGTGGGCAGGCCACCGGTCCAGGCAGGAATGCTGCTATCGGCATTGGCTTCCTTCTGGGCGCCCAGCGGCGTGAGGCTGGTGCCCAGCTTGTCGGCTTCCTGCTGCGAGACGGCGGCCATCACGCTGCTGGCCAGCAGGGACAATGCCAGGAAGGTGCCCTTGATCATGGTTTCGCGTTTCATCTTGTCGTGGCTCCCCGGTCAGAAGTTCACGCCGAAGCTCAGCGACAGGTAGTCGCGGTCGACGTCAGTGTTGAAATCGCCACCGAAGTAGTTGGTGTAACTGAGGCTGGCGGTGTAGGTGTTGCGGTAGTCGGCATCCAGGCCGAGGCTCACGGCCTTGGCGCCTTCGTTGAAGGTCGGGCCGTAGCCCTCGACGTCATGGGACCAGCCGAGGTTGGGCGTGAGGTTGATGCCCGCGAAGACGTTGGTGTACTTCATCGCGCTGAAGGCGCGGTAACCAAAGGAGTTCTCCGTGAAGTAACCGTGGCGGCCGCCCTGAACGATGTCGCCGAACACCGAGTCCCGGCCGTAGCGCTGGGTGTCCAGGGATTCAAGGCCGCCGATATGGGTCATGCCCAGTTCCACGGCCAGGCTGATCGAATCGGCCCCCAGCATCGGGTCGAACACGTGCAGGAAGGTGGTCTGCGCCTGGGTGACTTCCTTGCGCTTCCAGCCTTGCAGCACCTGGCCTTCCTCTGCCGGAATCGTCGGTTCGACGTCGCTGCCGGTGAGGGCGCGGAAGGTTGGGTTGAGCGCGCCGCCGGCAAGGTCGGCAGTGTTGATCGACAACGGCTCGTTCGGGCGATAGCTGATCTCGCCGCTCCAGGCAGTGCCGGTGGGCAGCTCGGTGGCGAAACTCAGGCCGAAGAGGTGGATGTCTTCCGGATAGTCGATGAAGTAGTGGGTATTGCCGGCACCGGTGGCCAGGCCGAGGGCGAACTGCAGGTCGGGCGGCAGCGCGGCGAAGCCGGGATCGTTCTGGATGAAGTCGGTGACGCCGGTGGCGGTCTGCAGGCTGAACTTGGGTTTGCGCGAGTGATAGTTGACGTAGTACGCGCCGTATTCCGCCCCGTCGCCCAGCCAGCGCAGCGCCATGCCGTACTGGCCGCTGTCGCGCGGCTCGTTGTCCTTGACGCGCGGAATGATCACGCCTTCGTTGCTGATGCTGCGGTCCTGGATGTCGAAGCCAAGGCCCGCGGCAGCGGCGATCGGCTCCAGCGGGCCGATGTCGGCAAGGCCGGCGTTGAGGTTGTTGTTACACCCTTTGGGCACCGGGTCGGCGCCGAAGAAGGTGCCGCAGTTGGGCAACGCGTAGGGCTTCCATTCCAACTGGTAGAAGGCCTCCAGGCTCAGGCTCTCACTGAGGCCCTGGGAGACGTAGAGCATGTTCACCGGGATCAGGCCTTCCTTGATCTCCGAGCCGGGCCGGAGCAGGGCGACCACGTCCAGCGGGTTGATGGCGTTGATGGAGTTGCCGATGAACAGGCTTTCACCCCAGCTCACCACCTGTTTGCCGAAGCGGAGATCGCCGGGGAGGCCGGCGATCTCGTAGCGCTGGGCGATGAAGGCGTCGAGGATCTCCGCACCGGAAGAACGGGTCGACATGACCCGGCCATCGTCGCTGATCTGTTTGAACGGACGGTTTTCGTCCTTCAGCTCGAAGTCGTACCAGTACTTGCCGCGCACGAATGCGCGCGTGTCGCCACGGCTCAGTTCGAGGTCATGCACGCCCTTGAAGATCTTCGAGAAGGTTTCTCCCTTCTTGAAGTTCAGGCGTCCGTCGTCGCCCGAGGATGAGAAACCGTTGCCCCCGTTGGTGGAGTCGATCAGGTGGGAGTCCGGATCGGAGGTTGCCCAGCTGGCGCCGATGGACAGGGATGAATCGAACTGTCCCTGGATGTCGCCGATGTTGAAGGAAACGGCGAATGCGGGGTGCTGAATAGATGCCGAAATGGCGGCTGCCAGGAAACAGCGCTTGAAGTACTGGATACGCACTGGATTGTCCTTGTTCTGATTGTGCTACGTATCGGACGGGCGAGCGGTGGCCCGTTTGTGCAGGCGTTAGCGCGGGGCGCGCGCTCAGCCCTGGCTCTGCAGGAAGCAGAGCACCGCCTTGCGCTCGTCGGCCTTGCGCAGGCCGCCGAACGCCATGGTGGTCTCGGGGAACATCCGGGCCGGGGAGGTGAGCCAGGTTTCCAGGCGCTCCAGTGACCAGCTGTCTTTCGCACCGGCGAGTGCCGGCGAATAGGCGAACCCTTGCACCGAGGCCATCGGGCGGCCGACGACGCCGCCCAGGTGCGGACCGACACGGTCGCTGTCCAGCGCATGGCAGGCGCTGCACTTGGTCTGGAAGACCTTCTGTCCGGCGGCGGGGTCGCAATCGAGGGCGAAAACGGCTTGGCTGAGGGAGAGCGCGAGTGCGCCGGCGGCTATGCGGAATGATGGGTACATCGTGTTATTCCCCGGTTGGCTAAGGTGGGACCTAAGGTGACAGCCGGGGTCGGGCTTCGAATCGCTGGCGAACGCCATTGATTTGTCATTCGGTGCCAATCGAATGGCCCGGGGCGGGACCGCCCACCTGTGGTGGGCGGCCGGGGTTGGGTCAGCGGGGTGGCGTGTAGGGATCCGGGGTGCCGCTTTCGATGGGCGGGTACTTTTCCAGGCTGGCCTTGAAGCGTCCGACGATGCCCATCATCGGCTGCAGTACCCAGGTGTTCTCGACTGCGACGTTGTGCTCCTCACGCAGGTCCGTGAGCAGGTTGTGCAAGCGCGGTATGGCGAGGGGTAGCGGCGGATCGTACATCTCCTCCTGCTGGATGAAGTGCAGCTTCCAGTTGCGCCATTTCACCGCGGAAAGGCGATCGGCCACGTAGGCCGGAAATCCCTCCCGGTTCGACTTCTCCTGTTTCCCGCTGAGGAACGCCATCTGGTCGACACCGTCCACGGCGCGATCGGCGGGTACTTCAGCACCACCGACATGGGCGAGGGTGGTGTAGAGGTCGACGATATGGACGATGTCGTTGCTCACCCTGCCGGCCGGCACGTGGCCGGGCCAGCGCAGGATGAAGGGCGCACGCAGGCTGGCTTCCATGGCGGTGAAGTAGGTGCCGCGCCAGGGGCCATTGGCGCCCCTCCAGGGGTCGGTGGCTTCGCCGCCGTTGTCGCTGGCCAAGATCACCAGTGTGTTTTCTTCGACGCCGGCGGCCTTCAGGGCGTCCAGTACCTGGCCGGCACGATGATCGATCTCCGCCAGGGAATCGGCCCAGGAGCCATTGCCGGTCTTGCCGGCGAAGGCTGGATTGGGCTGCGTCGGCATGTGCGGAAGGGAGAAGGGGATGTAGGCGAAGAACGGCTTTCCGGCCTCCGCATTGCGTTTGATGAAGGCGGTGGCGCGTTCGGCCAGCTCTTCGTCCAGCGTGCGCTTGCTGGCCAGGTCCAGTCTTTTCATCTTGCTTGGCGGCTGGTCCCGGTTGGCTTCGTAGATGTATTGCGCCGGCACCAGGCTTTCGTCCCAGCCCTGCTTGCTGCCCATCGCCGGCGTCAGGTCGGTGGCCTGGTCACTGCCGGACCACATGACTTCGTCGTAGGTGCGCGGAACGCCATACCATTCATCGAAGCCCTGCCGGGTGGGGAAGCGCGATTCACTGCTGCCCAGGTGCCACTTGCCCCAGATGCCCGTGGCGTAGCCCTTTGCGGAGAGCAGCTCGGCCAGGGTCACTTCCCACAGGGTCAGGCCGTCTGGCGTGCCGGCGCGGGGAACCTTGTAGGTCCCGGAGCGGATCGAGAAACGCCCCGTCATCAGGGCCGAACGCGAGGGCGTGCACTGCGCTTCGACGTTGAAATTGGTGAGGCGGATGCCCTCCTGGGCGAGCTGGTCGATGCGCGGCGTTTCGGCACCCCGGATGGCGCCGCCGCCGTAGCTGCCCAGCTCCCCGTAGCCGAGGTTGTCGTAGAGCATGATGACGATGTTCGGCGGTGCCGCCTGGGCGTGGGCCAGCGGCGCCAGTAGAGCGCCCAGCAGTGCCAGCCGCGACAGGTGGGTATTCATGGATCTTCCTCTGGTGCTGCCGGGTGGCTGAAGGGTCTGGTGGCAGCTTAGTCTCGACCTTGGCAGAGGAGGGGTCGAAGGGAATCGCCGGCAGGCGCCAGGCACTTGTCATCTCGCGCCATTCGCACGCCGCGTCGGAGGATGCAGGCCGTTCCGCGCTGCGCCGGTTGTCGCGTTTTTCGGCCTCTGATAGGTTCTCCCGCCTGTGTCGGCGGTTATCCCGATGCGCCAAAGAATTCGTGCCCCATCCGGCTCCGCTCGAGCAACAAGAAAAATCCGGGCCCAGGAGCCCCAGCCGCCATGTCCCGCCTGAAACACACCGTCTACACCGAGGCTCTCCTGCAGCATTACGGTGACCTGTTCCGTCCTCACCTGGCCGCCGTTGGCCTGAGCGAGGAGGTGCTGGAACGCCCCGATGCGAAAATCCCGCTGAGCCAGTACATCGCGCTGCTCGAAGTCACTGCTGAACGAGTCGATAGCTTTCTTGGCCTACGCCTGGGACTCGGCCTGCTTGGCGAGTCGTTTAAGAGCAGCCTGTTTGGCGGCGTCGGCCATCTGGTGCGAAGCGCGGCCGATGTGCGGACCATGCTCGAGTGCGGGAGCCGTTATCTGGTCGTGCATGCACAGGCCAACGAGCTTGCGTGGCGATTGCAGGGTGGATGCCTGGAAATCAGCTACCGCATGACCGATCCCAGCGTGCTGCATCGTCGGCAGGACGCGGAGTTCGCTGTCGGCACACTCTATGCGCGATTGCGTGAGTACACAGGTGGGAAGTACGCACCATTGCGGGTGGAGTTCGAACATCCGCAACCGGCGGATACCAGCCTGCACAACGAGGTCTTCCGGTGCCCGGTGAAGTTCGGGCAGCCCACGAACGTCATGGTCTGGCCCGGCGAAATGCTCGATGAACCATTGATCACAGCCGATCTCAGGTTGTTCCAGGCGCTGCTGCCCGGTCTCGAAGAGGAGCGTCGTCGGCGGTTGGCCGACACGGACCTGACCACGCGCATCGGCATGGTGATCGAGGCGAACCTGGCCAGCGGCCGGGTCGGCCTGGAGCAGGTGGCCACTGAGCTGCACATGAGCAAACGCACGCTGCAGCGGCGTTTGCAGGAGCTGGATCTGGAATTCGCCGAACTGGTGGAGGAAATCCGCCAGGCCCTGGCCATCGAACTGGTGCGCCAATCGCCGCGCAGCCTCACCGAAATCGCCCAGCAACTGGGCTACAACGAGGCCAGCTCCTTCACCCGCGCCTTCCGTCGCTGGACCGGCCTCAGCCCCCGCGAGTTTCGCCAGCAGGGTACGAAGTAGAGCCGCTTGATGTAGGAGCGAGCTTGCTCGCGAAAGTCCGCGCTCGGCCCCTTCGCGAGCAGAGCTCGCTCCTACAAAATCATCTCGTACCAGCTGTAGGGTGGATGGCGCTTTTTCCATCCACCATCGTCGCTGAACCTAGCTCCGCTTGAACCTGTAGGAGCGAGCTTGCTCGCGAAGGGGCCGAGCGCGGACTTTCGCGAGCAGAGCTCGCTCCTACGAAAACACCTCGTATCAGCCGAGCAGTTCGCGAGTTCTTAATGCCGCCTTGCTGCCAGCACTGATGGCGCCATCGATGAAGCCGCGCCAGCCTTCGCCGTGGTCGCCCTGGCCGAACACCACCCGTCCGCGATCCTTCTGGAAGTGGTCGTAGTACTTGCCCAGCCATTTCGGCTTGTAGCTGCAGTAGGTACCCATGGCGTAAGGGTCCAGGGTCCATTCGTAGCCATAGCATTCCTCCACTTCCAGGTCCGGATAGAAGGCGCTCACCATGGCCTGCACGGCGTCGCGGTTCTGGATGTCGAGCTTCTCCGGGTCGGCACCGAAGCCGACGAAAATGGTGTGATCCTCCGCCTTGGCGTAGGTCGCCAGGATATTGACCGGATTACCGGAGCCGGCCACCCCGATCCGTTTGCCATCGTCGGGGAGCCTGCCCTTGGTACGGATAAACACCTTGATCCCGCTGCCGCTGTGCTTCTCTTTCGCCGCCTCGACCAGCTTCGGGTCCAGCGCCGGGGAGAAGGCTATGCGCGGCAGCACGTTCATCGGCACAGCCACGATCACGGCGGCAGCGCGGATGGTCTCGCCCTGCTGGGTGGTGATCAGGACCCGCTCACCCTGTTGCTCCACGCGCGTCACCGGGGTAGACAGGCGCACATCCGGCTTGCCGTCTTCCAGCATGGCGTTGATCAGACTGATGGTGCCGTCCTTGAAGCTGTAGCGGCCGATGGCATCGACGAACGAGGTCATGTTCCAGCCCGGCAGCGACCACCAGCGTGCGACGTCGGCATAGGAAGCGCGATCGCTGGTGGTGTGCGCGATTCCGGACACATAGGCATCGACGAAATTGCGCTGCAGGGGGGTGAGCTTCAGTTGGTTGAAACGATCGGCACCGCTCATGGCGTCGACCGCGAGCAGCTCCTTCCAGGTGTACTTGGCGTCGTAGGGGCGTTCCCACAGCTTGGGGGCATCGGCGAAGTATTCCTTGATCGCCTTGGAGATGGCGATCATGTCATCGAGCGTTGGCTCGATGGATTTGCCTTCGTGAATGATGCGAACGGTTTGCTTTTCTTCAACGAAGGGCTCGGGGGTTTCCTTCAGCTGCAGCCCGTAGCGCTGCACTTCGGCCCAGACGAAGGGTTGGGTCCAGTGGATCCAGGTGCCGCCGAGTTCGACCTTGTGACCGGCGAACTCACTGCTGAAGGTGCGGCCGCCCAGACGGTTGCGGGCTTCCAGCACCAGCGTCCGGTAGCCGTTCTTCATGCTGTCGCGGGCCGCCGTCACGCCGGCGAAACCGCCGCCGATGACTACCACGTCGTAATCGCAGTCGGCGAACTTGCTGGCAGTCTCGCGCTTCTCCGCCGCCGTGGCGGTCAAGGAGGTGCTGCCGGCTACCGCTACGGCACCCGCAGCGCCGACTACACCGGCATTGCGAAGGAATTTGCGACGGCTGACGCCATCATGCTGCTGGTCACCCATTTCCACACCTCTGAGCTTGTTGTGATGCCTTGCGGCCTTGTCGGCCAACATGCCAGAGGCGGGCGGCGCTCCGATTGCCAGGCCACGCCAGGGTTTTGCCATTGAGTGCCAATGTGGCGTGGCGTTGCCGCATCGCGAATAAATTCGCTCCCATAACGGAGTGGGGCTCAGCGTTGCTGCGTTGGGCCTCGCTGCGCACGGACCAACCTACGGGATGCGTGGGGCTTTGGCTTTTGTAGGTTGTGGCTGAGCTACGCGAAGCCCAACGATGGTCGCTGTGCTTGGACCCATTCAGGTAGGAGCGAGCTTGCTCGCGAAAGTCCGCGCTCGAGTTGTTCGCGAGCAAGCTCGCTCCTACGAGAGGCCTCGGCGGACGGCTTGGCGTGCGGCGGCCAGCAGGTCGCTGGCGTCTTCCAGCAGCACTGCGGCGGCATGGGCGAAGTTCTGCAGGTCTCTGCCGTCGGCTTCCGACGAGTCCAGCAGGGAGAGGCTGCGCAGCATGTCCTTGGCGGCACTCAGGCGCATATCAGCGCAGTCTTGCAGGTCGTTGTAGGAACAGTTGCCATCGAGCAGCAATACGGGAGCCTTGCCGGCGTTGCCGGTCAGGGGGATGAGGTGCGGGGTGTCCTTATTCATGGTGGAGCTCCTTTCGTTCAAGGGAGCTGCCACGCTTCGCGGCCAAGCGAAGGTAGGGTGGCAACTGTACGCGGGTTGGCCGACCGGGACGAAAGGCACCCGGCACACCCGAAGGTGTCCCACGTACAGCTGCCATAGCTCGCGCTACGGACGGAGTGCCGCCCGTAGTGGGAGATTGGACGCTGTTGCGCCTTTCGTTGAATCGACCGGCCAAGGTCGGCCACGGGATTGACCGTGGCGGGCCGGACTATAGGCGCCTGGATGGTGCCTGGCAATCCTGCGTGCGCATCGCTTCATGGAGCTGAAGCCCAGCCTGCAGCCCCCTCAACGGGACCCGCCGAGGCGCCGGGCGGGTATGCCGATCAGCAGCAACAGCGCACCGAGCACCAGCAGCCCGGCGATCAGGTCGAAGGCCAGGTAGAGGCTGCCCGTGGCGGTTTTTACTGCGCCGACCGCCGACTGGCTGAGTACGCCGGCCAGGTTGCCGATGCTGCTGATGATGGCGATGCCGCCGGCCGCGCCGGACTTGCTGAGCAGGGCCGGCGGGATGGTCCAGAACAGCGGCATGGCCGACAGCGCGGCGGCGGCGCCGAGGCTCATCAGCGCCATGGAAAACACCGCATTACCGTGGGCCAGGTCCAGCAGGCAGAAGCTGGCGGCGGCCACCAGCATGGTCAGGCCCAGGTGCCAGCGGCGTTCCATGTGGCGGTCGGAGCTGCGGCCCAGCAGGTACATGGCGCAGAGACCACCCAGGAAGGGCAAGGCGGTGACCAGGCCGATGAGTTTCAGGTCTTCCAGGCCGAAGCCTCGCACCAGGGTGGGCAGCCAGTAGGAGACGGTGTTGGAGGCGCTGTAGATGCAAAAGCACACCAGGCCTGCCACGTACAGCAGCGGGTCGCGCAGCACGCCGCCGAAGCCCTGGTGCTTCACGGCGGCGGCCAGCTCCTCGGCCAGTGCCTGGCGGACCTGGCGCTTTTCCTCGTCATCCAGCCAGGTGGCCTGCTCGGGGCGGTCGGTCAGCCAGAAGCGGCCGATCAAGCCCAGCAGCACGGCCGGCAGGCCGGTGAGGACGAATAGCACCTGCCAGTCGCGCAGCCCGAGCCAGCCGTGCAGATGCGCCATGATGGCCCCGGACAGCGGGCCGCAGATCATCCCCGCGACCATGGCCGCCATGAAGAAGGAGGCGGTAATGCGCCCACGCAGTGCGGCCGGAAACCAGTAGGTGAGGAAGAGGATCAGACCCGGGAAGAAGCCCGCCTCGGCGATGCCCAGCAGAAAGCGCGCGGCGATCAGTTGGTTGGGCGTGGTGACGAACGCCGTGGCCACGGTGATCAGGCCCCAGAGCACCATGATCCTTGTCAGCGTGGCGCGCGCGCCGACGCGCTGCATGTAGAGGTTGCTCGGCACCTCGAAGAGGATGTAGCCCAGGTAGAAAATGCCGGCACCGATGCCGTAGGCGGCGTCGCTGAGGGCGATGTCCTCGGCCATGCGCAGCTTGGCGAAGGACAGGTTGAGCCGGTCGATGGCGTTGATGATGAACGCCAGCATCAGGAAGGGCAGCAGTCGCCAGATGATCTTGGTGAAGGTGCGCTTGAGTTGCTGGGCCGGTAATGCAGAGGTGGCCGGGAAAGGCTGGATGGCATCGCTCATGGAACCGCTCCTGCGGGAAAGCCGGATTGTTGTTGTAGTGGGGCCTCGGCAGGCCGCAGGAGCGAGTATGGAATGCAGCGGTGGCGGGATGTTCCGTGTTCTTCCTGATACTTAACGCGTTGATTTATAAAGGCTAGGCGGCGCAGGAGAGACCGGCGTACGAGCGTTATTCCGGTTTCCCGGGCTGGGCGTCGTCGCCTTGCCGACGATCCTCCGGCCAGATGACCTTGATGGCCTCGCCGTCCTGGCGATAGGTGTGGCAGCTGTCGATCAGGGAGGGTCGCGGCAGGGGCTTGTCGCTGGCCAGGCGATCGCGAAGGTGGTCGTGCTTGCGGAGCAGGGCGAAATGGGCCTGGTAGGCGGTGGTCGCCATCGGGCCGAACAGCTCGGTGAGGTGGGTGCAGCCGTTGGCGCCACCCACCCGCGCCTTGATTTTGGGCAAGAAGCCGGGCCCGACCCGCAGCCCCGCCAGGGCGGCATAGGCGGACTCGATCTGCGCGCAGTAGGGCGTGGGGCCGGCGTGGGTCCTGGCCGTTACCTGCTGGATCACCAGCTCCCGGTCCAGGGTCATGGTGATGTGCATGTGATGGATTTCCCCGTCGGCGGGTACGACGCGAAACAGCATGTCGGCCTCATCGGGGGTGATGTCACGCATTTCGCCTTCCACATCCAGCAACCCGTCCTCGCGCTGGTAGGCGGTGCAGGTGACGTGGCGGGTGTGCAGGAGTGTGCGCGTTTGGCTCATGGCGAGGATTCCGTGACGAGTGTGGAAACCTCAGGGTAGGGGAGGAACGGTGCCAAGCCGCCCCCCACATGGGGAGGGGCGCGAGTGGGTTTCAGTCGATGAGCTTGTGGTTGCGTGCCCAGACCATGGCGTCATAGCGGCTGGAAACGCCGAGTTTGACGAAGATATTGCGCAGGTTCCACTTCACCGTTTCCAGGGTGATGTCCAGCGTATGGGCGATGCGCTTACTGGACATCGCCTGCGCCACCAGGCTGAGGATTTCCAGTTCGCGCGGTGTCAGCACCGGCTGCTGCTCGGGTGTTGCCGCGCGGCGCGGGCGAGGCATCGCGGCGTTCCCTGAACAAGGATCGGTGAGCTTGCCGAGCAGCCCGTCCACGTATTCGCCGAGTGGGCCTTCCTGGGGGTGTTCCTCGGTCAGCCGGTGCAGCAGTTTTTCCGTCAGCGCACCTTCGTCCAGCAGGGTGCGAACCAGGCCGAACCCTTGGACAGCCTCGAGCGCACCCGTGAGGACGGCCACCGATTCCTCGGGGCGCTTGAGATCGTGCAGGACGTCGGCGCGGAGCAGGTCGGCCAGCACGGCAAGGCGACCACGATTGAAGCGCAGGGCGTAGTCGCTGACCACCTGCAGGGCCTCCAGGGCGCGCTCCGGGTCCACGCTGCGCAGCAACCGGGCCCGGGCCAGAGCGACGAGGGCCGGCAGTTCGGCACGGGCCCCCTGTTCAGTGGCGTAGGTTTGCGCCAGTTCCTCGAGGCTCGTCAGCAGCTCGGTGGCGCGAATGCGATTGCCCTTGATCAGCAGAACGCGAATCTGCTCGGCGAGCAGATGGGCCACCGGCCTGATCTGGCCCAGGCAACGCAAATGGGCGATCTGTTGTTGGAGAAAGCCCAGCGCCGCGTCCGGGCCTTTCTGCAGCAGGTCGAGACGGGCGCGGACCATATTGGTGCGCATGATCACGTCCGGCACGGAGGAGTGCAGCAGCCCGAAGCGGTTGGCGATCAGCTCGCGGGCATCGTCGATGCGGTCGAGTTCGTAGAAGGCGTCCGAAAGCAGGCTGGCGCACAGGTTGGCGCAGATCGAGCGATGGCCGTGTTCGCGGGTCGAGCGTTCGAGTAGCTCCGAACCCAGGTGCTCGGCTTCCCGCACATCGCCGGCGAGCATGTGCGCGGTCACCTGGGCCGACTCCGCCACCATCGCCATGTCGTTGCCGCGATCCTCCGGCGGGATGGGATGGATATCGAACAGCCGTCGGGCATCGGCGTAGCGTCCGGCGATGTAGTAGGCGACGGTCAGGGTGGCTAGCAGCATGTAGCGCAGGAAGGGGTTTTCCATCGGCGCGTCGCGGACCGGCTCCAGCAATTGCACGGCGCGATCGGAATCGTCGTCCTGCACGGCGATTGCAGCGCGGACCAGGGACAGGCCGCTGGCCAGCTCCGGGTAAGCCTGCATGTCGCTGGCTTCCAGGCGGGTCAGCCAAGACTTTGCGCGCCCTGGTCGAGATGTGAGGGAAACGGTCACGCAGGCCAGGAAGAGCAGGCGCGGATGTTGGAACAGCACCTCTTCCGGCAGCCGTTCCAGCAGCCGCAGCGTAGGCGCCAGGTACTCGAGGGTCCAGGTGGCGGGAGCGGAGCGTTCGATCAGCTGGGTAGCGAACTCGATGTCTTCGCCCAGGCTGGCGTGTCGCACCGCCTCGGTCAGGCAGTTGTGTTCCGCGAACCAGCGGGCGCCCTTGCGATGCAACTCGCGCACCTGCTCGCTGCCGCGTCGCTCCAGGCGGGTACTGAGGAATTCGCCGAAGAGGGGGTGGAAGCGATACCAGGCCTGGCGGTCGTCCGAGTCCACGCGGTAGATCAGCAGGTTCTCGTCTTCCATGCGTTTGATCAGCTCACTGGCCTCGGCATGGCCGGTCACGGCTTTGGCCATCGAGGCGGTGAAGCGGCGGAAGATCGACAGCGCTTCGGTGAGCGCCACCATCTCCTCTGGCAGGTGCGCCACCACTTCCTCGCTGAGGTAGGCCTGCAGGTCGCTGGAGCGCCATACCAGGTCCTGGAGGATGGCGCGGCTGTCGGCGCGGTTCTTCAACATGATGGCGATCAGCTGCAGGCAGGAGGGCCAGCCGCTGGTCAGGTCATGGATCAGGCTCAGTTCGTCCGCGTTGATCCTGTTGGCGCCGAGGTTCTCCTCGAAGAAGGCGCGGGTCTCGGTGAGGTCGAACGGCAGCTCCACGCTCTCGATCTCGGCCACCTGGTCCATTACGCGCAACCGAGACAGGCTGAGTGGCGGCGTGACCCGTGAGGCGAGTATCAGGTGCAGGTTGCCGGGCCCTTGGTCGAGGAGTTTCTGGATCAGCTTGTGCGCCAGCGGAACCTCGACATGGTGGTAGTCGTCGAGTATCAGGTGGAGCTCTTTGGCCAGCATGGCTGCAGCGTTGACGATGGCGGCGACGGTGGCATCCATGCCGCTGGTCGTGTTGTCGTCGCGCAGCAGTTCGCTGTCGATTTCGATGCCCAGGCGCCGCAGCGCTTCCAGCAAAGCCGCACAGAATGCCAAGTAGCTATTGTCTTCCGCGGCCAGCGAAACCCAGACCACTTCCCCGCCCGCACGCAGCCGCGACTGGCGCCACTGGGCCAGCAGGGTGGTCTTGCCGTAACCCGCCGCACCGGTGATGAGCGCGAGCCGGCAGTGGTGCATGCGCTCCAGTTGCGCCAACAGGTTGCCGCGGAGCACATGCTTCGTGCCGATGCGGGGCGGCGAAAACTTGGTGGAGACCAAGTGCCTGGGTGTCTTTGCGATCAACTTCTTGTCCCGGGTTCAGGGTCCGCGAAGGGCAGAGCGTAGGAAAGGATGGATCGGTTTTGTCGATTCGGCTAACCGTGCCAATCCGCCGAACCTTCCAACGGGTGGCACGCGCTGGGCGACGCTAGCGAAGCGCCACTGTCGCGTCAAGAAAGTCGGACACCGTTGGCGGGGCCCTGTCGCGCCCCGGCTGGACGCCCCTTCCTGTCCCAAAAGGGGAGGGGACGGCGCACCTGGCAGGTTTTCTAAGATCGCGTCGGAACATCCACTTCGCTCGCGAGAAGGAAACACTATGAAACTGAACGACAAGGTCGCCATCGTCACTGGAGCGGCCTCCGGCCTTGGCCTGGCTACCTGCAATGCACTGGCCGCGGCCGGCGCCAGGGTGGTCGGCTTCGACCTGGATCAGGAGAAGCTCGACGCCGCGCTGGCTGACAGCATTCTCGGCATCGCCGTCGATGTCTCCAGCGAGGTCAGCGTCAAGGCGGCCATCGATGCGGTGGTCGAGCGCTTCGGCGCCATCCATGTCGCGGTGAACTGCGCGGGCATCCTCGGGCCGTGCAAGACGATCTCCAAGGGGCAGCTGTTCCCCAGTGATCTCTGGAATCGCGTACTGGCAGTCAACCTCACCGGCACCTTCAACATCATCCGCCACGCCGCCCTGGCCATGACCGCGAACATTCCCGAAGAAACCGGCGAACGTGGCGTCATCATCAACACCGCCTCCGGCGCCGCGCGGGAAGGGCAGATGGGCCAGGCGGCCTACAGCGCGAGCAAGGCCGGTGTGATCGGCATGACCCTGCCGATTGCCCGTGACCTGGCCGAACACGGTATCCGCGTCGTCAGCCTGGCGCCGGGTCTGTTCGAGTCCGGCATGTCGGCGGGGATGCCGGCGAAGGTGTCCGAAAGCATCGTCAACAGCCTGTTGTTCCCTCGCCGTATGGGGCATCCGGGGGAATTCGCTGCGCTGGTGCAGCACGTGGTGGAAAACCCCTACCTGAACGCGCTGACCCTCGATATCCAGTGTGGGGTGCGTTGATCCTTCGAGCTCGCTCCTGCAAATGTGGCGATGGTGCCGACGGGTTGATCGCAGGGCACAGCACGGCTCTTGTGTAGGAGCGAGCTTGCTCGCGAAAGACCGAGCTCGGGAGGTTCGCGAGCAGAGCTCGCTCCTACAAGTGCGGCGGTGGTGCCGACGGGTTGATCGCTGGGCGCAGCACGGCTTTTGTGTAGGAGCGAGCTTGCTCGCGAATGGTTGGGCTCGGAAGGTTCGCGAGCAGAGCTCGCTCCTACAAGTGCTGGTACCAGGCCACGCCACGCTCATCGTTGCTGACGCTGATTTCATTCCGTATCAGCAGATGGTTGAGGTGGGCGATGGCCTCGCCCGTGGCGAGGGTCAGCTGGGACGGGTCATCGGTCCGCAGTTTCGACGAGAACAGCAGCGGAAAGACGTCCACGGCCCGGCGGGGCTCCTTCAGTCCTTGTCTCAGGCGATCCAGTGCATCGAGCACATCGGCTTCCAGCTGGTTCAGCCGCGCGTGCAGACCATGAAAAGGTTCGTTATGCGAGGGCAGGACCAGCACGTCGTCAGGCACGCGCCGGCGAAGTTTGCCGAGCGAGTGGAGCCAGTCACCCAGCGGGTCGGCATCCGGTTCGGTGAAGTGCACCGAGACATTGGAGGAAATGCGCGGCAGCACCTGGTCGCCGGAGATCAACAGCTTGCGCTGGGCATCGTACAGACAGGCGTGTTCGGGTGAGTGACCTGTTCCCACCACCACTTCCCAGTCGTATTCCCCGATACGGACGAGTTCCCCCTCGCGGATGCGCCGGTAGCTGTCGGGCAGAGGAGAAATCATCCGGCTGAGGTTGCCGAAACGTTGGCGGTAGATGGCCAGTGCCTGATCGTCCCAGCCGGCGCGGTGATAGAAACCGACCGCCTCGTCGGGGGCTGCGCGCCCGCTGTCACCTGCCAGCATCCGGCCTTGCAGGTACTCCAGACGCGTCATCCAGAGGCGGCAGCCGGTCCGCCGGGTCAGCCAGCCGGCCATGCCGATATGGTCGGGATGCAGATGCGTGGCGAACACCCGGGTCAACCGTCCTCCGGCAAGCGGGCCAGCCAATAGCCGCTCCCACAGGGTCACGGTGTCCTCGCTGAACAGGCCGGTATCCACCACCGCATGGCCCTCGTCCTCGGCCAGCAGCCAGACGTTGATGGCGCCAAGGGAGATGGGCAGTGGCAGCTGGGTCCAGAGCACACCAGGCATGACTTCGAGCAAGGCGCCGGGTGCAGGTGTTGCGTCAAGGGGATAGCTGATCGCCGCCCGCGCGTGAGCAACCGGTGCCTGGTCCGTCATTTCGTTCTCCTTTGGCGGTTCGCCCTCGCCGGGACCGGGGAGGGTGGTTCGATGCGCTCATGCTAGCGGAGGGGGGAAGGGGGGGCACCCCCCTTTCAGAAAGGGGGGGGAGGACTCACTGGCGGTGCTGGCACCCTTTGGTCACTCGATCACTGATTGAGCTGTTTCCGGACCTGGCGGCGGTCAACGCGAGGTCCCGGTTCCACCAAGGGGAGGAGACGCCCAGATGAATAACAAGAACAAATCCAATCAGAGTCATCCCGCCAGTTCTCATGCGCTGCGTGCCACGGTGGTCGCCATGTGCGCGATCGCCTGTGGTACCGCCAGCGCTGTCGAGATCGATACCGGCAACGAAGACCTCCAGCTGCGCTGGGACAACACGCTGCGCTACAACCTCGGCATGCGGGTCGAGGGCCAGGACGATGCGATCCTGAAGAACCCCAACAACGATGACGGGGATCGCAACTTCGACAAGCACAGCCTGGTCAACAACCGCGTCGACATACTCAGCGAGTCCGACATCGTCTACAAGGGCAAGTACGGCGCCCGCGTCAGCGCCGCGCTCTGGTACGACGCGGCCTACGCCGGCAGTCTCGACAACGACAATGTGGCGACCTCCAACCACCTGGGCTCCGATGGCCGTCCGGCCCTGGGCCTCAGCCGCTATGCGGACCGTTACTACGAAGGGCCTTCCGGCGAGTGGATGGACGCCTTCGTGTTCGGCGAGTACGACATCGCCGATATGCCGCTGAAGGCGCGCCTGGGCCGCCACACCGTGAACTGGGGCGAATCCCTGCTGGGGGCTGGCGCCATTCATGGCATTTCATATGGCCAGGCACCGCTGGACCAGGGCAAGGCCCTGGCGCTTCCGGGTATCGAGGCCAAGGAGCTGTACCTGCCGCGCAATCAGTTCTCCGCCCAGCTGCAGGTGACCCCCGAGCTGTCCTTCGCGGCGCAGTACTTCTTCGAATGGCGTCCGTCCCGCGTGCCCGAGGGCGGCACCTACCTGGGCTTCGCCGACATCTATCAGCAGGGCGGTGAGTCCTTCATCCTCAGCCCCACCGTGCGCGCGATCCATGGCGACGACATCGAGCCGCGCAACTCCGGCGACTGGGGCGTGATGACCCGCTGGAGCCCGGAATGGCTCGACGGCACCCTGGGCTTCTACGTCCGCAACTTCTCCGACACCCTGCCGCAGACCATCCTGCTGGCCAACGCCCGTCCGCAGTACTTCTTCAACTACGCCGACGACATCGACATGTATGGCATCAGCCTGTCGAAGGAGATCGCCGGGGTCAGCGTCGGGCTGGACGTCAACTACCGCCGCAACATGCCGCTGGTGAGCAGCGCGGCGCGGGTGACTTCGGCGGCCCGTCTGCCTGACGACGGCGACATCCTCGGTGCCCGTGGCGATACCCTGCACGGCGTGCTCAATGCCATCGGTACCGTCAGCCCGACGCCGCTGTTCGACAGCGCCAGCTGGTCCACCGAACTGACCTGGAGCCGCTGGGTGTCGGTCAACTCCGACCCGCTCAACCTGTTCAAGGGCTCGTCGGCCTACAAGGCAGTGCCGAGCAACATCGACGAAGTCTCCCGCGACGCCTATGGCCTGGCCGTCAACTTCACCCCGACCTGGTTCCAGGTGTTCCCCGGTGGCGACCTGTCCATGCCGCTCAGCTACTCGGTGGGGTTGTCGGGCAACTCGGCCGTGGCCTCCGGTGGCAACGAAGATGCCGGCAGCTACGCGGTGGGCCTCGCCCTCGACCTCTACAGCCGCTATCGCTTCGACCTGAAGTACGTCGACTACTTCGGCGACTACTCGACCAACCCGGTCACCGGTGCCGCGCTGACCCCCAGCGGCAGCCAGTCGCTGCTGGAAGACCGTGGCGCGGTGTTCTTCACCTTCAAGACCACCCTCTGAGCGGCGACCGCCGTTCCTGCAAGTCCACGGACGGCCGCCCCGGATATCTCGGGGCGCCGTTCCGCAATTCGCGCTCCGGCGCGACCGATGTGAGGTGACCAAGGTGTTCAGACAGTTCATTCGTCCGCCGCTCGCGATCCTGCTCGCCGTCCTGGCGGGGCAGGCGTTCGCGCAGCAGGCCTTCATCTCGCCGATGGAGACGCCGGCGCTGCACAGCCCGCAAGCCATTCGCGCGCCGCTCAATGCGCTGGAGCGGGCAGGTGATCGCCTGGTCGCGGCAGGCCAGCGCGGGCACATCCTTGTCTCAGTTGACGGCAAGACCTGGGTCCAGGCCGAGGTACCGGTCAGCTCCGACCTCACTGCGCTGGCTTTCCCCAGTGCCGAGCAGGGCTGGGCCGTCGGCCATGAAGGCGTGGTCCTGCACAGCGGCGATGGCGGCAAGACCTGGAGCAAGCAGCTCGATGGCCGGCAGATCGCAGAACTGCTGGTGAAGCACTACGGCAATCCGGTCAATCCGGATGACCCCGAGGCTCAGCGCCTCAAGCAGGACGCCGAGCTCTTCGCCGCCCAGGGCGCCGACAAGCCGCTGCTGGACGTGTGGTTCGCGGATGACCGCAACGGATTCGTCGTGGGCGCGTTCAACCTGATCCTCCGAACCGAGGATGGCGGCAAGACCTGGACGCCCTGGCTGGACCGCGTCGACAACCCTCGGGCCATGCACCTGTACGGCCTGCGCCCCGCTGCTGGCAGCCTGTTCATGGTCGGCGAGCAGGGCCTGGTGTTGAAGCTGGATGCTGCGCGGCAGCGCTTCGTCAGCCTTGAGCTGCCTTACCAGGGCACCCTGTTCGGCGTGCTGGGCGATGACGGCCTGGTGCTGGTCTACGGCCTGCGCGGCAATGCCTATCGCAGCCTCGACGGCGGCGCCAGCTGGAGCCGGGCGGAAACCGGTATCGAGGCCGGAATCACCGGCGGCGTGATCGCCGAGGACGGTTCCGTCGTGCTGGCCAGCCAGACCGGCCAGCTGCTGCGCTCCACCGACCGCGGCGCCACCTTCAGTCTGGTTCCGGTCGATCGCGTGGTTCCCAACTTCGCGATGGCACCCGCTGCCGGCGGGGCGGTCGCCCTGGCCGGACTCGGCGGCGTGCGCATCCAGAACTTCAAGTGACAACAAGAAAGTCGGAGAGCCGAGATGGGCACCCACAACCCCAGCGACAACCTGCTGACCATCCGTGACCTGAAGGAATTCGATCCCAGGTCGGGAAGCCGCCTGGAGCGGTTGATCTTCAACAACCGCCTGCTGGTCATCCTGCTCTGCGCCGTGGTGACCCTGGTACTCGGTTGGGACAGCGCCAAGCTGACCCTCAATGCCGCCTTCGAGAAAACCATCCCGCAGAACCATCCCTACATCCGCAACTTCCTGGATAACCGGGGCGAGCTCAAGGGCCTCGGCAACGCGGTGCGCGTGGTGGTGGAGAACCGCAGCGGCGACATCTTCGACCCGGACTACCTGCAGGCGCTCAAGCGAATTAACGACGAGCTGTTCCTGACTCCCGGAGTCGACCGCGCCAACGTCAAGTCGCTGTGGATGCCGGTGGTGCGCTGGAACGAAGTGACCGAGGAAGGCTTCGCCGGCGGGCCGGTCATGCCCGACAACTACACCAGCTCGGAAAAGAGCATCGGTGAGTTGCGCCAGAACATCGGGCGGGCGCAATTGCTGGGCAACCTGGTGGGAACCGACTTCCGTTCGAGCATGATTTTCCTGCCCCTGCTGGAGAAGGACAGTGACACCGGCAAACCTCTGGACTACTGGGAGCTGTCCAAGCAACTGGAGAACATCCGTGCCCAGTTCTCGGGCCCGCAAGGCAGCGCCGACCTGGATATCCGCATCGTCGGCTTCTCCAAGGTGGTAGGCGACCTGCTCGACGGCCTGCAACAGATGATCGTCTTCTTCGCCGTGGCGGCGGTGATCGCTGCGCTGATCATCTACGCCTGGACCCGCTGCGTGCGAAGCACCCTGCTGGTGTTGACCTGCTCCTGCATCGCCGTGCTCTGGCAACTCGGCCTGATCGCCCGCCTGGGCTATGAGCTGGACCCCTATTCGATCCTGGTGCCGTTCCTGGTCTTCGCCATCGGCGTGTCCCATGGCGCGCAGAAGATGAACGGGATCATGCAGGACGTGGCACGTGGCACCCACAAGCTGGTGGCGGCCCGTTATACCTTCCGCCGACTGTTCCTGGCCGGCCTGACCGCCCTGGTGGCCGACGCGGTGGGTTTCGCCGTGCTCATGCTGATCGACATCCCTGTGATCCAGGACCTGGCGATCACCGCGTCCATCGGCGTGGCCCTGCTGGTGTTCACCAACCTCATCCTGCTGCCGGTGATGCTGTCCTATTCCGGAGTCAGCCGAAGCGCCGCTGAGCGCAGCCTGCGCGCGGAACAGCGAGAGGCCTCCGGCGTCTGGAAGCTGCTGGAGCGCTTCACCCAGCGCCGTTGGGCGGCCGGGCTGTTGCTCGTTTCGGCGGTCATCACGGTTGCCGGTTTCATCGTCAGTACCCACCTGAAGATCGGCGACCTGGATGCCGGCGCCTCCGAGCTGCGCCCCAACTCGCGCTACAACCTCGACAACGCCTACATCAACTCGCGCTACTCGCTGTCGTCGGACCAGTTCGCGGTGATCATCAAGACCGCACCCGAAGGCTGCCTGGAGTACCAGACGCTGATCGAAACCGATCGTCTGGGCTGGACCCTGCAGCAGGTGCCGGGAGTGCAGAGCACCGTGTCGCTAACCGACGCGGTGCGCAAGATCACCGCCGGTTCCTATGAGGGCAACCCCAAGTGGATGTCGATTCCGCCGAATCAGGACGTGCTCAACTACGCCGCCCGCACCGCCAGCACCAGTAACCCGGAGCTGTTCAACACCGAGTGCTCGGTCATGCCGCTGGTGGCCTACCTGACCGACCACAAGGCGGAAACCCTGGACCGTGTGGTGAAAGCCGCCGAAGCCTTCACCACCGCCCACAGCACGCCGGAGCGCCAGTTCCTCCTGGCGGCCGGCAGCGCGGGCATCGAGGCCGCCACCAACATCGTGGTCAAGAAGGCCAATCTGACCATGCTGATCTACGTCTACCTGGCGGTGGTCGTGCTCTGCTTCATCACCTTCCGCAGCTGGCGCGCCGTGGTGGTGGCGGTGGTGCCGCTGGTGATCACCTCGGTGCTCTGCGAAGCCTTGATGGTGGCGCTGGGCATGGGCGTCAAGGTCGCCACCCTGCCGGTGATCGCCCTGGGTGTCGGCATCGGTGTTGACTACGCCCTCTACCTGCTGAGCATCCAGCTGGCCCGGCAGCGCGCCGGCGCGTCCCTGGCCGATGCCTACCGTCATGCCCTGCGCTTCACCGGCAAGGTGGTGGCGCTGGTGGGCGTGACCCTGGCAGCCGGGGTGATCACCTGGGCCTTCTCGCCGATCAAGTTCCAGGCCGACATGGGCATCCTGCTGACCTTCATGTTCCTCTGGAACATGCTCGGCGCCCTGGTCCTGATCCCTGCGCTGTCGCACTTCCTGCTGCGTGACGTCGGCGAATCCGGCAGCCGGATTCCCACGCCCGTGGTCGCCGTCGAACAGCCGGCCCGCACTGAATCCAAGACCCCGGCCGCCCATTGCATGTGAGGCGGCCCGGGCCAACACGTAACCAGACATCCATAAGGACGCACCATGAGCGATACCTCCGCAGTGTTCCTCAGCGAGCAGGAAATCATGATCCGCGACTCGGCGCGCAAGGTCGCAGCCGAAGTCGTGGCCCCCACCGCGGCCGAGCGTGACCGCAGCGGCGCCTGGCCGCGCGGCGAGCTGGAGGCCGTGGCCCAACTGGGCTTCCTCGGCATGCTGATACCCGAGGAGTACGGCGGCGCCGGGGCCACCTTCGTCGAGTACTGCCTGGCCATCGAGGAGTTCGCCGCCGCCGATACCGGCTTCGCCACCCTGATCCACGTGCACAATTCGGTGGGCTTCACCGTGGCGCGCCTGGGCAACGAGGAACAGAAGCGCCAATACCTGCCGGACCTCGCCAGCGGCAAGCGCATCGGCGCCTTCCTGCTCAGCGAGCCTCACGCCGGTTCCGACACCGGGGCCTTCCGTACCCTGGCGCGCCGCGACTGTGACCACTATGTGATCAACGGCAGCAAACAGTTCATCTCCAACGGCAATGAGGCGGGCCTCGGCCTGGTGCTGGCCGTGACCGACAAGGCCGCCGGCAAGAAGGGCAGCAGCCTGCTGATGGTCGATCCGGCGCAAAGTTCGGGCTACGTGGTGGCCCGCGTCGAGCACAAGATGGGCCAGCGCTCGGCACACGTGGCGGCGATCCAGCTGGAGGACTGCCGCGTGCCGGTGGCCAACCTGCTGGGTGCCGAAGGCTCCGGTTACCGCAATGTGATGGGTTCGCTGTCGGAGGGGAGGGTGGCCATCGCCGCGGTGGCCACGGGGACCGCGCGTGCAGCCCTGAATGCCGCTGTGGACTATGCCCGCGAGCGAGAAGCCTATGGCGCGCCGATCATCAACCTGCAGGGCGTGGCCTTCGACCTGGCCGACATGGCCACGCAGGTAGAGGTGGCGGAGCAATTCATGGTGCATGCCGCACGTCTTTGCGAGGCGGGCGTGCCCTGCGCCAAGGAGGCGTCCATGGCCAAGCTGTTCGCCAGCGAAATGGCTGAGAAGGTCTGCTCCGAAGCGCTGCAGATCCATGGCGGCTACGGCTACCTGAACGATTTCCCGGTGGAGCGTTACTGCCGCGACGTCCGCGTCACGCGAATCTACGAGGGAACCAGCCACATCCAGAAGCTGATCATCGCCCGCAGCCTGTGCTGAGGCGCGCCCACTCCAAAGGAGGGGGGGCGCCAGCGTGGGCAGGTCATAACCTGCCCGAGACAATCGACTCGGGTACGCGATATTCGTCCAGGAAAGAACATGAAGATGCAGTTGCCAAGCGATGAGCAGCACCTTGTGGTGGACAGCTTCCGCACCTTCCTCCTTTCCGAGGTGGCGCCAATCGTCCGGGTCTTCCGCGACCGGCCCATTCCCCAGGGAAACCTGCGCGAAATCACTCAGGGCATCGCCGAGTTCGGCCTGCCCGGCGCCAGCCTTGCCAAGGAGTTCGGCGGCATGGGGCTTTCGACAGTGACCGAGGCGATGCTTTTCGAGGAGCTCTGCAGTGTTTCGGTGGAGATCGCCGCGTGCGTGATGGCCAATCTGGCGGTGGTAGCGGCATTGGCCGAGCTGCCAGAGGCCCGGGCGCACCTGCGCGAGCGCTATCTGCCGGATCTGCTGGCGGGACGCAGCTTTGCCGGCTTCTGCATGGGCGAGGTCGATGCGGGCGGCGTAACGGCCAACTGGGACCTGGACAGCTTCGTCATCGAAGGTGAACAGGGCGGGGTATCCAATGGCCACCTGTGCGACTTTCTCATTGCCCCGGTGCGCCTGGCGTCCGGCGCCAGTTGCCACCTGCTGGTGGACCGCTCCGAGCACGGCTATCAAGCGCTAGGCGTCGAACGGTCGGGCGTGGGGCGGGCCTGCGGTGCGCAGGTGGCGTTTGTCGGGGGACGACTGCCGGCAAGCCAACTGTTCTGGGACGAAGATGAAGGATCGGAGGCGCGGGCGAGGCTGCTGGAAAAGGTCCATGCCGGCAGCGGACTGCTGGCGGTGGGGCTGATGCGTGTTGGCCTGGAGGCGTTCATCCTCGCCGCGCAGGAGTCCGCAGGGGGCGACCAGCCGCTCGCTGCGCAACCACTGGTGGCTGCACGTATCGCCGACCTGGCGACAAGGCTGGAGGCTGCCAGGTTGCTGTGCATCCGCGCCTTTTCGATGATCGGCGCGGGCATTCGCTGCCAGATGCAGGCCTCCATGGCGCAATGGTTCGCCACCGAGATGGCGCTGGAAACGTGCCGGACAACGGTGCTGCTGCAGGAGCGGCCGGGGCCGGTGGGTGCGCTGGATGTCGAGCGCCTGCTGCGTGAAGTCATGACCCTGCCGGTTGCCAGTTGCGGCAGCGACTTCCACAAACTGCTCATTGCGCGGGAACTCACCGGCATCAGTGCACTAGCCTGATTGCCACTTTCTGCAATTGAACGAACTCCGTCCGATGCCGGAGCTTTGGTAGAAACCGTGGACCCCGGGTCCACTTCAAGGAACACCTATGCGCCTATCGACCGCTGTCATTGCCACTACCATTTCCCTGCTCGGCGCCCAGTCCTGGGCCGCTGACACCGCGCCGGCCAACCCCGCGAAGGCGGCCAGTGCCGCTACGGCCGCCACGAACCGGGAAGTCCTGACACAACTGCCGTTCGACGACCGCGCTGACTATGACGTGGCCCGACGTGGCCTGGTGGCCCCCTTCGAGGGGCCGATCCTCAATGCCGCTGGAAAACCGGTCTGGAGCATCCAGGCGTATGACTTCCTGAAGCAGAAGGACTCGCCGGACACGGTAAACCCGAGCCTGTGGCGAATGGCCCAGCTCAATACCAACGCCGGCCTGTTCCAGGTCACCGAAGGGCTCTACCAGATCCGCGGCCTGGACCTGGCGAACATGACCATCATCGAAGGCAAGGATGGGCTGGTGGTCATCGACCCGCTGACTGTGACCGAGACGGCCAAGGCCGGCCTGGAACTCTACTACCAGCATCGTCCGCGCAAGCCGGTGGTGGCGGTCATCTATTCCCACAGTCACGTCGACCATTTCGGCGGCGTGCGTGGCGTGGTCGACGAAGCTGACGTCAAGGCCGGCAAGGTCCGCATCTATGCGCCGGAAGGGTTCATGGAACATGCCATCAGCGAGAACGTCCTGGCGGGGACCGCCATGTTCCGTCGCAGCATGTTCCAGAGCGGCAGCCAGGTGGCCAAAGGCGAGCGTGGCCAGGTGGATACCGGGATCGGCAAGGGGGCTCCCGTGGGCGGCACCACCAGCCTGATCGCACCGACCCACCTGATCGTCCAGCCCCTGGAAAGCCACGAGATCGCAGGCGTCCAGGTGGAGTTCCAGCTGACCCCCGGAACCGAAGCACCGGCGGAGATGAACCTTTACCTGCCTCAGATGCACGCCTTGTGCATGGCCGAGAACGCCGTGATGACCATGCACAACGTCCTCACCCCGCGTGGCGCGGAAGTGCGCGACGCCAAGGCCTGGTCGCGGTTCCTCGATGACAGCCTGGTGCGTTATGGCGACAAGGCCGAGACGCTGTTCGCCTCGCACAACTGGCCGACCTGGGGAGGCGAGGGCATCCGTACGCTGCTGGCCGACCAGCGCGATATGTACGCCTTCGTCAACAACCAGACCCTGCACCTGCTCAACCAGGGCCTGACGCCCCTGGAAATCGCCGATGCGGTCAAGAAGCTGCCGGGTGAGCTGGGCCGCAAGTGGTATGCCCGTGGCTACTACGGCACCCTCAGCTTCAACACCCGCGCGGTCTACCAGCGTTATCTCGGCTTCTACGACGGCAACCCGGCCAACCTCGATCCGCTGCCGCCGGTGGAGTCCGGCAAGCACTACGTGGAAGCGATGGGCGGGTCGGACAAGGTCCTCGAGCTGATGCGCGCCGCCATGGAGAAGGGCGAGTACCGCTGGGCCGCTCAACTGGGCAATCACCTGGTCTTCGCCGAACCGGACAACAAAGCGGCCCGCGAGGCCCAGGCCGATGCCCTGGAACAACTGGGTTACCGCAGCGAGTCCGCCATCTGGCGCAACATCTACCTGACCGGCACCCAGGAATTGCGCAAGGGCGCTCCCGAGCCGAGCACGCGAACCGTCGCCGACCTGGTGCGGGCGGCAACCCCGGCCATGTTCATGGATGTGCTGGCGGTGCGGCTGGATTCGGACAAGGCCGTGGGCCATGACATGACCCTCAACTGGAACTTCGACGATGTGAATCAGCACTTTGCACTGACCCTGAGCAATGGCGTGCTGACCTACCGCGAGGACTCGAGCCATGCCAAGCCGGATGCCACAGTGAAGATGAGCAAGGCCGTACTGGATCGCATCAGCCTGCGCCAACTGGACTTCCCCACTGCGCTGAAGCAGGGCGACATCAAGCTCGACGGCGATGCCGCGCGCTTCAAGGAACTGATGGGCATGCTCAGTACCTTCCAGCCGACCTTCAACATCGTCACACCCTGAGTGCCATGACGCGCCGGGTGGAAGAGGGGAGGGCCGACAGGCCCTCCCGCAACAAGGCAATCAGTGAAAATGTCCTGCAGGTGGAGCTGCCGGCCAAGCCGCGCAAGCGACCGAAGCAGGCCCGTTCTGTCGCCCTTGTCGACGCGCTGAAAGTGGCGGGGCGCGACATCCTCGAACGGGAAGGGCGGGAGGCGCTCTCTGTCTACCGGCTTTCCGATTACTCGGGCGTGGCGATCAGTTCCATCTACGAGTACTTCCCCACCATCGAATCGCTGGTCGGCGCCATTTTCGACGACTATCGCGCCAATTCCCGCCGCGAAGTAATCGCCAGCATCCGGGCGCTGCCGCCCTCGGCGACCCTCTACGACGGCATCGAAATGGTCCTGACTTCGGGCCTGTCCGCGCTGCACCGCTGGTTGCAGATCGACTCCGAGCTGAGCGTCAAGACGGCCTTCTACGGGGAGCTTGTCCGCCTGGAGATCGTCAAGCCCGAGCAGTTCTGGATCTCCATGGTCATTCCCGCCCTAGTGGAGCGCTTCTCCGACGAGGTACTGGTACGCGACCGCGAGAAAGCCGGGTTCCTGGCCTACCAGGCAGTGACCGCGCTACCGCGTGCACTGGTGATCGAAAGGCCGGAGTACCTGCTGGGTGCCGATACCGTTCGCATGCTGGCGCGCATGCTGCACGCGCTGCTCACCACCCCGGATGCGGAATGAACCTCGCTACGCGCCCGATGGATTTCAATAAAGCCTTTAAAATCAGTGTGTTGGGGTAGATTTTCCGGCTCCGGAATCCGGAAATGATTTCGCCCTTTCGCCCCCTAAACTGGCCTTGCCATGAAGGCTGTCCTTCCCCGGGCAGCTGGCCTTATGCGCTGCTTGTGAGCGGCGTGCGAATGGTGAGATCCAGGAGCTTCCATACACATGACAAGAACAATCGATGAGAAGGTCGAGCTGCTGCTGACCGACCCCGTGACGCTGGTCGAGCACTCCTTCGAAAAGTGGAATCAACTGCCGCGCCAGGAAATCGATGCCCTGCAGTTGGCCGCCGCCAAGCGCCGATTCGCTGAAATGCGCGATCGGATTCCGGTGCTCAAGAAACTTGCCGATGCCGAGGGCATCGACAAGATCGAGCAGGTCGAGGATCTGGTCCCCCTGCTGTTCGAACACACCGTGTTCAAGTCCTATCCGCCGTCGCTGCTGGAAAAGAACAACTTCGCCGCGATCAACAAGTGGCTATGCAAGCTGGTCACCCCGGAGATCGCCGAAGCCATCCAGAACGTCGACGTCAGTGGATGCCAAGGCCTGGACGAGTGGTTCGAGACCATGGACGAGGCGGTGCCGCAGCTCTGCATCAGCCACACCTCCGGTACCTCCGGCACCTTGTCTTTCCTGCCGCTCAGCAACCGCGAATTCGAGAAGTCCGTGAAGGTGCGCCGGCTGTATGCCTGGCGCATGACCGGCCCGGATACTCCGGTGCCGGACATGCACTCCGTGTATCCGTATTACCGCAAGGGCTACCTCAGCCACATGCGCGGCAACATGGCGATCATGAAGACCGTGCTGCCAAGCCTGGACAACTTCCATCCGGCCTATCCGGCAACCCTTTCCAGTGATGTCCTTCACCTCGGTGCCAAGGTTCGCGCGGCACACGCCAAGGGCACCCTGGACCGCCTGGTCATCAGCCCGGAACTGATGGCCAAGAAGAAGGCCTTCGACCAGCTGCAGGCAGACATGCCCGAGCACCTGGCGGCCTTCTTCGAGGAAATGACCGCCAGCCTCAAAGGCAAGGTCGTCTACATCGGCGGCACCTGGAACCTGCTGCATAACATGGCCAAGGCCGGGCTGGAACGCGGGCTGGAAGGCGTGTTCCATCCGGGTTCCTTTATCGCTACCACAGGTGGCGCCAAGGGTGTGGTTCAGCCGGAAGGCTGGCGCGAGGATGTGCTGCGCTTCACCGGTGCGACGAAGATCTTCGAAACCTATGCCATGTCCGAAACGCCCAGCGGTTCCCACGCGCTCTGCGAGCATGGCAACTACCACTTCTCGCACACCGCGATTCCCTTCGTGCTCGATCCGGAAACCGGCAAGGCGCTGCCCAGGACGGGACGGCAGACCGGCCGGGCAGGGTTCTTCGATCTCGGCGCCGACCTGCGCTGGGGCGGCTTCATCACCGGCGACGAAATCACCGTCGAATGGGACAAACCGTGCGCCTGTGGCCGACCGAGCCGCTATGTGGCGGGGGCGATCCAGCGCTACAGCGACAAGAACGGCGGTGACGACAAGATCACCTGTGCCGCGTCCGAGCAATCCCATCGCGAGGCGATGGATTTCCTGAATACCCTGGAGCTCTGAGTCATGTCCCATCCAATCGCGCCGATGATCATCCGCGGCGAAGTCATCACCGACAACCTGATCGAAGTCGGCGGCCGTGGCGGCGACCTGGCCTTCCTCACCCCGGATGCGCACAAGTACATCGACCGTCTGCCCCTGGGTAACCCGGCGAAACTGGCCGATCTTTACGCGCTGAGCTTCGACGACATCCTCGATTACTGCGTGGCCCTCGGCGAGCGCCTTGAATTCAGCAAGAACCGCTACCTGCAGGAAGCCTGCGAGCTGTCCTTCCTGACCGCACCCACCACCCCGACCATCATCAAGGCCTCCTACATGGGGCTGCAGAACCTGCTGTCGCGCCCGTTCATCACTGAGATGGTGGAAACCACGGTGGGCGTGAAGTACCTGGAAGGCTGGGTTCCGCAGACCCTGCTGGATGGCACCGAGCTGGAAGTCCGCTGCTTCGGCGCGCGCACCCTGCACATCGTCGCCGGCAACGCCGTGGCCCTGTCGCTGTGGACCATCATCCGCAACATGGTCCTGCGCAGCGACGCCATCATCAAGGCGCCGTCCAACGATCCGTTCACCGCACTGGCCATTGCCCGCACCATGGTCGACATGGCACCGGACCACCCGCTGACCAAGCACCTGACGGTGGCCTACTGGAAGGGCGGCGACCAGGAACTGGAGCAGCGCCTGTACCAGCCGCAAAACCTGGAGAAGATCGTCGCCTGGGGCGGTTTCGCTTCGATGAAGCACGTCACCCGCTACATCCAGCCGGGCCTGGAACTGATTTCCCTGGACCCCAAGCGCAGCGCCAGCATCATTGGCGAGGACACCTTCGCCAGCGAAGCCAGCATGCGCGAAGCGGCCGTGCGCCTGGCCTCCGACATCGGTGCCATCAACCAGAAGGGCTGCGTCTGCGCCCGTACCATCTACGTGCAGTCCGGTACCGACGAGGCAGGCCTGGAGCGGCTGAACACCTTCGGCCAGTACGTCTACGAGGCGATGCTGGGGCTGCCCAACACCCTCAGCACCGCGCCCAAGTCCTATGACAAGAACCTCAAGGCCCACGTCGACGCGCTGCGCCTGGATGACGAGTGGTACAGGGTGATCGGCGGTAAGGAAGGCGAGGGCGCCATCATCTGCTCGCAGATTCCCGAGCCGGTGTCCTTCTCCACCCTGCTGGACGACCGCACCGCCAACCTGGTGCCGGTGGACGAACTGAGCGAAATGCTCGATGCGGTGGACGCCTACACCCAGACCGTTGGCATCTATCCCGAGCGCCTCAAGGACGAGCTGAAGGATGTCCTGCCCCTCTATGGCGCTCAGCGCATCGTCTCCCTGGGCTATGCGGCGGCGATGAAATTTGCCGCCCCGCAGGACTCCCTCGAACCGATGCGGCGCATGGGCAAGTGGATCTCGAACCAGATCGCCACCCCGGAAACCAGTCCGGCGCCCTGGCTGCGTCCTTCCATCTGATACCACGCGCCCTGCTTCGGCAGGGCGCTTCTACATGCTTCCCTGATATTCGAGGAGTTACCCATGACGACCTGTCTTGGCTACGGAGCCCTTGAGGCCCATGCGCAACTCAAGCCACTGAGCTTCGAGCGCCGTGCCCTGCGCGACGACGACGTTGCCATCGAGATCGATTACTGCGGCGTCTGCCACTCGGACATGCACTACGTGCACAACGACTGGAACAACACCCGCTTCCCCTGCGTGCCCGGCCACGAGATCGTCGGCCAGGTCACGGCGGTCGGCCCTGCCGTCAGCCACTACAAGGTGGGCGACCGCGTAGCCGTGGGCTGCCTGGTGGACAGCTGCCAGCACTGCGCGGCCTGCGAGGCTCACGAGGAGCCGCACTGCAGCAACGGCATGACCGCCACCTACAACGGCCTGGACCGCATAAGCGGCGCGGTCAACTACGGCGGCTATTCCCAGCACATCGTGGTCCGCGAACAGTTCGTGCTGCGCATGCCCGGCGCGCTGGACCCGCGCTTCGCCGGACCGCTGCTGTGTGCCGGTATCACCGTCTGGACACCGCTGCGCGAGTACGGCGCCGGAGCAGGCACTCGCCTGGCCGTGATCGGCCTGGGCGGGCTGGGTCATATGGCGGTCAAACTGGGCGTCGCGCTGGGCGCCGAGGTCACTGTCATCACCACCTCGCCGGGCAAGGCCGACGATGCCCGCGCGCTGGGAGCGCACCATGTGCTGTTGTCCACCGATGCGCAGGCGATGAAGGAGGCGGCGAGCCGCTTCGACCTCATCCTCGACACCATTCCGCGCAAGCACAACGTCAACCCGTACCTGATGCTGCTCGGCCGCCACGGCACCCTCGTACTGGTGGGCGCGCTGGAACCACTGGAACCGATCCACGGTGCGCTGCTGGCAATCAACAACCGTTCCATCGCCGGCTCCCTGATCGGCGGCCTGGCCCAGACCCAGGAACTGTTGGACTTCTGCGCCGAACACCAGGTGCTGCCGCAGTGCGAGATGATCGACATCCAGGACATCAACACCGCCTTCGAGCGCATGGAACGCAATGATGTGAAGTACCGCTTCGTGATCGACATGGCTTCGTTGAAGGGCGCCTGACGGCTACGGGTGGCAAGGCCCCGACAAGGTTTGTCGGGGCTCTCCGCATGAGGCAGGGCATGTATCCCCACTCCAAAGGGGAGGGGCTATGCGCGCCAGTAAAGGGCATAACCTGCCAGTGATGGATCACGACGGAGAAAAACAACAATGCGTTCATTACGTCTGGCGCTGGCTTGTGGCGCCTTCACTACTTCCTGCCTGATGGCCGCCGTTGCGCCATCGGTTTCCCATGCTGCCAATCCGCAGGTTCCGGCGTTCTCCGACCAGGAGGTGGGCGACGCCTACATCTACCTGCTCGGACGCTTGCTGGTGCTGCGTCAGCAGCAACTGGACTTCCAGCAAGGCATGCGCTGGAACCAGTTGGTACACCGCAAACCGGGCGCGGTGGACTGGCCCAATCCCAACCTGGACGTGGCCTATTCCGAGGCCTGGGTGGCGGTGGATGAGGGCAGTTGCACCCTGGTCAGCGTGCCGAAGATCAGCGATCGCTACTACACCGTGCAATTCCTCAATGGCTGGGGTGAAACCCTGGCCAACATCAATGAGCGAACTTTTGCGCAGCAACCCAGCGGCGACTTCGCCGTCTGCCTGAAGGGCGCGAGCGTCGCGTTGCCGACGGGTGTTCAGCGCGTGGACCTGCCGGTCCGCACCGCACGGGTGCTGTCACGGGTAGAACTTGGCGCTGACCCGCAACAGGCAGAGCGCCTGCAACAGCAGTTCAGCATGCGGCCAATCGGCTCGCCGCAGCTTCCCGAAGTACCCCAGGTCCCACTGTTCACGCCACCGCAGTTGCCCGGCGTCGAGGCGTTTGAAGCTGCCGAGGTGGCGCTGAAGGAACCTGACCTGAATCCCGGCATGGAGGCGCTGCAGGCTCGCGTGCATGCGCTGGCCAAGCTGGCCGGCGATCCGGCGCAACGCACACGTCTTGATGCAGTCATCAGGAAGCAGGCTTTCGCCTCCTTGGCCAAGGCTGCTCCCACCATCGGCCACGGCACTATTCTCAACGGCTGGGTGCGGCCGGCGGTATCGGGCAACTACGGCAGTGACTACCTGACCCGCACCCTGGTGAACCTGGGCGGCATCTGGGCCAACAACCAGCAGGAGGTCAACTACTTCCGTGGGGGCGTGGACAATAACGGCGAAGTCCTCGAGGGCAGCCGCAGCTATTCCCTGACCTTCCCCCGCGAGCAGCTGCCCTCTGGTTTCGCCCGCTACTTCTGGTCGATCACGGCCACCAATGCCAAGACCTTCAAGGTGCTGCCGAACGCCCAGGGGCGCTTCCTGCTCAACAACCAATCGGCCTTGCGCTACAACCAGGATGGCTCGTTGACGCTCTACTTCGGCCCGCAGCTGCCGGCGGGTGCCGCCGAGGCGAACTGGCTGCCGACGCTTGCAGGGCAGAACTTCCGCCTGGTGTTCCGCTACTACGGCGCCAAGGGCGCGGTGGCCGGCGGAGACTACTTCCCGCCGACGCTGGTGAGGCTCTGAGGATCGATCATGAAGACAGTAACCGTGTACGAATTGAAAGTGATTCTGGCCGCCCTCGCCCTGTTCGCGGCCTGCCTGCCGGATGCCCGCAGCGAAGCGCTGCCGGGCGAGCCGGTGCGGGTGACCGTCGATAACTTCATCCGCGCCGAGACGGACCGATATTTCGGTCTCACCGTGGCACGAGGCGGGCTGGGCAAGTTCTCCCACTGGCGCAACCTGATCCCGGTCGATCGTCCCACCGTGATTCGGCCGAACCGCGACACCCTTTACTCCACCGCCGTCTTCGACCTGGACGCGGGCCCTGTCAGCGTCACCATGCCGGATGCCGGCGACCGCTTCATGTCGCTGGCCATGATCGACGAAAACCACCAGATCGTCGGCGTCCACTACGGCGCTGGGCAGTACAGCCTGGACAAGGCGAAGGTGGGCACCCGCTACGTCCTGGTCGGTGTGCGTACGCTGTTCGATCCGACCGATCCGCAGGACCTGAAGAAAGTCGCCGCGTTGCAGGATGCCATCAGTGTGTCGCAACCCAAGGGGCCGGGCCGCTTCGAAGTGCCGAACTGGGACGAAACGAGCCGCGCGCAGATGCGCAAGGCACTGCTTGCACTGGGCACGACCATTCCCGATTCCCATGGGATGTTTGGTGGGCCGAAGGAAGTCGATCCGGTGCGCCACCTGATCGGCAGCGCCATGGCCTGGGGCGGCAATCCGGAGAAGGACGCCTATTACCAGGTGGTGACGCCCGCGCAGAATGACGGCCAGACGAGCTACCAGCTGGAGGTGGACAAGGTTCCGGTGGGGGCCTTCTGGTCCATCAGCGTCTACAACGAGGCCGGGCAATTCCAGAAGAACGAGCTGGAGGCTTACAGCCTGAGCAACCTGACGGCGAAGAAAGGCGAGGGCGGTACCATCTCCGTGCGCTTCGGCGGCTGCACTGCGCAGACGGAGAACTGCCTGCCGATCATGCCCGGCTGGAACTACATGGTGCGTTTCTACCTGCCCGACAAGGCGATCCTGGATGGCAGCTGGAAGTTGCCTGAGGCGCAGCCTGCGTCCTGAAACCCAAGAACGGCGGCCGAATGGCCGCCGTTTTTTTGTCCCGAAGAGGCAGGACTGCGTCCTGCTTGGCGATTGAAATCGCCCCTACAGACTGTGTCCAGACTCAACTCTGGCACGGACAGCTCCCTCTCCCTTTGGGAGAGGGTTGGGGTGAGGGCTGTGTCCGGTTGGCTTGGTGCCCGGACATTTCGCGAATAAATTCGCCCCCACAGGACTGTGCCGGATATGGGCCGGGAGTCACCCCTCTCCACTTCAGGGAGAGGGGCCGGGGGTGAGGGCAGCCATCGGCTGGCACGGTGCCACGCCACTTCGCGAATAAATTCGCTCCCACAAAAGCGAGCAGGACTGCGTCCTGCATGGCGATTGAAATCGCCCCTACAGGACTGTGCCCAGACTGAACGCCGGCACGGACAGCCCCCTCTCCCTCTGGGAGAGGGGTGGGGTGAGGGCTGTGTCAGGCTGGCCCGGTGCCCCGCCATTTCGCGAATAAATTCGCTCCCACAAAAGCGGGCAGGACTGCGTCCTGCATGGCGATTGAAATCGCCCCTACAGGACTGTGCCGAAGGTCAGCCCGAGCGTCACCCCTCTCCACTTCAGGGAGAGGGGTCGGGGGAGAGGGCAGCCATCGGCTGGCACGGTGCCTGGCCATTTCGCGAATAAATTCGCTCCCACAAAAGCGGGCAGGACTGCGTCCTGCATGGCGATTGAAATCGCCCCTACAGGACTGTGCCGGAGATGAATTCGTAGGATGGGTGGAGCGGAGCGATACCCATGCGGACAAGGCTGATGGGTATCGCAAGCTCGCGGAGCGCCGCCCGACCCATCGTACAAACTGCTTTGCGAATGAATTCGCCCCCACAAAGCGGTGCCAAACGAGGGCCGGTAGTCCACCCCGCGCAGCACAAAAAAAGCCCCGATGGCCCCCGTTCGGGAAGGGGCACATCGAGGCATCAAGCGAGGGTAATCTTCAAACCACTTACATCACTCAGGACACGCGGCGCGCCTTGTCCTTCCAATATTTCTCCCGCACCTGGCGGCGCAGGACCTTGCCCACCACGCTCACCGGCAGTGCTTCGACGAAGAGGATCGACTTGGGCGCCTTGAAGCGGCCCAGGCGGCCTTTGACGTGTTCGATCAGGGCTTCAGGCGACACCTCCTGGCCGGCCTTGAGCATCACTTCCGCGTGCAGTGCCTCGCCCCACTCCTCGTGGGGCACGCCCACCACCGCCGAGTTGGATACGGCCGGATGGGCGTTGAGGGCAGCCTCCACTTCGACGGCGTACACGTTGAAGCCACCGGTGATGATCATGTCTTTCTTGCGATCCACCAGGTGCAGGAAGCCCTGGTCGTCCAGATAGCAGAGGTCGCCAGACTTCCAGAAACCATCGACGAACTCGGCGGCGCTGGCCTCGGGGTTGCCGAAGTAGCCGGAAACGGTGCCTCGGGAGCGCACCCAGAGTTCGCCGGTAGCGCCCTGTTCAAGCGGCTTGCCGTCGTCGTCGACGATGATCACTTCGGCACCGGCGGCGATGCGCCCGGCAGAGCCGATCTGGCTGTCGGAGGCGTCCAGGTGGTCGGCCTTGCCGAGGATGGCCACGGCGTGCAGGCACTCGGTGGCGCCGTAGATCTGCATGAAGATATTGCCGAAGCGTTGCTGGGCCTGGCGCAGCTTGGCCGGACTCATGGGGGCGGCGCCGTAGGCCAGGGTCTGCAGCGAGGAAAGGTCGTAATCGGTGGCTTCCGGCATTTCCAGCAGCCGGTAAATCATGGTCGGCACCAGCAGGGTCATGGTGATCCGCTCGGCGGCGATGTTGCGGCACAGCTGGGCCAGGTCCGGCACGTTCTGGGTCAGGGTGCAGCCACCACGGAACAGGGTCGGCAGTAGTCCGAGGCCGGAGCCATGACTGATGGGAGCCATGTGCAGGAAGCGGGTTTCCGGCTGGTAGGGCTGCTCGCTCTCCATGTACATGGAATCGCGCAGGGCGAGCCAGTTGTCCATGGTGTAGGGCACGCACTTGCTGACGCCGGTGGTGCCGCCGGTAAAGCGGTAGGACACCACGTCATTCTGGGTTTCATGGGCGATGTCCGGGGTCGCGTCGGAGACGCCTTCGAGCAGGTCCCAGAAGTACAGCAGGCCGTCACGGGGTTCAGTTGGCGGGTCCATGCAGACGACCTGGATGCCCTGTTCGTGGAGCAAGTCGAAGTAGCGATCAAGCAGCGGGTTTTCCAGGAACACTGCCTTGGGGCGGATCAGGGCGATCTGCGAGCGGTGCTCTTCCAGGGAATCGCGGAAGTTGGTGTAGGCGCCGGCGGCTTCGCCCTTCATGGCGGTCCAGGCATGCACCAGGGACAGGTTGTCGTTGTCCAGGATGCACAGGTAGACGTCGCCACGCTGCAGCCCAAGGCGCTCGCGCAGCATGTTGGCGATGCGGTTGGTGAGTGAATGCAGCTCGCGGAAGGTGTAGCGGCGTTTGCGCTCGATGTTCACCAGCGCTTCGCGGTCGGCGAAACGTACGGCGAGGTTGCCCATGGTCCGGGCGAAATTCATTTTTGTCGTCATTGTTGTTCTCCCTCCTGTAGCCCGGTTGGCCGGCGATAAGCGTGCAGCCCCGCGTGCCTTTTACAAGGCAGGCGGGGCTCCGTCCAGCGCGGGGTCAGGCGCCCTTGATGCCTTTCATGGCGGCTTCGACGAACAGCAGCACCTGCTGGTTGGCGTCGTTACGCGGGCCGGCGCTGCTCCAGTCGGTGATTTGCGCCAGGTGGGCCTCGATGGCTTCCGGCGACAGCTCGGCGTCGTTGATGTACACCGGCGCGGTTTCTTCCATGCGCACAGCGGAGAACACGCCCGCGCCAGCGCCGAGGACCAGCTTGGTCGGCGCGTTTTCGCTGACCAGGAACAGGGCGCCCGGGGTCACTTGCTCGGGGCGACTGGCTTTCAGCAGCTCTTCCGGCATCACGTCCGCGGTCATGCGGGTGGCAGCCATCGGCGCCAGGGTGTTGACCAGGATGTTGTTCTTGCGGCCTTCGATGGCCAGCATGTTCATCAGGCCCACCAGCGCCATCTTGGCAGCGCCGTAGTTGGCCTGGCCGAAGTTGCCGAACAGGCCGGCGGCGGAGGTGGTCATCAGGATGCGGCCGTAGTTCTGCTCGCGCATCAGGTCCCAGACGGCCTTGGTGCAGTTGATCGAGCCCATCAGGTGGACATTGATCACCGCGTGGATATCGGCCATTTCCATCTTGCTGAAGGATTTGTCGCGCAGGATGCCGGCGTTGTTGATCAGGATGTCGACACGGCCGAAGGCTTCGACGGTCTGACGGACCAATGCCTGGACCTGCTCGTAGTCGGCCACGTTGGCGCCGTTGGCGATGGCGGTGCCACCGGCCTGGCGGATTTCCTCAACCACGGCCAGGGCGGCATCGGTCGAGCTGCCGGAGCCGTCGCGGCTGCCGCCGAAGTCGTTGATCACCACTTTGGCGCCGCGAGCGGCCAGTTCAAGGGCGTGGACGCGGCCCAGGCCGTTGCCGGCGCCGGTGACGATGGCGACGCGATCATCGAAGCGAATGGTCATGCTGTATTTCCTCTCTTGAAGCGTAGTTGGAGGGAGAACGGCGGGGGAGACTGCGTGGATTCCCCGGGGTCGCCGTTCTCCGTAAAGGGTCAGGCGCGGGCGAAGATGCCGACGTGCTCGGTCGATTCCTCGACGCGCCAGAGGCCGCCGCCGTTGCCCTGCAGGGCGATGCGGGCGCCTTCGACCTGGCGCTTGCCGCAGTCGCCGCGCAGTTGCTCGACCAGCTCGAAGATCTGGCCGATACCGGTGGCGCCGATGGGGTGGCCCTTGGATTCCAGGCCGCCCGACGGGTTGACCGGCAGCTTGCCGCCCAGGCTGAAGTCGCCGCGCTCGGCCATCACACCGCTCATGCCCGGCTCGCAGAGGCCCAGGGCTTCGATGGCGAGCAGCTCGCCGATGGCGGTGGCGTCATGCACTTCGGCCACGTCGATGTCCTGCGGGGAAACGCCGGCCTGCTCGAAGGCGGCCTTGCCGGCCAGGTGGGTGCAGCCCTTGTCGAACTCGTCGGCGGCGCGGGCCGAAGCCGAGCGCACCACACTGGCCAGCACCTTGATCGCGCGGCTCTTGTCGAAGCCGTATTTCTTCAGCGCCGATTCTGTGCAGAGGATAGCGGCGGCGGCACCATCGGAGATGGGCGAGCACATCGGTAGGGTGATGGGGTAGGTGATCGGCGGCGCGGCGAGGATTTCCTCGATGCTCATGGCATTGCGGTACTGGGAGCGCTCGTTGTGCACCGAGTGACCGTGGTTCTTGGAGGAAACGGCGGCCAGTTGGCGTTGGGTGATGCCGTAGCGCTCCATCAGGCCGCCACGGCCGAGGGCTGCGTAGACGTCCATGAAGGGGCTGTAAGGCTTCTCGGACTGGGAACCAGGCGGCGGCACGATGCCCTTGCCCATGGCGGCCAGGTAGTTTTTGTTCTCCTCGAAGGTCTCGATGTCCCAGGCGGATTCGAAGGCGGAGAACATCTTCATCTTGTCGCTGTAGAACATCTTCTCCGCGCCCACGGCAATGGCCACGTCGGCGGCACCGGCGCGCAGTTGGGTGACCGCCAGGCTGAAGGCATGGCTGGAGGAGGCGCAGGCGCCCTCGATGTTGAAGATCGGGATGCCGTCCAGGCCCAGCGGCAACAGCGCCACCTGGCCACGGATCATGTGCTGGCCATCGAAGTGGCCCTGGGTGCAGTTGCCGAAGAAGCCCACCTGGACCCATTTGCGGTCACATTTGGCGTCCTTCAGGGCGTCTTCCACCGCCCAAGCGGTCAGCTGCTTGATGGTCTTGTCGGTGTGGCGGCCGAAGGCGGTCATGCCCACGCCGACGATATATACATTTTCCATGGTTGCCTCGTATCTCTCTGGGAAGGCTGGATCAGTAGCCCTTGAAATCCGGCTTGCGCTTCTCGGCGAAGGCGCGCACGCCTTCTGCCATGTCGTAGGAGCGCTGGTGGTTGCGCAGCTCCAGGAGTTCCTGGCGCAGGGCGTCGGCGCGCGACTTGTCGCCCGCTTCGTTGGCGACTTTCTTCATCCGGCGCAGCACCAGCGGGCTCTTGTCGGCGAGCTTGTCGCCGATGGCCTGTACGCGGTCCACCAGTTCGGCATCGGCTACCACTTCGCTGACCAGGCCGTACTGCTTCATGTCCTGGGCCGGCAGGGAATCGCCGGTAAAGAGCATGTACTTGGCGATGTTTTCCGGGATCTTGCGCGGGAGTACGGCGGCACCGCCGCCACCCGGGAAGACGCCGAAATTGGAGTGCGCATCGCCGAAGCGGGCGCTCTGGGCGGCGATGACGACATCGCAGCACAGCACGGTTTCCAGGCCACCGGCGAGTGCCAGGCCGTTGACGGCGGCGATCACCGGCTTCGGATAGACGCGCAGCAGATCGAAGAAGGCGACGATGGTGTCCAGCAGGTCCGGCTCGCCCGGCTGGGGCGTGCCGCTGGCTTTCAGGTCGGCCCCGGCGCAGAAGGCCGGGCCGGTGGCGGTCAGCGCAATCACGCGCACGCCGGCGTCGTCTTCCCAGGCATGCAGGCGGGCGATCATGGCCTCCAGCATCTCCCGGTTCAGGGCGTTCATGGCTTTCGGGCGCGTCAGGGTGATCCAGCCCACCTGACCCTTCACCTCAAAAGAAACGGACTCGCTCATCTCAGCTCCTCGATAGCAATGCAATTGGCGTTTCTGCCTGGATTCGAACTTACGCGAGGCCGTCTACGCCGATCCCCCCCCGTTGCGGACGGGGCCGGCTTCCGCCCGGTTGTAGCAGGATGCGGGCGACGTCCGGGCAATGCCCGAAGCCGGGTGAAGCCCACACCTGGTCCCGTTCGGAATGGGGCCGGACCGTCTCGAACAAGTACAAGGGCGGAGAAAACCAACATGCATACATCAGTCATCAATGCCGACGACCTGCTGGTCACCACCAAGTTCTCGCCCCCGCGCCTCAATGCCCGGCACATCCCCCGTGCGCACCTGCTGGCTCGCCTGCGCGAGGCCCAGCAGTGCAGCGCGACCCTGATCACCGGCAGCGGGGGATTCGGCAAGACCATCCTGCTCGCGCAATGGCGCCTGGAGTTGATGAAGGCCGGGCTGGACGTGGCCTGGATTTCCTTCAGCCTCGACGACCGGCACTTCGCGAGTTTCCTCGCCTACCTGTTGTCGGCCCTGCAGCGCCTGGGTATCCGCATCGAACAGGAATGGTTGCAGAGCGATGGCGGCGAGCAGTCGATCAATGCCCTGGTGGCCATCGTCACCCACGGGGCGGAAGCCGTCGGCCGCGAACTACACCTGTTGATGGATGACTTCCACCATGTGGAAGCGCCCGCCGCCCACCGCTTGATGCAGAAACTGCTGGATCACTGCCCGGCCAACCTGCATATCGCTATCGCCTCGCGGACGACGCCGCCGCTGAGCCTCGGGCGTCTGCGCATGCAGGGACACCTGGCGGAGATCGATTTCGCCGAACTGCCCTTCGACCTGGACGAAACCCGCGACTTCCTCCAGCAGAATCTCGGTGCCCTCAAGCTAAGCGCCGACGAAGAGCACCTGATCCATGACCTGACCAGCGGCTGGCCGGCCAGCCTGCAACCCATCGCCACCCTGTTACGGGCACGCCCGACCAAGCGCACGCAGCTGCGCTCGATCCTCGCCAAATCCAGCGACTTGCAGGCCTACCTGGCCGAAGACGTGGTGGCCTGCCTGCCGCCCGAGCTGCTCGGATTCATGGAGAAGGTCTCGATCTTCCGGCGCTTCAATGCCGATCTGGCCGAGTTCGTCACCGCCAGCCCGCGCGCACCGGAGCTGATGAAGCGGGCCGAGGACGAGAACCTGCTGATCTACCGCATCGAATCCGAGGACAGCGCGCCCTGGTATCGCTTCCATCCGCTGTTCGGCGAGTTCCTGGTGCAGCGCCTGGCGGCGCGCGGGGCTGCTGAAGTGGAGACGTTGCACCGGCGTGGCAGCCAATGGTTCGCCGAGCATGACTACCTGGTGGAGGCTGTTCGACACGCCAACCTGGGCGGAGACCTGGACTATGCGCTGGAGGCCATGGAGGAAGCGGCTTCGACCAGCTGGAGCATGGCCTACGTCAGCCCGATGCTGCATCTGCTGGAGCGTCTGCCGCAGGACGTCCTGTTCGCCCATCCACGGCTGTTCATCATGGGCTGCCTCACCTACGCCTTCACCGCGCGGCCTGAGAAGGCGCAGCGCTGGCTGGAGCAGATACGCCGCACCGAAGCGGCGCGTAATCCCGCGGTTTCGTCGAAGCTGGTGCTGGCGGATGCCGCCATTGCCCTGCAACTGGACCAGCCCCGGCGGGTCATTGGCCTGCTGGAACCGGCCCATGAGGTGCCCCTGGACAACCATTCGCTGCACTACATCGGGCTCTCGGCACTGGTCACCGCCTACCTCGCCGTAGGCCGACTCGACGACGCCCGCCGGTTGCACGAACGGCAGCCGCTTCACTTCGAGGACCGCGACAACGACATGGCCATGGTCTTCGAAAACACGCGTGCCCTGACGAGCCTGCGGTCCGGCGATGCCCTGGAAGCCGAGCGCCTGGGGTCGAGCATTCTCGCCCGAGCCGAAGAGGCCTATGGACGCGGCTCGGTCTCCGCCAACCTGTGCGCGGCCACGCTCTGCGACGCCTACTACGAGCTGGATCGCCTCGACGACGCCCTGCGGGTGCTGGCCAATCGCAGCGGCATCCTGCGTTCGTCCATGCCGGATGTGATGGCCCGCGCTTCGCTTTGCCGTGCGCGCATCGCTGCCCAGCGTGAGTCGCACCAGGCCGCGCTGGACTTTCTCGAAGCGCAGGCCGCGCATTTCCATGTGCTGGGCCTGGACCGCCTGCTGGCGCTGATGCTGGCCGAGCAGGTCCGTCTGCTCCTGGAACAGGGCGAGCAGCGTCGCGCCACGGCGCTGGTATCGCGCCTGGCCGACCTCGAAGCGGCTCAGCGTCCGACCGCCGAAGCGCGCTACGAAATCGCCCACATAGCCACCTTCGCCCGTTCACGGCTGGCGCTGGCGGGGCGTGATCCGGCTTGGGCGGTGGAAGGCCTGGCCATGGTGGGCAAGGGCGCTGAAAAGCAGGGGCGGGCGCGCACGCTGGTCAAGGTCAGACTGCTCGCCGCATTGGCCCATGACGAACTTGGCCAAGGGGATGAAGCCGATGAAAACCTTCAGGCCGCCCTGGAAGTGGCCGCTCGGCATGGGCTGGTCCGCACCGTTCTCGATGAAGGCCGGGCGGTGGTCGAACGCCTGCTGCAATGGCGCGAAAAGGCTCGTCCCGAAGCAGCGGTGGCCGACTACCTGGACCGCCTCTTCGAATGTGACGAGGCGGAAGCCGAGCAGCTGCCGTCCATCCCGCAGCCTCGCGCGGTGGCCGGCGCACCGCGTGCAAGCCTGACCCCGCGAGAGGTGGAAATCCTCGGCCTGGTGGCGCAAGCGATGTCCAACAAGCGCATCGCCCTGACGCTCAACATCACCTTCGGCACGGTGAAGTGGAACGTGAAGAACATCCTCGCGAAGTTGGGTGTGTCGAGCCGCTACGCGGCGATTTCCCTGGCGCGCCAGCAGGGGTTGCTGAAGTAGCTGGACGTCCTTCCGGGGGCGGTTGCCCCTACCGAGAGGGGAGGCGCGGACGCGGAGCCGTCGCCTCCATGCTGCGGACATTGCGCCAGGTGCAACCGCCCGCGTGACGCGTTTGCGCCGGATCGATCCGGGTGGCGTCCGGTCGGCGGCGGTAGCAGCGCAAGGCATCGGAACTTCGACCCAGGTCAAGAGGAAGCATATGAGCGATACATCCGCAGCATTCCTGAGCGAGCAGGAAATCATGATCCGCGACGCCGCCCGCAAGGTGGCCCAGGAAGTGGTGGCAACCACGGCCGCCGAGCGCGACCGCACTGGAGCCTGGCCCCGCGACGAGCTTAAGGCGGTGGCCGAACTCGGCTTCCTCGGCATGCAGGTTCCCGTGGAAGCCGGCGGCTCGGGCATGTCCTTCCCCGAGTACTGCCTGGCCATCCAGGAGTTCGCTGCAGCCGACGCCGGCTTCGCGACCATCCTCCATGTCCACAACGGCATGACCGACATGCTCCATCGTTTTGGCACCGAGCGGCAGAAAGAGAAATACCTGGCCGGGATGATCTCCGGCGAGCTGATTGCCGCTGGCCTGCTGACTGAGCCCCAGGCCGGTTCGGATACCGCCGCATTCCGCACCACCGCGCGTCGCGAGGGTGACTGCTACGTGCTCAACGGCAGCAAGCAGTTCATCTCCAACGGCAACGAGGCTGGCATCGCCTTTGCCATCGCGGCGGTGACCGACACCCCGGAAGGCCGCAAGGGCCCCAGCATGTTCATCATCGACCCGCGCGAACCCGGCTACACCGTGACTCGCGTGGAAAGCAAGATGGGACAGCGCTCGGCACATGTGGCAGCCATCCAACTGGATAACTGCCGCGTACCGGCGGAGAACCTGCTGGCCGAGGAAGGCACTGCCTACAAGCGTCTGATGGCGACCCTCTCCGAAGGCCGCATCGGTATCGCCGCGGTGGCCTTGGGCGGTGCCCGCGCCGCCCTGGAAGCCGCCGTGAAGTACGCCAACGAGCGTGAAGCCTACGGCGCGCCGATCATCAACCTGCAAGGCGTGGCCTTCGACCTGGCCGACATGGCCACCCAGTACGAGGTCGCCCAGCATTTCACCCTGCACGCGGCCCGGCTGCACTTCGCGGGCGTGCACTGCGCCAAGGAGGCCTCCATGGCCAAACTGTTCGCCAGCGAAATGGCCGAGAAAGTCTGCTCTGAAGCCCTGCAGATTCATGGCGGCTATGGCTACCTGAACGACTTCCCGGTGGAGCGCTATTGCCGCGACGTTCGGGTCACCAAGATCTACGAGGGCACCAGCCATATCCAGAAAGTGATCATCGCTCGTCACCTGTAGGTGGGGTGAAATCCCTTGTAGGAGCTGGCTTGCCAGCGAATGCGGACCCTTTCGCTAGCAAGCTGGCTCCTACGGTTCGTCGTCGTATCGAGGAGGAAAATGGACGTGACTGACAGTGCAGTGCTCTACGAGAAGATCGGCAAGACGGCGCTCAT
The DNA here is from genome assembly GCF_029873155.1 of Pseudomonas sp. BN515. NCBI lineage: Bacteria > Pseudomonadati > Pseudomonadota > Gammaproteobacteria > Pseudomonadales > Pseudomonadaceae > Pseudomonas > Pseudomonas sp. BN515. Next base: position 81,668 of record NZ_SSOH01000080.1, on the reverse strand, counting down.
CACCCTGAACCGGCCGCAGAAGCGCAATGCCTTCGAGGCAGCTATCAACGAAGCCTTGCCGGAAGCCGTAAAGGCGGCGCGGGATGACCGCTCCGTGCGCTCGGTGGTGCTGACCGGCGCGGGCGGAGCGTTCTGCTCCGGTTTCGACCTGGGCAGCCTGGAGGAGGGCGAGGACGGCACCTTTGCCGGACGCAACCTGGTGCTGGGTTTCCACGACTGGTTCGCCGATCTGATCGACCTGGAAAAGCCCGTGATAGCGGCAGTGGATGGCGTTGCCGTGGGCGCGGGGTTCTCCCTGGCCCTGGCGGCGGACTTCATCTTCGTCACCCCGCGTGTGCGGCTGCTGCCCACCTTCCTCAGCCTGGGGCTGGTGCCGGATCTTTCGATGCTGCATGTGCTGCCACGGCTGGTGGGCTTGGCCAAGGCCAAGGAGATCATTTTCTCCGCGCGCGCCCTTGATGCCGACGAGGCGCTGGCGCTGGGGCTGGCACAAGCGATCCTGCCGCAGGAACAACTGGTGGACAGCGCCTTGCGCTTCGCCGCGCAGTTCGACGATGCCCCGGCCGATGCGCTGGGCATGGCCAAGACCCTGCTCAACCGCTCGTTCGAGACCGACCGCCAGGCCATGACCCAGTTCGAAGCCGCCGCCCAGTCGTTGTGCGGGGCGAGTCGCTATCACGCCGAGGCGGTGCGGCGTTTCCTGGCCAAGGAAGGGCTGCCTTATCGGGGTGCGGTGCGTCCAGCGTCCTGAACCAGGACAGGTAGGGTGGGCTTCAGCCCACCATCGCAGGTCAGCGTGGGCTGAAGCCCACCCTACACGACTGTGCCGGAGTTAAATCGGGCGTTACCCATCCTACGAACTGAACACCGGCACAGACAGCCCCCTCTCCCTCTGGGAGAGGGTTGGGGTGAGGGCAGTCACTAGCTGGCACGATGTCTCGCCATATCGCGATTGAATCGGTCCTACAGGGCAGGACTGCGTCCTGCTTGGCGATTGAAATCGCCCCTACAGGCCTGTCGAATCCCCCACACCCCACGCACCGTCCGTCCTCGACGCCATAAACCACCACGCCTGGCGTCCATTGCCACTGCCGCTGACACCCACATCCGCTAACGTGCCCGGATCATCCATGCTCGGTAGCAAGCGGATTGCGTCCGGGGAGGGGCCCTCAGTCCCAGGCTATCCAAATGGGGAGGGGCGGACCGCTGGAGGGGCTGCCTATCCTTGAGGCTCAAAAGCCTGCCGCCCAGTGCCAATACCGGGCGAGCGCCGCTGGCGCCTGCGGGATACCCACAGTTGAGGAGAAAGACATGAGGCAGAAAGTCGTCGTCGCCGGTGTAGGCATGATCCCGTTCGTGAAGCCGGGCCAGAGCGAAACCTACGCGGTCATGGGCGAGCAGGCCGTGCGCCTGGCCCTGGCGGACGCCGGAGTTGGCTATGAGTCCATCCAGCAGGCCTATGCCAGTTATGTCTTCGGTGACTCCACCTGCGGCCAGCGCGTGCTCTACAACGTGGGCATGACGGGCATCCCGGTGCTCAACGTGAACAACAACTGCGCCAGCGGCTCGTCGGCGCTGTACCTCGCGAACCAGGCCATCAGCAGCGGCATGGTGGACATCGTCCTGGCCTTCGGCTTCGAGCAGATGATCCCCGGCGCCATCAACAGCGCCTTCGCCGATCGTCCCAGCCCGCTGGAACTGTTCCTGGAGCAGTGCAACGAAGCCATCCCCGGCGCCGCCGAGATTCCCGCCGCCCTGCGCATCTTCGGCAGCGCCGGCGTCGAGCACATGAAGCGTTTCGGCACCCCGCTGGAAACCTTCGCGAAGATTCGCGCCAAGGCCAGCCGACACGCGGCAAACAACCCGAAGGCGGTGTTCCGCAAAGTGGTCACCACTGAGGAAGTGATGGCCGACCAGGTGGTCTGGCCGGACGTCATGACCCGCCTGATGGCTTGCCCGCCCACCTGCGGCGCTGCTGCTGTGGTGCTGTGCAGCGAGGCTTATGCGCAGAAGCACGGCCTTGATCGCAGCGTGTCGATTGCCGGCCAGGCACTGACTACCGACGGCGCGGAAACGTTCAAGTCCGGCGACATGCGTGATGTGGCAGGCTTCTCGATGTCTCGCGCCGCCGCTCGCCAGGTTTACGAGATGGCCGGCATCGGCGCCGATGAAGTCAACGTGGTCGAACTGCATGACTGCTTCGCCCAGAACGAACTGCTGACCTACGAATCCCTGGGCCTGTGCCCGGAGGGCGGCGCGCAGAAGTTCGTCGACGACGGCGACAACACCTACGGTGGCCGCTATGTGGTCAACCCGTCCGGTGGTCTGCTGTCCAAGGGGCACCCCATTGGTGCCACGGGTCTGGCCCAATGCACCGAGCTGGTCCAGCAGCTGCGCGGCCAGGCCGAACAGCGCCAGGTAGAGGGCGCACGCATCGCTCTGCAGCACAACATCGGTATCGGTGGCGCCTGCGTGGTGACCATGTACCGCAAGGACTGACAGGGGAAACCTGATGGATTTTCAACCTGACGCCAGCCTCGCGGCTTTCCGCGAGGAGGTCCGACAGTTCCTCCGGGAGGTCCCGGAGGAACTGAAAGGCCAGCAGCGCTGCACTCGCTCGCCGCGCGAGCAGATCATGCGCTGGCAGAAACTGCTCAACCAGCGTGGCTGGGGCGCCCCCTACTGGGCGAAGGAACATGGCGGCACCGGCTGGTCCGTGCCGCAGATCCTGGTGTTCGATGATGAGTGCAGCGCAGCTGGCACGCCGACCCAGGACGCCTTCGTGCACAAGATGCTAGGGCCGGTCCTCAACGCCTTCGCCACGCCGGAACAGAAGGCCGAACATCTGCCGGCCGTCTTCAACGGCGAACGCCTGTGGTGCCAGGGCTTCTCCGAGCCGGGCGCCGGTTCCGACCTGGCATCCCTGCACACCCGCGCCGTGCGTGATGGCGACCACTATGTGGTGAACGGCCAGAAGACCTGGACCAGCTATGCACACCATGCCGACTGGATCTTCCTGCTGGTACGCACCGACACCGAAGTGAAGAAGCAGGCCGGCATCAGCTTCCTGCTGGTGGACATGAAGACGCCCGGCGTCACCGTGCGCCCGATCCGCAGCATCGACGATGCCCATCACCTGAACGAGACCTTCTTCGACAACGTGCGGGTGCCGGTGCAGAACCTGATCGGCGTCGAAGGGCAGGGCTGGAGCATCACCAAGTTACTGCTCAACAACGAGCACGCCACCACCGCCGACCTGCCCGAGCTCAAGCGCTACATGCGCGAGCTGCGGATGATTGCTACCACGCTGCATGTGGGCGACCAGCTGCTCTGCGAGCGACCGGAGTTCGCCCACAAGCTGGCGCGCCTGGATGCCGAGCTGCAGGCGGTGGAAATGCTGGTGCAGCGCGTGGCTCGCCTGGAGCAGCAGCACAATCCGGCGTCCCACAGCCTCGGTTCAATGCTGAAGGTCCGTGCCACGGAGCTGCAGCAGCGCATCACCGAGACCCAGATCGAAGCCCTGGGGGATTACGGCGCCATCGCCTATCCGCATCCCCACGAGTCGGACCCGGAGCAGCCGTACCCGCTACAGCGGCTGGCGCGCGGCATCTCGAACGACATGTTCCTGCGCCGGGCCTCCACCATCTACGGCGGAACCAGTGAAGTGCAGCGCGGCATCATCGCCAAGTTGCTGTTCCAACTCTGATAGCAGGACATCGGCATGGATTTCGAACTCACGTCGGAACAGCAGCTGTTGAAGGACAGCGTGCGCCGCTACATCGACAAGGCCTACAGCTTCGAGGCACGCACCGCCTTGCTGCAGGCCGGGAAGAACGGCAGCGCCGACAACTGGGCCCTGTTCGCCGCCAACGGTTGGCTGATGGCCGCGCTGCCCGAGGAATACGGCGGACTCGGTGGCTCTCTGCTGGAAACCGCGATCATCGCCCAGGAGCTGGGCCGCGGCCTGGTGCTGGAGCCCTACCTGGGGTGCGCCGTGCTGGCCGCCCAGACCCTGGCGGCTGCCGGCAGCGCCGAACAGAAGTCGCGCTGGCTGCCGCAACTGGCGGAAGGTACGTGCCGCATCGCCCTGGCCTACAGCGAGCCCGGCTCCCGTGGCATGCCCGAACCGGTGACGCTGCGCGCCGAGCGCAGTGGCGACGGCTTCGTCCTGCATGGCCTCAAGAGTCTGGTGTTGGGCGCGCCCGATGCCCAGGCTTTCATCGTGTCCGCAAAGGTCGCAGGCACGACGGGCGTCAGCCTGCTGCTGGTGGACGCCGATGCTGCAGGGTTGGAGCGTCAGGCGCTGCCGCTGCATGACGGCACCTGGGTGGAAGAACTCAATTTCGACGGCGTCGAGGTGGCGTCGGACCGTTTGTTGGGCGAAGCGGGGCAAGGCTTGCCGGCCCTGCGTGAAGGTCTGGCCCACGGCATCGTTGCGCTGTGCGCCGAGCTGATTGGCGGCATGGAAAAGACCCTCGAAGTCACCGCCGACTACCTCAAGGTGCGCAAGCAGTTCGGTGTACCTATCGGCTCGTTCCAGGCCCTGCAACACCGCATGGCCGACATGGCCGCGGAGCTGGAACTGGCGCGTTCGATGCTGCACGTGGCGCTGGCCTCCATGACCAACGACGACGAGCCGACCCGGCGCAAGACCCTGTCCGGCGCCAAGATGCTGATTGGTCGCGCGGCCAAGGTCGTTTGTGGCCAGGGCATCCAGCTGCACGGCGGCATCGGCATGACCGAGGAATACCTGGTGGGGCACTACTACAAGCGTGCTGTGGTCGCCGACCTGTTGCTGGGCAGCAGCGACAGCCACGAAGCGGCCTGTGCCACCGCCCTGCAGGCTGAGCTGCGCGCCTGACCAAGCCATTTCGACCATCTGGAGAAAACAATGAAAAGCTACGAAACGCTGGCCGAACTTCAGGGCCTGGTGGGTGAGGTCGTGGGCACCAGCGACTGGGTGACCATCGACCAGAACCGCATCAACACCTTCGCCGAAGCCACTGGCGACCATCAGTGGATCCACGTCGATCCCGAGCGCGCCGCCGCCGGCCCCTTCGGCAGACCGATCGCCCACGGCTTCCTGACCCTCAGCCTGCTGCCGACCTTCATGACCAATGCCTTCGAGCTGCGCAACGTGAAGATGGGCGTGAACTACGGCCTGAACAAGGTGCGCTTCGTCCAGCCGGTGCCAGTGGACAGCCGTCTGCGCGGGCACTTCAAGGTGCAGTCCTGGGAACCGCTCGAAGGCAATGGTGCGCAGATCACCTACGAAATGACCGTAGAGATCGAAGGCGCGGCCAAGCCGGCTTGCGTAGCCGAGACCATCTTGCGGGTATTCGCCTGACGCGCATCGCCACCGCCTGAAGGAAACGCGGCCACAAGCCCGTTTCCGCAGTACAGAAACGCCACGCCGTGCCTCCGGGTACCGCGTGGCGTTTCTGCATTTGGCGCCTTCATTCCGCCCTCTGCGAGCGGCCCTCCATCCCCCCCTCCATGCTCCAATAAGGGGGGGGCGAGGGGAGGGGGCTGTTGGTTAAAAAAACGCTGCCGGGAAAGCAGTTCACCCGCCATGAAATGTTCGCCATGCCGTGAGCTGGGCGCCGTTTCAAGGGGGTGATCCCGGACCTGTACGGCAAGTCCGCATTGACCTGAGGTGGGTCGACGACACATCGGCGTCGACCGTCGTTCCAGCTGGTAACGGCCTGTTCCTCAAGAGGCGTGGCGCGCTTTACGAGACGTTCAAAACCACAATCTCAGAGGGTGGAGACATGACTAGACTGACAAGAACCCTGATCGCAGCCAGCCTGCTGGCCGCGCATGCAGGCGTGCTCCATGCAGCAGTGACAGCGGAAGAAGCCAAGCAACTGGGTACTTCCCTGACCCCGGTCGGTGCCGAAATGGCCGGCAACGCCGACGGAACCATTCCTGCGTACACAGGTGGCCTGAACACGCCGCCGCCCGGCTTCGACAAGAGCAAGGGCATTCGCCCGGACCCCTTCGCCAGCGAGAAACCGCAGTTCTCGATTGACGCCAGCAACGTCGATACCTACGGCGACAAACTCACCGAAGGCACCAAGGCACTGATCAAGAAACTGCCGGGCTACCGCCTCGACGTCTACCCGACACACCGCACCGTAGGCTACCCGCAGTTCGTGCTGGACAACACGCTGAAGAACGCCACCAGCGCCAATTTGACCAACAACGACGAAACGCTCACGGGCGCCCATGCCGGCGTTCCATTCCCGATGCCCAAGCGCGGAATCGAGGTGATGTTCAACCACCTGGCGCGCTACCAGGGCCTGTCCTGGGTCGCACCCAAGTACGGTGCCTACAACGTCGACGCGGCGGGCAAGCTGGTGACCTCCACCCAGGGTCGCTGGACCTACGAGATGCCGTACTACGACGCCTCCAAGAGTGGCGACGACATCCTGCTCACCCGTGCCCGTGCCAACTACACCGGCCCCGCGCGTCGTGCCGGCGAAGCGGTGATGACCTTCGACTACACAGCTACCGAGCGGGGACGCAAGGCCTACCAGTACCTGCCCGGCCAACGCCGCGTGCGCCTGGCCCCGGACCTGGCCTACGACACGCCGAACGCCAGTACCTCGGGTATGTCCACCATCGACGACATCAACCTGTTCAACGGCCGGATGGACCGCTTCGAGTGGAAGCTGGTGGGCAAGAAGGAAATGTACGTCCCGTACAACACCTACCGCTTCACCTATGCCGAGACGCCCGAAGAGGTGTTCGGTCCGAAGTTCATCAATCCGGACCTGGTGCGCTGGGAACGCCACCGCGTCTGGGTGGTCGAGGCGACCCTCAAGCCGGGCATGCGCCACGTCTACTCCAAGCGCACCTACTACATCGATGAAGACAGCTGGACCGCCCTGGCCGTGGACCAGTACGACGGTCGCGGGCAACTGTGGCGGCCTGGCTTCAGCTACCTCACCCAGATGTATGACGTGGGCGGCACCAACAGCACCGCCGGCCACTACGACCTGATTGGCGGGACCTATTACATCAACGTCTGGCCGGGCAAGGCCGGTGTGGTGGTGGCGGACAAGCTGACGTCGGACAAGGGCTGGACCTCCGATAGCCTGGCGGGTGCGGGTATTCGTTAACTCCGGACGGGGAGTGTTGGGCGGAACCGAGCTGGTCGGTTCCGCCTTTTTTGTTTGGGGTGGACGGTGAGCGGAGGCCGTAGCTTGAGTAAGCAGTCGGTTCCTAACTTTCAGACCGCGAGTGGTTCCAGCATTGATTGTCCCTAGCCGGCGCGAGTCACCCCTCGCCCTCTGGGAGAGGGGCGGGGGTGAGGGCTGTGTCCGGCTGCGCGGAGCCAAGCAAGGACCTCCTGCCTGAGATGTGAATCCACTTGCAGACCTAACTCCAAGCTACGGCCTTCCCTCACCCCCAGCCCCTCTCCCGCAAGCGGGAGAGGGGTGCCTCGCGCCTGCAATGGCCAAACCATCCTGAAACCTCCAGAAAAAAGCCCCGGTATCTCACCGGGGCTTCACCACATTCAGGCGCCGATCAGGACACCCGTCTTGCCTGATCCTTCCAGTAGCGCTCCCGCACCTGCCGGCGCAATACCTTGCCCACTGCGCTCAAGGGCAGGGCGTCGACGAAGGTCACCGACTTCGGTGCCTTGAAGCGGCCCAGGCGCTCCTTCACCAGTTCGATCAGCTCCTCCTCCGCGATGGCCATGCAGGGCTTGAGCACCACCTCGGCGTGCACGGCCTCGCCCCATTTGTCGTGGGGCACGCCGACTACGGCGGACATGGATACGGCCGGATGGGCATTGAGGGTCGCTTCCACTTCCACCGCATAGACATTGAAACCGCCGGTGATGATCACGTCCTTTTTGCGGTCGACGATGAACAGGTAGCCGGCCTCATCCAGGTAGCCCAGGTCGCCAGACTTCCAGAAGCCGTTGTGGAACTCGGCGGCGGTGCCTTCCGGGTTGTTGTGGTAGCCGGAGATGGTGCCGCGTCCACGCAGCCAGATCTCGCCGGTGGCTCCGTGCGGTACCGGATTGCCGGCATCGTCCATCACCACCAGTTCGATGCCGATGGTGGGGCGCCCGGCGGAGGCGAGGCGGCCGGCCTGAATGGCAGTCAGGTGATCGGCCCTGGTCAGGGTGCAGACCGCCTGGGCGCATTCGGTGGAGCCGTAGAGCTGGAAGAAGATGTTGCCGAAGCGTTGCTGGGCCTGCTCCAGCTTGGCCGGGCTCATGGGGGCGGCGCCGTAGAAGAGGGTCTGCAGGCTGGACAGGTCGTACTGGGTGGCTTCCGGCAGTTCCAGCAGCCAGCCCACCAGGGTCGGCACCATCAGGGCGGTGGTGATGCGCTCCGCCTCGACGTTGCGGCACCAGGCCTTGAGGTCGGCGGCGTTCTGGGTGACGGTGCAGCCGCCACGGAACAGCGTGGGCAGTAGCGAAAGGCCCGAGCCGTGGCTGATGGGGGCGATGTGCAGGTAGCGGGTGCGGTCATTGAAAGCCTGACCCTGCTCGCTGTCGGCGTACATGGAGTCCCGTGCGGCCAGCCAGTTGTCGATGGTGTAGCGGGCACATTTGCTGCGCCCGGTGGTGCCACCGGTGAAGCGGTAGATCAACACATCCTCATGCACATCCGACTCGACTCCGGGCTCTTCTTCGGTCACGCCTTCGAGCATGTCCCAGAAGTACCGGGCATAGGCATGCCGAGCGGGAGGAGGGTCCATGCAGACCACCCGGGTTCCACTCTGGCGCAGTATTTCGCCGTACTGGTCCAGGAGCTCGGTCTCGATGAAGACCACCTTGGGCCGGATGAACTCCACCTGCCAGCGGTGTTCTTCGAGGGCGTCGCGGATGTTGGTGTAGGCGATGGCCGCTTCGCCCTTGAATGCGGTCCAGGCGTGCAGCAGCGAGAGGTTGTCGTTCTCCAGGATGCACAGGGCCGTATCGCCACGGTGCAGGTCCAGACGACCGCGCATCATGTTGACGATACGGTTGGTCAGCCGGTGCAGCTGATCGAAGCGGTAGCGCCGATTGCGCTCGACGTTAACCAGGGCTTCCTGGTCGGCATAGCGCAGGGCGGTCTGGCCCATGACGCGGGAGAAGTTCATCTTCATCGCGGTCTCCGTTTGTTGTTCTGGTTGGTGGAAATCGCATTCTAGGAACGCCCCTGTGCCGCAACCCCTCCCGTCTGGGGAGGGGAAAGCACGGACGGGATGACCTCTTGCACGCCCACTCCTAAGTGGGGGGGACTGTCTCCGGTCATCCCTCTAAGGTGCCCTGGCAGTTCCCAATTTCCCGAACCACTTGCGAGGCGTTCCATGCGCACCCTGGCGTTCAATACGACCAAATCCATCCTCATCGAATGCGGTGCTGCGCGCCGCCTTGCAGCCTCCGTACGTGGCATGGGCTGCCAATCGGTACTCATCGTCACCGACCCTGGTGTCCTGAAAGCGGGTCTGCTGGACTCGGTGCTGCCCGAACTGGAGCGCGACGGGCTTCGGGTAGCAGTGTTTTCCGATGTCCAGGCCGATCCGCCCGAATCGGTGATTCTCGCGGCGGTGGAGGCTGCCAAGGCCAGTTCGGCGGATTGCGTGATCGGCTTCGGCGGCGGCAGCTCCCTGGACGCCGCCAAGCTGACCGCCTTGCTTGCCCGCAGTGGTGAATCCCTGGCGGAGTCCTATGGCATCAATGTGGCCAAGGGGCCGCGCCTGCCGCTGATCCTGGTGCCGACCACGGCGGGCACGGGTTCCGAAGTCACCGCCGTATCGGTGGTAACCACCGGCGCCGGTGAAAAGAATGTGGTGATTTCGCCGCTGCTCCTGCCTGACCTCGCCGTGCTCGACGCCGAGCTGACCCTCGGCCTGCCGGCAGCCGTCACCGCCGCCACCGGTATCGATGCGATGGTGCATGCCATCGAGTCCTATACCAGCCGGCACCTGAAGAACCCGATCTCCGATTGCCTGGCCCGCGAGGCCCTGTGCCTGCTCGCGACCAACCTGCATGAGGCCTGCCGCAACGGCGCCAATCTGGAAGCGCGGGAAAACATGTTGCTGGGCGCATGCCTTGCCGGCATGGCCTTTGCCAATGCGCCAGTGGCGGCGGTTCATGCGCTGGCCTACCCGCTGGGCGCGCGCTTCCACATTCCCCATGGGCTGTCCAACTCGCTGGTGCTGGAGCCGGTGGTCCGCTTCAACCTGGAAGTGGCCGCGCCGCTGTATGCGGAGCTGGCGGATATCGTCCTGCCCGGTCTCGGCGGCGATGCGCTGGCAAAGGCCAATGCACTGGCGGATTACCTGGGCGGTCTGGCCGGCGAGCTGAAGTTGCCCACGCGTCTACGTGAGCTAGGCATCAGCCAGGCCGATATCGAGGACCTGACGATCGATGCCACCCGACAGACTCGCCTGCTGGGCAACAACCCCAGGGAGCTGGGCATCGACGACATCCGCGCCATCTACGAGAAGGTTCTATGAGTCACGCACGTCCCACCCGCAGCCAGTTCTCACACTTCACCAGCATGCCCAGCCGCTGGGGCGATCATGACTCCTACGGGCACGTCAACAATGTGGTCTACCACTCCTACTACGAGTCCGCCGTCAGCCTTTTCCTGGTGGAGCAGGGGACCTTGGACATCGCTACCAGCTCGGTCATCGGGCTGATCGTGGAGAACTGCTGCACCTACTTCTCGTCGATCAGCTTCCCGGACCGCATCACCATCGGCATGCGCATCGCGAAACTGGGCAACAGCAGCGCCCGCTATGAGCTGGCGCTGTTCCGTAACGACGAGCAGGAAGCCTCTGCGGCGGGGTACATCGTCTACGTCTATGTCGACCGGGCCAGCAACCAGTCGACGGCCATTCCGAAGCATGTGCGAGCGGCATTGATGAAGTTGGTGGATTAGTTCGGGCTTGCGCCGACGTCGGCCGGCCCTCGATACAATCCTGTAGGGGCGAATTCATTCGCCAAGCAGGACGTAGTCCTGCCCGCTTTTGTGTGAGCGAATTCATTCGCGAAATGGATTGGCACCGAGCTAGCCTGAACCTTCCCTCACCCCCGGCCCCTCTCCCTGAAGAGGAGAGGGGTGACTCCCGGCCCACCTACGGCGCAATCCTGTGGGGTGCGACCCTGTAGGGGCGATTTCAATCGCCAAGCAGGACGTAGTCCTGCCCGCTTTTGTAGGAGCGAATTTATTCGCGAAATGGCCAAGCACGGAGCTGGCCTGAGCCTTCCCTCACCCCAACCCTCTCCCAGAGGGAGAGGGGGCTGTCCGTGCCGGCGATCAGTCTGCGCGCAATCCTGTGGGGGCGATTTCAATCGCTAAGCAGGACGCAGTCCTGCCCGCCTTTGTGGGAGCGAATTTATTCGCGAAATGGCCAGGTGCGGAGCTGGCCTGAGTCTTCCCTCACCCGAACGCGGCCCGCCCCTGCCCCTCTCCCTGAAGAGGAGAGGGGTGACTCGCGCCGGAGAGGTCAGAACAAACCTGATGCCGCCAGCGGTCTGAAATTTGGATCGGAGGCGCGTCTCAAGGCGCCTTCTTCTGCCCCTGCAAAAAATCCTGCACCAGGTTCGAACGGTCGAACGACCTGGCCGGCTGCACCGGCGGGTACTCGGCCAAGGTCTTCAGGTGTGCGCCGATCAGCTCGCCCATCGGCCCGGAAATCCAGGACGATTTCTGGATCATGTGGCCGTAGGAGTCCTTGCTGTCGTAGCTCTCGAACGGGTCGCTGCGCAGGTTGAACATCAGCGGCGCGAAGCGTGGCACGACTTGGGCGTAGTAGTCCTCCTTGGTGGAGAAGTGCAGCTTCCACGGCCCCATGCGCACAGCGGTCAGTTTGCTTTCGATGTAGTACAGCAGGCTGTTGCGCTTGCTCTCCGGCGATTTGCCGGTCCAGTAGTCGCGGTTGTCGATGCCGTCGATGTACTGCCTCTTCTCCTGCTTCATCCGCTCGACGACGTCCGGCACACCGGCTGCGGCCGCGAAGCTGGTGAACATGTCCTGGTGCGCCTGGATGCCGTTGAGGATCTGCCCCGGTTTCACCACGCCCGGCCAGCGCAGCATCGACGGAACGCGTACGCCACCCTCGTAGGTGGTCATCTTCTCGCCACGGAAGGGCGTCGTTGCGCCGTGGGGCCAGGAGGAGTGTTCCGGGCCGTTGTCGGTGGAGTACCAGACGATGGTGTTGTCCTCCAGGCCGTTCGCCTTGAGGAAGGCGAGCACCTGGCCGATGTCGTGGTCGTGCTGGAGCATGCCGCTGCCCTGAGTGTCGTCCTCGTGGGTGTACTTCGCGGCGGCGTGGCGCCACTGGTCGTTGAGGTGGGTGTACAGGTGCATGCGGCTGGTGTTGAGCCAGACGAAGAAGGGTTTGTCGTCCTTCTGTGCCTTGCGCATGAAATCCAGTGCCATGGGAATCACTTCGGCGCCGTCGAAGTCTTCCATGCGCTTCATCGTCAGCGGCCCGGTGTCTTCGATGGTCTGCTTGCCGACCAGCCCGAAACGCGGGTCCACCGTCGGGTCGTTCTTGTCGCTGGCGAAGGTATGCAGCACGCCTCGGGTCTGGAACTTCTTCGCGAACGCCTCCGGGCCGCCCGGGTAGTCCTTGGCGAAGTTCTGGTAGTCGGTGTACTCGTGCTGTTCCTCGGTGTTGAGGTGGTACAGGTTACCGAAGAACTCGTCGAAACCATGCACGGTCGGCAGGTTCGGATTGTTGTCGCCCAGGTGGTTCTTGCCGAACTGGCCGGTGCGGTAGCCGGCACCTTTCAGCACTTCGGCGAGGCTGGGCGAGGCGGCCTGCAGGCCAAGCTTGTCGCCTGGCTGGCCCACCGTGGTCATGCCCGAGCGGATCGGGTATTGGCCGGTGATGAAGGCCGCGCGGCCGGCGGTGCAGGAGGGCTGGCCGTAGTGATCGGTGAAGCGGATGCCCTGCATGCCGATGCTGTCGATGCTCGGCGTGGTGTAGCCCATGGTGCCCATGCCGTAGGCGCTGACGTTTTGCCAGCCGATGTCGTCGCCCCAGATCACCAGGATGTTGGGTTTGTCCGTCCTGGCCTGCGCCAGGGGCACGGCGAGCAGGGCGCAGGCCAGGCCTGCCAGGGCCAGGCGCTTGATGCGTTGGATCATGAATTCATCTCCTCTAGGTTGAGCCTGATGACCGGGGCGAGTGCTTCAGCCGCGTAGCGCCGCGACCAGTCCTGCGCGCAGTTCGGGGTGGCCGGCGTACGGATCGGGTGGGTTGCGCTGGTCGACCATCGCCTCGAAGCGCTCGCGCACCGATCCCATCGCTTGGGGATGCGAGTAAATGTAGAAACGCCGCTGGCGAATCGCCTCGAAAGTCAGCTCGGCGATCTGTTCGGCGCTGATTCTGGCGGAGCCGGTGGCTTTCTGGTTCTGGGCCAGGGCAATCGCCTGCGAACGCGTCGGGGCAGCGGAATTGGCCAGTTCACCCGGCCGGTTCCGGGCGGACTGGCTGATACCGGTCGGCACGAAGTAGGGGCACAGTACCGAGCAATGCACCTGCTCGGAAACCAGCGCGAGATCGTGGTAGAGCGTTTCGCTGAGTGACACCACCGCGTGCTTGGACAGGTTGTAGGCGCCCAGGGTCGGTGCGTTGAGCAGCCCCGCCATCGAGGCGGTGTTGATGATGTGCCCCTCGTAGTCCGGGTCGGCCGAGGCGGCTTCGAGCATGATCGGCGTGAAGATCCGCACGCCGTGGATCACGCTGCGCACATTCACGCCCAGCACCCAGTCCCAGTCCTTCTCGCTGCTTTCCCACACCAGCCCGCCCGTGAGCACGCCGGCATTGTTGAACAGCAGGTGCACGGCGCCGAACTCGGCCAACGCCGCATCGGCCAGGGCCTGCACCTGTTCGGCCTGCGAGACGTCGGTGCGCAGGCCGATCACCTGGACGCCGCGCGCTCGCAGTTCGTTCACCACGGCCTCGAGCGCCTCAGCCTGGATATCGGCCAACACCAACTTCATGCCAAGCCCCGCAGCCCTTTCGGCAAAGGCCTTGCCGAAACCCGAGGCCGCGCCGGTGATCACCGCCACGCGATGCTGGAAGTGCTTCATGACGCCACCGCGATGCGTTCAAGGGCATGACGCAGGTCAGCCGGCAGCGGCAGCGGGCGGCGCGTCACCCGGTCGACGTAGACGTGCAGGAAGTGGCCCTGGGCGGATGCCACCTCGTTGTCGTTGGCGAACAGACCGACTTCGTAGCGCACGCTGGAATTGCCCAGGTGCGCCACCCGCAGGCCGGCGCGCACGATGTCGGGGAAGGCGATGGACGAGAAGTAGCTGCAGCCGGTTTCCACCACCAGGCCCACTGTCGGGCTCTCGGCGAAATCCAGCACTTTCTGTTCCAGCAGCCAGGCGTTCACCACAGTGTCGAACCAGCTGTAGTAGACGACGTTGTTGACGTGGGCGTAGACGTCGTTGTCCATCCAGCGCGTGGTGATGTCGCGGAAGTAGCGATAGGCACTGCGGGTTTCTGCAATGGGTTTGCCCATGGCTCAGGCCTCCTGCTTCATGCGGCGCACGCGGATGTCCGCCTGCTCCTTGTGGCCGGACATGTGCTCGTAGCCACAGAGGCGCGAGCAGTATTCGCCCACCAGCACGCTCGCTTCATCGGTCAGCACGCGCTGGTAGGTGTGGGTCTTGATGAACTTGCCGACCCACAGCCCGCCCGTGTAACGACCCGCGCCCATGGTGGGCAGCGTGTGGTTGGTGCCGATCACCTTGTCGCCGTAGCTGACGTTGGTGCGATGGCCGAGGAACAGGGCGCCGTAGCAGGTCATGCGGTCGTGGTACCAGCTCGGGTCCTTCGTCATCACCTGGACGTGCTCGGAGCACAGGCGCTCGGCCACTTCCAGGGCTTCTTCGTCGCTGTCGCACAGGTGGATTTCGCCGAAATCGCGCCAGGCGGCGCTGGCGACCGGTGCGGTGTCCAGGCGGGCCAGCACGCGCTCGATGGCAGCCGGCAGTTCCTCGGCAATCGTCCGGCTGGTGGTCACGCAGTAGGCGGGGGAGGTGGGGCCGTGCTCGGCCTGGCCCAGCAGGTCCACGGCCACGAGTTCGGCGTCCACCGTGTCGTCGCAGATCACCATGGTTTCGGTGGGGCCGGCGAACAGGTCGATGCCGACACGGCCGAACAGCTGCCGCTTGGCCTCGGCCACGTAGGCATTGCCCGGGCCGACGATCATGTCTACGCCCTTGATGCTCTCGGTGCCGATGGCCATCGCCGCCACCGCCTGGACGCCGCCGAGGCAGTAGATTTCATCGGCGCCAGCGAGGTGCATGGCCGCCACGATCTCGGGGCAGGGCTTGCCTTCAAAGGGCGGTGCACTGGCGATCACGCGCTTGACGCCGGCCACCTTGGCGGTGAGCACGCTCATGTGCGCGCTGGCGATCAGCGGGTACTTGCCGCCGGGGATGTAGCAGCCCACCGAGTTGACCGGAATGTTGCGATGGCCGAGCACCACGCCCGGCAGTGTTTCCACCTCGACGTCGTGCATGGAGTCCTTCTGGATCTGCGCGAAGCGGCGGATCTGTGCCTGGGCGAAGCGGATATCGTCGAGGGTCTGCTGCGGCAGGCTGGCCATGCAGGCATCGATCTGCTCCTGGCTGAGACGGAAGCTTGCCGGTGCCCACTGGTCGAACTTCGCCGAGTACTCGCGCACAGCGGCGTCGCCGCGCTGCTCGATGTCAGTGAGGATGCCTTCGACGGTGCTACGCACCTGGGCCTGGTTGCTGGCCTTGGCCTGGGCTGACTGGCCTTTCTTGAGTTGTTGGATCATGGGGACTTCCTATGGACTCCAGGGGATGCCGCTTCACGCGGCTTGAAGAATGGGCTCCTTCGGCCGGGCGGCCGTGAGCACGATGAATGCGGCCAGCAGGTACAGGCTCATCACGAAGTACAGGCTGTAGGTGGTTCCGCCACTGGCGGTATTGAGCGCGCTGGTGACCGAGGGGCTGATCGCACCACCGAGGTTGCCGATGCTGCTGACGAGGGCGATGCCAACCGCCACCGATGCGCGGGGCAGATACTCGGAGGTCAGGGCGAAGAACACCGGTGTTACCGCCGCAATGCCGAGCACGGCCAGGCAAAGGCCAGCGAGCGAAAGCCCGAGCTGGCCCTGGGCCAGGGCGATGGTCGCCAGGCCGCTGATGGCCATCAGTGCCCCGGAGGCGAAATGCCAGCGGCGTTCGCGGCGGCGGTCCGAGCTGCGGCTGAGCACGATCACCCCGGCTGCCGCGAACAGTTGCGGAAGCGTGGCGTAGAGGCCGATCTCCAACATGTCGGAAACGCCCCAGCTCTTGATCAGAGTCGGGGTCCAGAAGGCGATCGTGTAGGTCCCCGCCACCATCAGCACATAGACCAGCGCCAGTGCCCAGACCCTGGCGTCGCCCAGCAGGTCGCGCATCGATGCGTGGCTGGCCGTGGCCAGCGTCTGGCCCTCGGCCTCGAATTGCTGTTGCAGCCGGTTCTTTTCCTCGGCAGTCAGCCAACCGGCCTGCGCGGGGTGATCCACCAGGCAGAACCAGGCCAGCAGGCCCAGCAGCGGAGCGGGAAGCCCCTGTACCAGGAACAGCCACTGCCAGCCGTGCCAGCTGTTCAGGCCGTCGAAGTACTTCATGATGGCGCCCGACAGCGGCCCGGCGATCAGGCTGCCAACGATGGCGCCGAGCATGAAGATGGCGATCATCCGCGCGCGTCGTGCCGGTGGGTACCAGTAGGTGAGGTAGAGCAGCGCACCGGGGGTGAAGCCGGCCTCGAAGACGCCCAGCAGGAAGCGCAGCACGTAGAACTGGGTCGGCGTCTGCACGAACATCATCGACATGGCGACGATGCCCCAGCAGACCATGATGCGCAGCAGCGTATTGCGCACGCCGATCTTCTCCAGCATCAGGTTGCTCGGTACTTCGAACAGCAGGTAGCCGATGAAGAAGATGCCCGCACCCAGGGCATAAACGGCATCGCTGAAGGCCAGCGTTTCCTTCATCTGCAACTGCGCGTAGCCGACGTTGATGCGATCGAGGAAGGCCACCACGTAGGCCGTGAGCAGCAGCGGCATGATGCGCCAGCTGATCTTTCGATACATCGCGCAGTCATTCGCAGATTCTGTAGGTGTCATGCCTGTCTCCTGGTTGTCGTTGTTGTTGTGATTGGCGTGCAGGGCCCGGCCTAGGCCGTGGAGCGCAGTACCAGTCGCCCCGGCAGCTCGTGCAGTGCATCGGCGACGTTGCCGCCCGGGCGACCCTCGTCGAGCAGGCGAATGGCGCAATCGATCATTTCGCTGAGCGGCTGGCGCACTGTGGTCAGGTCGTACTCCGGGTAGGCGGCGGCGCGGATGTCGTCGAAGCCGATCACGGCCACGTCCTCGGGCACGCGCAGGCTGGTGTTCATGCGCAGGTAGCTGAGGACGCCAAGGGCCATCTGGTCGTTGGCGCAGAACACCGCGTCGATGGCGGGCTGGCCGGCTACGAACAGCTGCGCCGCCGCCTCGCGTGCGCCTTCGTAGCTGTATCCGCCTTGCACGCAGGCGACCAGGCGCTGGCCGTGCGCGGCCAGGCCGCGCTCGAAGCCGAGCAGGCGGTCGGCGCTGGTGGAGATGTCCGGGTTGCCGGAGACGAATGCGCAGGCTCGGCGCTTACTGCTCATCAGGTAGTCGGCGACCGCCGTGCCCATGCGCTGGTTGTCGCAGCACACCGACCAGACCGTCGGGTCCTCGATGCGGCGGTTCATGAACACCACCGGTACACCCTGGCGGCCGCACAGATCCGACATATGCGAAGACAACCGCGCTGCGGTCACCACGATGGCGTCGACCTGGTACTGCAGCAGCTGCGGCATCAGTTCGTCCGCGTCGCCACCCGGTGGCACCACGAACAGCAGGAGTTGCCGGCCGCTTTGCCGCAGCCGCAGGGAGAACTCTTCCAGTGCCGCGGGATAGAAGGGGTTGGTCATGTCGCCCATCACCAGCGCGACGATGCCGGTGCGCCGCCGGTTCAGTGACCGCGCAATGGCATTGGGCCGATACCCCAGCTCATCGGCCATGGTGAGGATGCGCTGACGCAGCTCGGCCGATATCCGCGATTGCGGGTCGAAGGCGCGGGTGACGGAGGAGGTGGCCACCCCGATGCGGTTCGCCAAGTCCCTGGCCGTGATTCGGCCGCCTGCCGCAACGGCACCCTGGACGGGGGACTCTGGAGGTGAAGGATTGCGCGCCATCGGCTTGCCTCAGCTGTTGTGCAATCGTGTGCACGTGTGGGCTGAATGCTGCCTGCGCGGGTTGAGAGCAGACCCTCCCTAATGGAGGGGGGAGGTTGATTCAGGGGAGATTCGGAGCCGTGGGCAGGTCACGCGGGCGGGATTTTCGTAGGGTGCGCTGCGCGCACCGACTGTGTCGCAGGTTTCCTCGGAGCCACCTTGGACCGCCGACCCGGTGCGCATGGCGCACCCTACGGGAGCACAAAAGCGGGCAGGACTGCGTCCTGCTTGGCGAATGAATTCGCCCCTACAGGATTGCGCCAAAGGCGGGCCGAGAGTCACCCCTCGCCCTCTGGGAGAGGGGCGGGGGTGAGGGTGATTTCAAGCCGGCTCGGTGCCTAGTCATTTCGCGAATGAATTCGCTCCCACGAGAGCGGGCAGGACTGCGTCCTGCTTGGCGAATGAATTCGCCCCTACAGGATTGTGCGGGAGAGGGGCCGGGGGAGAGGGCTGCATCGGGTTGGCCTACAAACTCCCCACCAGTTGCCCGCCGTCCACCGCCAACACCGCGCCGGACATATAGGCACCGGCTTCACTGGCCAACAACAGGAAGGGCCCGTCCAGCTCTTCCAGCCTGCCGAGCCGACGCATGGGCACCGCCTCGCGGATGTAGGCCTGGCCTTTCTCGCTGTCGAAGTAGGCGTCGTTCATTTCGGTCTTGAAGTAGCCCGGGGCAATGGCATTGACCCGAATCCCATAGCGCGCCAGTTCCAGCGCCAGGGACTTGGTCAGCTGGACGACACCGGCCTTGGCCGCGCAATAGTGGCTGTAGCCCGTACCGACCCGCAGGCCGAGCATGGAGGCGATGTTGACGATGCTCCCCGGTCGCTCGGCGCGGGCCAGGCGCTGTGCCGCGCACTGGGCGACGCGCCAGACGCCGTCGAGGTTGGTCGCGAGCATGGCGCGCCAGTCTTCTTCGCTGATGTCCAGGACGCGCTGGCCATTGCCGATGCCGGCGTTGTTTAGCACCACGTCCACCGGCCCGAAGGCCAGTTCGGCGGCGTCGAAGGCGGCTTCTACGCTGGCGCGGTCGGTGACGTCCATGGCCACCGGCAGCGCCTGGCCGCCGTCGCGGCGGATGGCATTGGCCAGCTCTTGCAGGCGCTCCACGCGACGTGCCGCCAGGACCACCCGCGCACCGGCACGGCCGGCGACGCGAGCAAGGTGGGCGCCGATACCGCTGGAGGCGCCCGTGACCAGCACGGTGCGGCTGGCCAGGGAGAAGGGGGCGAAGACACTCATCAGAACACCTCGAACAGGCCGGCGGCGCCCATGCCGCCGCCCACGCACATGGTGATCACGACGTACTTCACGCCACGGCGTTTGCCTTCCAGCAGGGCGTGGCCGACCATCCGCGCGCCGCTCATGCCGTAGGGGTGGCCAATGGCGATGGCGCCGCCATTGACGTTGTAGCGCGCGTTGTCGATGCCCAGCGTGTCGCGGCAGTAGATCGCCTGGCAGGCGAAGGCTTCGTTGAGTTCCCACAGGCCGATGTCGTCGACCTTCAGGCCGTGCTGCTTGAGCAGACGGGGCACGGCCAGTACCGGGCCGATGCCCATCTCTTCCGGTGCCAGGCCCACGACGGCCATGCCGCGATACGCGCCCAGGGGTTCCAGGTTGCGTTGTTCGGCCAAGCGGCCGTCCATCAGCACGCAGGCGCTGGCGCCGTCGGACAGCTGGCTAGCGTTGCCGGCAGTGATGCGGCCGCCGGCTATAACCGGCTTGAGGCGGGCCAGGTCGTCGAGAACGGTCTGCGGACGATTGCCTTCGTCCTGGGCGAGGGTCACTTCGTCGAAGCTGATGGCGCCGCTGGCCTTGTCGACCACCTGGCGGGTGACGGTCACCGGGACGATTTCGCCCTCGAACAGGCCGGCACCCTGGGCCGCCGCCGTGCGCTGCTGGGATTGCAGGGAGTAGGCGTCCTGCTCCTCGCGGCTGATGCCGTAGCGCTCAGCCACCAGTTCGGCGGTCTGCAGCATGGGCATGTAGGCATGGGGCACATGGTTGATGACCTGGGTGTCGTGGTACTCGCCCACCCATTCCATGTGGCGGTTCTGCACCAGGCTGATGTGCTCCTGGCCAGCCCCGATGGTTACGGCCATGCCGTCGACCACGATCTGTTTGGCGGCGGTGGCGATGGCCATCAGGCCCGAGGCGCACTGGCGGTCCAGGGTCTGGCCGCCGACGGAAATCGGCAGGCCGGCCGCCAGCACGCTCATGCGGCCGAGGTTCCAGCCAGCGGTGCCAGCGGGCATGCCGGTGCCCATCACCAGGTCTTCGATTTCCGCTGCTTCGATACCGGCGCGCTCGACGGCGGCGCGGATGGCGAAGGACGCCATGGTCGGCGCAGTGGTGGCGTTGAAGGCACCGCGAAACGCCTTGGCGATGGGTGTGCGCGCGGTGGAAAGGATGACAGCTTCTTTCATATTCGGATTCCTTGAAGAGCGAATGGGCCGGGGGCTTCCCCGGCCACATGGAGTCAGAGCGGTTCGATACGTTGCTTGCCTGCGGCGACCAGTCGCTCCAGCAGCGGCGCGGGCTGGAACCACATCTCGCCGTACTCGCCCAGGGCCTGGCGGAAGTGCTCGATGCCGGCCAGGACCTTGTCCAGGCCGAGCTGCTCGGCGTAGTGCATGGGGCCGCCGAGGTGGGCCGGGAAGCCGTAGCCGTTGATCCACACCAGGTCGATATCGCTGGCGCGCAAGGCGATGCCTTCGTCCAGCAACTGGATGCCTTCGTTGATCAGCATGAACAGGCAGCGGTCGTGGATTTCCTGGTCGCTGATGGGGCGACGAGGGACGTGCAGTTCACCGGCAAGGCGTTCGGCCAGCGCCACGACTTCGTAGTCTTCCTGGCGATTGCGGCCTTCGTAGGCGTAGAAGCCGCGACCAGTCTTCTGGCCGTAGCGGCCCAGGGCATAGAGCTCGTCGCCAAGACGGCAGTAGCTGTCGTCATGGGCGAAGGCGGCGCGGTTGGCGTCGCGTACCAGGAAGTTCACGTCGACGCCGGCGAGGTCGAGCATGCTGAACACGCCCATGTTCAGGTCGAGTCCGGTCAGCACGCCGTCCACCTGGGCCGGGGTTGCGCCTTCCAGTACCAGGCGATGGGCTTCGCGGGCGTAGGGTTCGAGCATGCGATTGCCGATGAAACCGAAGCAGACGCCGGAGACCACCGGCATCTTGCCGATGGTGCGGCCCATCTTCAGCGTGGTGGCCAGCACGTCTGGCGCGGTTTCGCGCCCACGCACCACCTCCAGCAGGCGCATGACGTTGGCCGGACTGAAGAAGTGCAGGCCGATCACATCCTGCGGACGGGAGGTCACCGCGGCGATCTGGTCGACATCCAGGGACGAGGTGTTGGTGGCGAGGATGGCGCCGGGCTTGCACACCCGGTCCAGGGTGCGGAAGACCTCCTGCTTGATCTCCATCTTCTCGAACACCGCCTCGATCACCAGGTCGACGTCGGCCAGGTCGGCGTAATCGAGTGTGCCGGTGAGCAGGGCCATGCGTTGTTCAAGCTTGGCCTCGGTCAACTTGCCGCGCTTGACGCTGATCTCGTAGTTCTTGCGGATCTGCGTGAGCCCGCGATCCAGGGCCTCGCCCTGGCGCTCCAGCATGATCACCGGGATGCCGACATTGGCGAAGTTCATGGCGATACCGCCGCCCATGGTACCGGCGCCGATCACCGCGACCTTGCGGATCGGGCGGAGCAGGGTGTCGCTATCGATGCCGGGAATCCGACCGGCCTCTCGCTCGGCGAAGAACACATGGCGCAGGGCCTCGGACTGGACCGAGGCTTCGGCCTGCTTGAACAGCGCCACTTCACGGGCCAGGCCTTCTTCCAGCGGCAGCAGGCAGGCGGCTTCTACCGCCGACAGCACCAGGCGCGGCGCCAGGCGGCTCTTCCAGCGCGGCTCGTTGTCCTGGCGGAAGCGGGCGAGGAAGTCTTCGGGCAGTCCCGCGGCTGGTGCAGGGAAGGGCTCGGCAGGCCGCGCGGGTGCCTGCTTGGTGATCAGCTCGCGGGCGTAGGCGCGGGCCTCGTCGAGCAAGGTTTCGGCGCTGGCCGACTGCCTGTCGAGGATGCCCAGGTTGCGGGCGCTTTCAGCGCCGACCGGGGCGCCTGAAAGCATCATGTCGAGGGCCGCCTCGGCACCGATCAGCCGTGGCAGGCGCTGGGTGCCGCCGGCGCCGGGGAGCAGGCCGAGGTTGATTTCCGGCAGGCCGACGCGGGTGGCTGGTTCGCCGATGCGGTAGCCGCAAGCCAGGGCCAGTTCCAGGCCGCCGCCGAGGGCGAGCTTGCC
This sequence comes from Pseudomonas sp. BN515, assembly GCF_029873155.1. Taxonomy (NCBI): domain Bacteria; kingdom Pseudomonadati; phylum Pseudomonadota; class Gammaproteobacteria; order Pseudomonadales; family Pseudomonadaceae; genus Pseudomonas; species Pseudomonas sp. BN515. The sequence continues at coordinate 59,110 of NZ_SSOH01000080.1, read as the reverse complement.
GATGGCGGCGATCAGCGGCTTGTCCAGGCGGGTCAGGCGCAGGAGCAGGGAAGGCAGGTCGGGCGCGGCGAAGGACGCATCGCTGCCGAACTCGCTGATGTCGGCGCCGGCGCTGAACAGGCCGTTGGCGCCATGCAGGACCAGCGCCTTGACGGACGGGTCGGCCGCCGCGCGCTCGCACGCTTCGAGAACGGCCGCGCGCAGGGGCTGGCCAAGGGCGTTGACCGGCGGGCGGGCGAGGCCGATCAGGGCCAGGTTGTCTTCAACCTGATAGGTGACCAGGGCGTTCATGGTGGCTCCTTGTAGTGGGTTGGAGGTCGGAGGACGGATCAGAACCACTGGTCCTGCATGTCGAAGCTGCTGCGATTGCCGGCGGCCAGCAGGCGCGCCTGCGCATCGATGGAGGCCAGCTCCCAGTCCATGAAGTAACGCGCCGCCTGCAGCTTGCCGAGGTAGAAGTCCGCCTCGCTGCCGGTGGCGCCGGCATCGAGGGCACGGCTGGCGACCAGCGCCATGCGCAGCCACAGCCAGCCCACCAGCACGCGGCCGAACAGGTCGAGGTAGACGGTGGCATTGGCCAGGCCCAGGTTGGCGTCGGCGGCGACCTGGTCCAGCAGGCTTTCAGTGACTTCCTGGAGGCGATCCAGCGAGCCAGCCAGGAGGTAGGCGAGCGGGGCGCAACGGTCGTCGCGCCCGGCGTCCTTCAGGGTGTCGCGCACGCGTTCCAGGAACAGGCGGTAGCCGGCACCCCGGTTCTGTTGCAGCTTGCGGCCCAGCAGGTCGAGGCCGTGGATGCCTTCGGTGCCTTCGTGGATGGGGTTCAGGCGGTTGTCGCGGTAGTACTGCTCGAGCGGGTATTCGCGGATGTAGCCCGATCCGCCGAGCACCTGGATGCCGATGTCCGAGGCCATCACGCCGTACCTGGACGGGTAGGACTTGACCATGGGAATGAGCAGGTCCAGCAGTTCCCCGGCTTCGCGCCGCTGGGTTTCTTCGGGGGCGGTGTGGGCATCCTCGAACAGGCTGCTGGCGTACAGGCACAAGGCGAGGCTGCCTTCGGCATAGACCTTCTGTTGCAAGAGCATGCGGCGCACATCGGCATGCTCGACGATCCGTACCTGCGGCGTCAGCGGGTCCTTGGCGCCCGGCAGGCGGCCCTGAGGCCGTTCGCGGGCGTAGTCCAGGGCGTGGATGAAGCTCTGGTAGGCCAGTGCCGAGGCGCCGAGGGCCACGCCGATGCGCGCCTCGTTCATCATCTGGAACATGTACGACAGGCCCTTGTGGGCCTCGCCCACCAGGTAGCCGACGGCGCCGTCCTTCTCACCGAAGCTGAGTACGGTGGAGGTGGTATTGCGGTGGCCGTGCTTGTGCAGCAGGCCGGCCAGGGCCACGTCGTTACGCGCGCCCAGGCTGCCGTCCTCGTTGACCAGGAACTTCGGCACGAGGAACAGCGAAATGCCACGGGTGCCCGCCGGTGCACCTTCGATGCGGGCCAGCACCATGTGCACGATGTTGTCGGTCAGCGAGTGGTCGCCGCCGGAGATGAACATCTTCTGGCCGTGGATACGGAAGGTGCCATCGTCGCTCGGACGAGCAGTGGTGCGCAGGTCGCCAAGGGCGGAACCCTGGCCTGGCTCGGTCAGGGCCATGGTGCCGCTGAAGCGGCCATCGAGCATGGGCGGCAGGAAGCGTTCGCGCAGCGCATCGGCGGTGAAGCTCTTGACCAGGTTGGCGGCGCCGATGGTCAGGAAGGAGTAAGCCACCGTGGCGATGTTGGCGGCGTTGAAGTAGGCCATGCTGGCCCGCAGGATGACCTCGGGCAGCTGCAGGCCACCGTCTTCGGCATCGTGGTGGGCGGCGAGGAAGCCGGCCTGGGCGAAGGCGTCCCAGGCGGCCTTGGTTTCCGGAACCAGGGTCACCCGTTCGCCGTCGAAAGTCGGCTCGTTGGCGTCGGCCTTCTGGTTGTGCGGGGCAAAGTATTCGGCGGCGACGCCGCGTGCGGTTTCCAGCGTGGCGTCGAATACGGCGCGATCGTGCTCGGCGTAGCGGGGACGCTGCAGCAAGGCCTCGGTATCGAGCAGCTCGTAGAGCTGGAAGCTCAGTTCGCGTTCGTTCAGGAGCGAATCGGTCATCTCGTTCTCTTGTACTGGTTGGCCGGCGGGCGGCCAGGGGAGTGGGCTTTGCCAGTAGAGCGAAATGCCGACGAGACCGCCCCCACCCTTATGGAGTGGGCGCGGACGCGGCCCCCGGATGCGCTGCCGATTCGCCTGCGCCTACCCGCTTCGAGGGGGCGGGGCGGGCGCAGGCCGACCTAATGTGGCGCGAAGGGCGTTCCGCCGATGGGCGCCCGCACAGTCAATCGCATCCAGGGGTATATCCATGATTCCGCGCACCCTCTTCGATCACGAGCATGAAGAGTTCCGCAGTACCGTCCGCCGTTTCCTGGCGGAGGCGTGCACGCCATTCCATGAGCAGTGGGAGGAAGATCACCGCGTCCCCCGCGACATCTGGAAGCGTGCAGGCGAGCTGGGCATGCTCAATGCCACCACGCCTGAGGCCTATGGCGGCCTGGGCCTGGATCGGCGCTTCTCGATGATCGCGGTGGAAGAGGTGGCCCGCGCCGGCCTGTCCGGGTTGAACGGCTTCAACGTGCACGATATCTGCGCCGGCTACCTGATCAACTTCGGCACCGAGGCCCAGAAACACGAGTGGCTGCCGAAAATGGCCAGTGGCGAAGCCATCGCCGCCGTCGCCATGACCGAGCCCGACACCGGCTCCGATCTGCAGGCGGTCAAGACCCGCGCCGTACTGGACGGTGACGAGTACGTCATCAACGGTGCCAAGACCTTCATTTCCAACGGCACCAACAGCGACATAATCGTGGTGGTCGCCAAGACAGGGAACAGCGGCAAGGGCTCGCGGGACATCTCGCTGATCCTGGTGGAAGCCGACCGCCCCGGCGTCAGCAAATCCAAACCGTTGCGCAAGGTCGGCCTGCACGCCCAGGACACCACCATGGTGTTCTTCGAGAACGTTCGCGTGCCCAAGGCCAACATCCTCGGTGGCGAGCCGGGCCAGGGCTTCTACCAACTGATGAAGGAGCTGGCCTGGGAACGCCTGAGCATCGGCATCCTGGCCATCGCGGCGAGCCAGGCGGTGCTGGAGCAGACCGTCGACTACACCCGCGAGCGCAAGGTGTTCGGCAAGCCGATCATCGACTTCCAGAATTCGCGCTTCAAACTGGCGGACCTCAAAACCGAAATCGTCCTGGGCCAGACCTATGTCGACCGCTGCATGGAGCTGTTGCTGGACCACGAACTGACCCCGGAGGCTGCTGCTGCGGCCAAGCTCTGGTGCACCGAGCTGTATTCGAAGGTCGTGGACCAGTGCGTGCAGCTGCACGGCGGCAACGGCTACATGCTGGAGTACCCGGTCGCCCGGCATTACCTGGACAGCCGCGTCAACCGCATCTACGGCGGCGCCAACGACATCATGCGCGAGCTGGTGGCGCGCACCCTCTGATCCACCCCCGGTGGTGTCGCCCTGGCACCGCCGTCCCACCCCCTCGGTTGGAGGGGGCGGCCCCCTCGCTTTCCCCGCCACCATCTGTTGCAGGAACGGTCGCCTAAATGCCCGGAAACAAGGCGGCTGCTGACCTGAGGCTAAGCTTCAGGTAAAAAACCGACTTACCGCCTGGCCGTATCCACCCTGATTCCACCCCGCGCATGCTTGTCCGCTGCGTTTTGGTAGGCCATTTGCGAATCGGAGACCCGGTCTGGACATGCACACAGACAAACTGCTCGTATCGACGAAGTTCGCGCCACCGCGCATTGGCACCCAGACCATCCTGCGCCAGCGGCTGCTGGAAGAACTGCAGCGCATGGCGCAAAGCCGCGTCGGCCTGGTGACGGGTAGCCCCGGCTTCGGCAAGACCACGCTGCTGGCCCAGTGGCGCCAGGAAATGATGCGTTCCGGGGCGGACGTGGCCTGGCTTTCCCTGAGCGCCGACGACAAGCACCTCGCGATCTTCTTCGCCTACCTGCGTGGCGCCCTGCAGCGTCTGGGGATTCCGCTGGACAGCGGCATTCCGCCGGAAGGCACGCGGCCGGAATTCATCGACGGCGTGGTGGCGGCCATAGTCGAAGGCGCGGCCAGCATCAACAAAGAGCTGTTCCTGGTGATCGACGACTATCAGCACGTGGTGGACCCGCGCTCCCACCAGCTCGTGCAGAAACTGCTGGACCACAGCCCCGACAACCTGCACTTCGTGATTTCCTCTCGCGTCGGGCCGCCGCTCAGTTTCAGCCGTCTGCGCCTCAGCGGGCAGTTGGTGGAGCTGGACTGCGCCGCGTTGCCGTTCGACCTGGCGGAAACCCGCGCCTTCCTCGAACAGAGTTTGTCGGCGCTGAAACTGAGCCCCGAGGAACTTCACCAGATCCACCAGCTCACCAGCGGCTGGCCGGCCACCCTGCAACTGGTGGTCATCCTGCTGCGCAGCGACCCCTCGACCCGCGACACCCTGCGCGAAATGGGCTGGCGCTCCGACGACCTGCAGAGCTACCTGGCCGAGAACGTCATGGCCCACCTGCCTCCGGAACTGGCGTCGTTCATGGAAGACGTCAGCATCCTGCGGCGCTTCAATGCCTCCCTGGCCGAAGCGGTGACCGGCAACACCTCGGCCCAGGCCATGCTCAAGCGACTGGATGAAGAGAACCTGCTGATCTTCCGTGTCGAAGCCGACGACCGCCAACCCTGGTATCGCTTCCACGCCCTGTTCGGCGACTTCCTCACTGCGCGGCTGCTGCGCCGTGATCGCGAGGCCCAGAACCAGCTGCACCGCCGCGCCGCGACCTGGTTCGCCGAGCGCAAGCTGCTGGCCGAAGCGGTGCGCCATGCGACCCAGGCCGGCGACCTGGGCTTCGCCGCGCAGCTGGTCGAAGGCGCCGCGCCGGCCACCTGGAGCCTCGACCAACTGAGCCCGTTGCTGCGCCTGCTGGACCAGTTGCCGCAAGACATCCTGTTCTCCCGGCCGCGCCTGTTCTTCCTCGGCTGCCTGGCCTACGCACTGACCGCCCGTCCCGCCAAGGCCGAAGCCTGGATGGACCAGTTCAAACGCAGCGGCGCCGCGCAACAGGCCGACAACGCCTACCGCCTGCCGCTGGTGCAGGCGGCCATCGAGGTCCAGCGCGACCGCAGCGAGCCGATCATCGGCCTGCTGGAAAGCTTCCAGGCGCTGCCGGACGACTACACCGTGACGCGTTATGGCGCCCCGGCGCTGCTGGCCATCGCCTACTCGGCGGCGGGACGGCACGAGGAAGCGCTGCGCTGCCTGGACGAGAACCCCATTCCCGAGGCCGAGCGGGATGCGGAAATGGCCCTGGTGGCCGAAGGGGCGCGAACCACCTGTTATCTGCAGGAGGGTCGAATTCTCGAGGCCGAGCGTGTCGGTTCGACGCAACTCGCCCGCTCCGTGGCCGTCCACGGACACAGGTCCGCCAGCGCCTACCTGGGCGCGGCGACCCTGGCCGAGGTCTATCGCGAACTGGATCGCACCGACGAGGCGCGGGAAATCCTCGCCAATCGCAGCGGCCTGCTGCAGTGGACCATGCCCGACACCATGCTGCATGCCACCCTCTGCCGTGCACGCCTGGACCTGCTACAGGATTCCGCCGCGGTGGCCATGGCCTTCCTCGAACGCCAGGAGCGTCACTTCCGCAGCATCGGTCAGGACCGCGCGCTGGCGCAGTGCCTCACCGAGCAATCGCGCATCGCCCTGCTGGAAAACGACCGTACCTACGCCGCCGAACGGGTCGCCAAATTGGAACCATTGGCGCTGCAATACCAGGATGCCCAGGGCTTTCAGGCGGAAGTCCCGGCACTGGCGGCGCTGGCGCGTGCGCGTCTGCTGCTGGCCACCAACTACCCGGACAAGGCGCTGGCAGACCTGGAAGTCCTGCACGCATACGCGACGAAATTCCGCCGTGGCCAATTGCTGGTCACCGGCCATTTGCTGAGGGCCATCGCCCACGCCGACCTGCTGCAGCCAGAGCGGTCCGAAGAACACCTGCTGGAAGCGCTGGCTCTGGGTAATCGACTGGGGCTGGTGCGCACGTTCCTGGATGAAGGGGAGGTGCTGCGCAAGTTGCTGGCGGCCCTGGCGAGCAAGTCGCTGCCCGAGGAAGAAGGTGCCTACCTGGCACAGCTGCTGGAACGCTTCGGCCCGGGGCGCGTGGGCCATGCCAGCGAGTCCGCCACCAGCAGCGCCCCGTCGATGCTGACCCCGCGCGAAGTGGCGATCCTGGAGTTGATCAGCCAGGCCATGTCGAACAAGCGCGTGGCATTAACCTTGAACATTTCGCTGGAAACGGTGAAGTGGAACCTGAAGAACATCTACGTGAAGCTGGGTGTTTCCAGCCGCTATGACGCGGTGTCCTGGGCTCGCAAGCACGGCGTGATCGAATAAGGGCGAAATCGCCAGCAGGGCGGAGGCGTGGGGCGTTGCGTGGACGCGCCGTGCGCTCCGCCCGCTGGCAATTCGCCGGCCGAGTCTATGCCCCGTACCCATTGCGCAAACCACCCCGTGCGAGGGGGCGCGGCGGCCGGGCGGCTCTCCCTGTGGGGGCGAATTCATTCGCCAAGGGCAACATCGTTGCCCCCGGAAAAACCATAAGGCGAACCTGCGGTCCGCTTGGCGATTGAAATCGCCCCCACAACGCCCCCAACAGGCCCCCGCATCCCCCCCTCCCTGAGGGGGCTGGCCCCGAAACCCTCCTCCTATGATCGATCCAGAGCCGCCCGAAGGGGTGGCGGACCGATTGAGCCGAGGAGAACCACCGATGATTCCGCGTACCCTGTTTGACCACGAGCACGAGGAGTTTCGCAGCACCGTGCGACGCTTCCTGGCGGAGGAGTGCGCTCCCCGGCTGGAGCAGTGGGAAGAGGATCATCGGGTTCCCCGCGAAATCTGGCAGCGCGCCGGCGAGCTGGGCATGCTCAATGCCACCACGCCGGAAGCCTATGGCGGCCTGGGGCTGGATCGCCGTTTCTCGATGGTCGCCACTGAAGAGATCTACCGCGCTGGCCTCGCCTCCGGCCTGATCGGCTTCGGCGTGCACGACATCGTCGCCGGCTACCTGGTGAACTTCGGCAACGAGGCGCAGAAACAAACCTGGCTGCCGAAAATGGCGGCCGGCGAGGCCATAGGCGCCGTGGCCATGACCGAACCGGACACCGGTTCCGACCTGCAGGCGGTGAAGACCCGTGCGGTGCTGGACGGTGACGAGTACGTCATCAACGGCGCCAAGACCTTCATCTCCAACGGCACCAACTGCGACATCGTCGTCGTCGTCGCCAAGACCGGCACCTCGGGCAAGGGCGCCCAGGACATCTCGCTGATCCTGGTGGAAGCCGACCGCGTGGGATTCAGCAAATCCAAGCCGCTGCGCAAGGTCGGCCTGCATGCCCAGGACACCACCATGCTGTTCTTCGAGGACGTCCGCGTGCCCCGCGAGAACCTGCTGGGCGGGGTGGAAGGGAAGGGCTTCATCCAGCTGATGAAGGAGCTGGCCTGGGAGCGCCTGTCCATCGCCATCAGCAGCGTGGCCGGCGCCCAGGCGGTGCTGGAAAGCACCCTGGAATACACCAGGGGCCGCACCGTGTTCGGCAAGCCGATCTTCGCCTTCCAGAACACCCGCTTCAAATTGGCCGACCTGAAAATGCAGCTGGCGGTATCGCAGAACTACGTCGACCGCTGCATGGAGCAGTGCCTGGCGCGGACCCTCAGCCCGGAAGCGGCGGCCGCCGCCAAGCTGTGGTGCTCCGACCTCTACACCAAGGTGGTGGACGAGTGCGTCCAGCTGCACGGCGGCAACGGCTACATGCTCGAGTACCCGGTTGCCCGCCACTACCTCGACCACCGCGTGCTGCGCATCGCCGGCGGCGCCAACGACATCATGAAGGATCTGGTCGGGCGCACGCTCTGATCCGGGTCGCAGAGGAATACGCAATGGAATATCTGATCCCCCGTACCCTGTTCAGCTCCGAGCACGATGAGTTCCGCCGCGCCTGCCGCCGCTTCGTGGAGGAGGAAGTCGCGCCTTTCCATGCCCAGTGGGAGAAGGACAAGTGCGTTCCCCGCGCGGTCTGGCGCAAGGCCGGTGAGCTGGGAATGCTGCTGCCTTCGATGCCCGAGGAGTACGGCGGCCCCGGCGCCGACCGGCTGTTCGATGTGGTGTTCTCCGAAGAGTTCATGCGCGTGGGCGCCACCGGCCTGATCGGCTTTGGGGTGCACGGCCTGGTGGCGTTCTACATCCTCAACTACGGCACCGAGGCGCAGAAGCAGGCCTGGCTACCGAGAATGATCACCGGCGAGGCGGTGGGCGCTATCGCCATGACCGAGCCCAACACCGGCTCCGACCTGCAGGCGGTCAAGACCCGCGCTGCGCGTGACGGCGGCGAGTACGTTCTCAGCGGTTCCAAGACCTTCATTTCCAACGGTGCTTCCTGCGACCTGGCGCTGGTGGTGTGCAAGACCGGCAACAGCGGCAGCGCCAAGGACATCTCCATCGTCATCGTCGAGAAGGAGCGCGCCGGCTTCAGCCGTTCGCAACCGCTGGAGAAGATCGGCCTGCACGCCCAGGACACCAGCATGCTGTTCTTCGACGACTGCCGCGTGCCGGTCGAGAACGTGCTCGGTGGGGAGGAGGGCAGGGGCTTCTACCAGCTCATGCACGACCTGGCCTGGGAACGCATCATCGGCGCGGTGGGCTTCCAGGCCCAGGCTGAAGCTGCCCTGGAGCAGACCATCGAGTACACCCGCACGCGCATGGTCTTCGGCCAGCCAGTGCTCGACTTCCAGAACTCGCGCTTCACTCTCGCGCAACTGAAGACCGAAGTGCAGATCGGCCGCTCCTGGATCGACAGCTGCCTGGAACTGCTGCTGCAGGGCGAGCTGACCTCCGAAACAGCCGCTGTGGCCAAGTACTGGACCGCCGAGCTGAGCAGCCGCGTGGTGGACGCCTGCCTGCAGCTGCATGGCGGCAACGGCTACATGACCGAATACCCCATCGCCCGTCTCTACCTGGATACGCGGGGCAACCGCATCTGGGGCGGCACCAACGAAATCATGAAGGAAATCATCGCCCGCACCCTGTGAGGCGAGCCTGAGCCAACCTGCGGCCGCAGTCCGCATCCGAGCCGGCTCGTCCAGTTGGACGGCCGGGGGCCGGTGCCCTGCGTCGCGATAACAACCATCTCTTCAGGAGAGGAGCGCAAACGTGTCTCAAGAAATTCGCTTCGACGGAAAAGTCGCCATCGTCACCGGCGCCGGGAACGGCCTCGGTCGTGCCCACGCCCTGCTGCTGGGTTCCCGTGGCGCCAAGGTCGTGGTCAATGACCTGGGCGTGACCACCGAAGGCCTGGGTAGTTCGTCCGCCGCGGCCGACGCCGTGGTCGCCGAGATCCGCGCCCTGGGCGGCGAGGCGGTGGCCGACTACAACTCGGTGACCGAGGGCGAGAAGATCGTCGCCACCGCCCTGGAGGCGTTCGGCACCGTCGACATCCTGATCAACAACGCCGGCGTTCTGCGCGACACCTCGTTCCACAAGATGACTGAAGAACAGTGGGACCTGATCCAGGACGTGCACGTGAAGGGCGCCTTCCGCCTGACCCACGCCGTCTGGCCGATCATGCGCGACAAGGGCTACGGCCGCATCGTGATGACCGCTTCCGGCGCCGGCATCTTCGGCAACTTTGGCCAGTGCAACTATGCCACTGCCAAGTCGGGCCTGATCGGCTTCACCAACGCGCTGGCCATCGAAGGCGCGAGCAAGAACATCCGCGTCAACACCATCGCCCCGATCGCGGCTTCGCGCATGGTGATCGCCAGCGGCATCTTCCCCGAAGAACTGCACGACAAGTTGAAGGTGGAAGACGTCGCCCCGCTGGTGGGCTGGCTGTGCAGCGAGGAATGCCAGGACACCGGCGGCCTGTTCGAGGTCGGTGGCGGCTTCCACGCCAAGTACCGTTGGGAGCGTTCCCAGGGCCGCGTGCTGCACACCGACACCCTGAGCCCGGAGCTGGTGCGTGACAACTGGGAGCGCATCACCCGCTTCGACGAGCACAGCGTCGCCCACCCCAATGGCGGCGAAGGCTTCAAGGAACTGTTCGCGCGCATGGACTCCCCGGCCAAGGGCGGCAACGCCTTCGTCGACATGGAAGTGGCGGGCAATGCCGTGTCCTACCTGGAGACCGAGTACGACCAGAACGACGCCGCGCTCTATGCGCTGGCCGTGGGCGCAGCCAAGGACCCGCTGGATCGCACCGAGCTGCTGTATGTGAACGAGTTCGTCGGTGAAGACTTCCGCGTGCTGCCGACCATGGCCGTGCTGCCGGCGACCGAGGTGTTCCTGCGCGCCGCCAAGTCCGGCGAGCCGCAGCTGGAAGGCCTGAACCTGCCGTTCGCCAAGGGCCTGCACGGCGAGCAGTACACCGTGATGTACCGCCCGCTGCCGCCGAAGGCGAAGCTCAAGCACACCATGCGCCTGAAGGCGGCCATCGACAAAGGCAAGAGCTCGGTCAGCGTGCTGGCCATCGAGACCACGGACGAGCAGGGCACGCCGCTGTTCTACAACGAGGTGACCGGCTTCTACCCGGGCGTTCCCGGTGCCGGCCTGCAGCGCGTGGCCAGTGAAGAGATCAACGTGCCGCCGGCACGCGAACCCGATGCCGTACTGGCGGACCAGACCGAGATCAACCAGGCGCTGCTGTACCGCCTGTGCGGTGACTGGAACCCCATGCACGTGGACCCGGACTACGCCGCCAAGGCCGGTTACGAGAAGCCGTTCCTGCACGGGCTGTGCACCTTCGGCTACCTCGGCCGCCACGTGATCAAGGCGTTCTGCGGCAACGACTCGCGCCTGTTCAAGAGCGTGCGGGCACGCTTCGCCTCCATCGTGATGCCGGGCGACACCCTGGAAACCCGCATGTGGCGTGAGTCGCCCACCCGCATCATCGTCGAGATGCGTGCGGTGGAGCGCGACGTCATCGTGCTGAAGAACGGTGCGGTCGAACTGTTCGAGCAAGTGCCGGCCTGACCCCTTGGCCACCTGCCGCTTCCGAGCCCCGGAAGCGGCAGCTTTCTATTTCAGGAGAGCACGATGCAACGTTGCGTCAATGTGATTGGCGTAGGCATGTCCCCCTTCAGCCCGGCCGCGCTCAGCGCTAACTCGACCGCCCTGGTCGGCGAGACGGCGCGGCAGGCGCTGGCGGACGCCGGATTGTCCGCGCGGGATGTGGGATGCGTTTTCGCCGCCTCGGGACTGATGGATGGCGGGACCCTGCAACGGGCTCTCGAACAGACGGGGCTGGGGCAGGTGCCGCTCCAGCCTTTGCCGAAAGGCGAGGACAGCGGCGGCGTCCTGTTGTACCAGGCCTGCCAGGCTATCGAGCTGGGACTCGCCGACTGCGTACTGGTGCTGGGTATGCAGGGCGCACCAGTGCCCTTGCCGAGCCTGGGCGCGGAACTGGAACGCCTGGGTGCGGCGGCGCGGCAGTACATGGCGCGCTATCAAACCCGCCGGGAAACCTTCGCCATGATTGCGGTCAAGGCGCGCCAGCATGCCGCGCTCAACCCCCTGGCCGTGTTCGTTGCCCCACTGACCCTGGACGAAGTGCTGGAGGCCAGTACCCTGGCCGAGCCGCTGACCCATCCGCAGTTCGCCTGGCCCACCTCGGGGGTGGCGGCGGTGCTGCTGTGCTCCGCCGGGTTCGCCAGGCGCCGTGGCAATCTCCCTGCGGTGCGGATCATCGCCCAGGCCTGCGTTTCGCCCGCGCAGGTGGCCGGCTTCGATCCGGCATCGGTCTTCCCTTGTGCGGGCTATGAGGTCCACGTCGTCGCCGCGCGGGAACTGTATGAGCAGGCGGGCAGGGGGCCGCAGGAAGTAGGGGTGTGCGAACTGCACGACAGCAGTACCCTCAGCGAACTGTCGCTCTACGAAGCGCTCGGCTTCTGCCCCGAGGGAAGTGCCGAGAAGCTGGTGGAGGACGGCGACAACACCTATGGTGGCAACCTGGTGGTCAACCCCTCCGGGGGGCTGCTCTCGCTGGGTCAGGCACCCGCAGTGAGCGGACTGGCGCAATGCATCGAGCTGGTGCATCACTTGCGCGGCAATGCCGGCCGGCGCCAGGTCGCCGATGTGCGCATCGCCCTGCAGCACCAGGTCGGGCCGGATGGCACCGTGGTGACCACCCTCTATCAACGCGAGTGAGCCGACGCGGCGCTGCTTTCGCCGCCGACAGAACAATTTCAATGGGTGGTACACCACCCTTCAGACGCTGGACATGCCATGAACAAGAACAATGAGCACCCTACGCTGTTGCACCGCTTCCTCCACTGGGAGAGCAGCACGCCTGACGCCATCTACCTGACCCAACCCCTGCCGGATGGCAGCGTGGTCGACTACAGCTGGCACGAAGTGGGCGACCAGGCCCGGCGCATGGCGGCCTACCTGGTTTCCCTTGATCTGCCGCCGCGATCCTCAATCGGTATTTTCGGCAAGAACACTGCCCACTGGATCATCGCCGACCTGGCGATCTGGATGGCCGGGCACATCAGCGTCCCGCTGTACTCGACCGCCAACGCCGATACCGTGCGCTACGTACTGGAGCATGCCGAGGTGCGCGTGCTGTTCGTTGGCCGCCTGGATGGCGATACGGCTGGCTGGAATGCGGTTCGTGCCGGGGTTCCAGCCGGCCTGCCGCTCATCGACCTGCCGATGTCAGCATGCGGCGAGGGCGAGCCCTGGGACGGCATCGTCGCCGCCTTCGCGCCGCAACAGCAGGTGGTCCTGCCGGAGCCGGGCGAGCTGGCCACCATCATCTACACCTCCGGCAGCACCGGAAATCCCAAGGGCGTCATGCACAGCTTCGGCAGCATGTTCGCCGCTCCGGCAGCGACTGGCTGCATGTACGACAAGGGCCGTGGGCCGCAATCGAGCGACCGCCTGCTGTCCTACCTGCCGCTGGCCCATACCGCCGAGCGCGCGGTGGTGGAAGCCGTGTCGCTGTTCAGCGGCTGCCGGGTGTTCTTCAACCTGGGTTTGGAAACCTTCAGCGAAGACCTGCGCCGAGCGAGACCGACCATTTTCCTGTCGATGCCGCGCTTGTGGGGCAAGTTCTACCAGGGCATCAACGAGCGGATTCCGGCCGCTGCCCAGGCTGCTGCCTTCGCCGATCCGGTTGAAGGTGAACTGATGAAGGCGCAGATTCTCTCCGCCCTGGGCCTGGACCAGGTGCATACGGGCTTGTCCGGTTCGGCGCCGCTGCCGGTCAAGGTGATGGAGTGGTACCGCCAGCTGGGCCTGGAGCTGCTGGAGGGCTACGGCATGTCGGAAAACTTCGGCACCTCGCATTTCAGCCTGCCGGGGCAGGTGCGCGTAGGCTATGTCGGCGCCGCGATCCCGGGCGTCGAGTGCCGCATCGACGACAACAGCGAAATCCTGGTGAAGAGCCCCGCGCAGATGCTGGGCTACTACAAGCAGGCCGAGCTGACCGCCGAGAGCTACACGGCCGACGGCCTGTTCCGCACCGGCGACCGTGGTGAGCTGGACGAGCAGGGGCGCCTGCGCATCACCGGGCGGGTCAAGGAGCTGTTCAAGACCGCCAAGGGCAAGTACGTCGCCCCCGTGCCCATCGAGGCCAAGCTCGGCAACCATTCGCGCGTGGAGGCATCCTGCGTCACCGGCGTCGGCCTGCCGCAGCCGCTGGCCCTGCTCAACGTCTCGCCGGATACCCGTGCTGCCCTGGCCAGCGCCGAGGGCCGCGATGCGGTGGCCACCGAGCTGGAGGTGTTCCTCGCGGAGGTGAATGCCCAGTTCGAGCCCCACGAGCAGCTGGCATTCCTGGTGGTGGTCCGCGAGCCCTGGAGCATCGCCAACGGCCTGCTCACGCCGACCCTGAAAATTCGCCGTAACCTGATCGAGGACCGCTATCAGGACAAGGTGGAGGTTTGGGGCGAGGGCGATTGCAAGGTGATCTTCGAATAACGCACGGGGCATGGACGCCAAAGGCCGATCCGGATTCCGGATCGGCCTTTTTTGTAGGTGCGGAAATTTAAGGAAAGGTAGCCCGGTGCACCGTTCCAATTCGTAGGATGTGGTTGAGCGGAGCGATACCCATCGGACATGGTTGATGGGTATCGCAGGCTCAACCCATCCTACGATTGCCGGGCAGCGCGCTTCTTCGCTACCGGCTTGTTGGCGGCTTGAGCCAGCCCTTGCATTTCCTCGTACGAGTCCTTCAGGCACTGCGCGAGGAAGTCCGGGTCGGGCACCACGTTGGGCGAACTGGTCAGCGAGACGAACATTTTTCCGCAGTAGCTGGTGGGGTTCCAGATCAGCGAGAGGCCGTCCACCAGCGGGCCGACGCCGCACCAGTAGACCAGCTTGGCGCCGAGCATATAGAGCGGCACGTTGGGGCCGGGCACGTTGGTCACCAGGCAGTTGTGCAGGATCACCGGGCCCTTGCCGCCGACGCCCATCATGGTGGCCAGGCGGCCGGCGAGGCCGAGGGTGGCGGGCGGCGCGAATTTCTGCAGGTTGGTCAGGTCCTCGGCGCCGATGCCGTTCTGGATGGCCTTTGACTCCGAGGTCGCCGCGAATATCGCTTCCAGCCGCTCGAGCGGGTTTTCGATATCGGTGCGCAGGGGGAAGGTGACCATGGAGATGGTATTGCCGCTGGCAGTGGCTTCCCCGCCCTGGCGGGTATTGACCGGTGCCAGGGTCACCAGGGACTTGTCCGGCAACTCGCCCTTCGCATCCAGGTAGCGGCGCATCGCTCCGCCGATGATGGCCAGCACGGCATCGTTGACCGTCGCCCCCGGGACCAGGGCCTTGATCTGCTTCACGGTGGCGAGGTCGAGGGTGACCGAGTTCCAGACGCGCGCGGCACTCACATTGGTGTTGAAGCGCGTGCGTGGCGCGCCACCGCCGGGCGTCAGCACCGAACGAGCCACCGAGCGCAGGCCGGCGACCGCCAGCTTGGGCAGCACCCGCGCCAGCGGCCGGGCCATACGCGCCGAGGCGGAGATGTTGTCGGTGAGCATGCGGCTGACGGTGTCCAGCGGGCCCCAGAGCGGCCGTCGCGGGCTTGCCGCCGGCTTGTCGGGCACCACCGCGACGGGCTTGCCCTGGGCGCCGGCGATGTCGTGCAGGGCCCAGGTCAGCTCCGCAGCGGCGGTGCCATCCATGGCGGCGTGGTGGGACTTGGTGAGGATGGCGAAGCTGCCCTTGGGAATGCCTTCGATGTTGTCCAGCCCTTCGATGACGTACATCTCCCAAGGCGCGCGGGCCAGGTCGACCGAGCGGGCGTGGATGCGCGACACGAGGATGCAGAACTGCCGCCAGTCGCCGGGCTTGGGCAGGGCGAAGTGGCGGACGTGGAAGTCGATGTCGAACAGGTCGTCTTCCACCCAGTACGGATAGCCCAGCCCGTAGGGGATCTGGACGATCTTGCGGCGGAATACCGGTGAAACGTCGAGGCGGTCGGATATGTGACGGACGATCTCGCGGAACCCGAGGCGCTGTCCTTCCACGGTGGACTGGTCGTAGATGTAGATCATGGTGCAGTGAGAGGCCGCATGGGGCCTGTCGACTTTCAGGAACAACGCGTCTTGCCCGCTGAGTTTGCTCATCGTTGGGGTACCCGCAAGGTGGTGGTGGAGGTTGGATCGATCGACCTGGCAAGCAAGGGCTTCACCGCGCTTCTTCCAGGTGGCCATGTTCCTCGTTCGCGGGTGCAACCCGTCCCCCTTCAATCGGGGGGAGGCCCGCGCCGGACGTGCCTTTAAGCTGTCGCCACCGAAGGACGCCCGGTGCCGGTCGGCGGGGCGATGGACTGGAATTTTCCGGGAGAATCCGCGTGTTGAACGAAGAGAGGTATGCAGGCGAGGGGGTGGCGGACCGTTCGCGCAGCCCCTGGTGGGAACGGCTGCCGGAGGATTTCTGGCTGCACGCGGACGGGACGGCACTGGATACGGTGCATCCACTGAAAGTCCATGGCACCGCGGCGGTCGAGCGCGTCATGCGCACGTCGCTGTCTGCCACGGTGGCCGCCGCCATGCTGGCATCGCTAAAAGGCAGCGGCCGCATGCAGGAAGAGTTCGACGCGCTGCGCTTCTACGAACCCCTGGCACGGGCGGGGGACGCCTCGCAGGTGTTCCTGGCGCCGCCCGCAGGTCTTGCCGTCGACGCGCAAGAACTGCAGGCCAACGACGGCATCCGGCGTTTCCAGCTGAGCTTCATCAGTCCCTTCCAGCCCTTGAATCCCTACGCGCGTCCGCGCTTTGCCGCCATGCAGCGCAATACCCGCGCCCATGCCCAGCACTGGTGCCATGGCGACCGGCCCAGGCCGACGTTGATCCTCATCCACGGCTTCGCGGCGGACCCGCATTGGCTGAATGCCCGTGCACTGTCCCTGGCCGATTTTTACCGGCGCGGTTATGACTTGCTGCTGTTCACCTACCCGCACCATGGCCGCCGCGCCGAGCGCGGTTCGTGGTTCAGCGGCCAGGGCCTGTTCGGCAATGGGCTGGTGTCCTTCAACGAGACGCCCTTGCACGCGATTCACGACCTGCGCGTGTTCATCGACTACCTGCAGGGACGCGGCGTCGAGCATATCGGTGCGGCGGGCATCTCCCTCGGTGGCTACACCGCAGCGCTGCTGGCGGCGGTTGAAGAGCGTCTGGCGTACTGCATTCCCATCGTGCCGGCGGTCAGCCCGATCGACGTGTTCCTCGAATGGCAACCCACCGGTCTCTTGCTGTCGCGGCTGATGCGCAGCCAGGGCGTTGGTGTGGCCGAGATGCGTGGCCTGCTGGCGGTGCACAATCCTCTGACCTACGCCTCGCCCCTGGATGGCCAGCGCGTGCTGATCATCGGCGGCGCCGGCGACCGGGTGACCATGCCGCGCCACCTGCGCCTGTTGCAGCGGCATTGGCCGGGCAGCGCGCTGCACTGGTTCCCCGGCAACCACATCCTGCACCTTGGCCGCCGGGAATACCTGGAGCGCATGGGTGAGCTGATGGATCGGTATTCCGGGGTTTAGTGCGGCGCGGGTGACGCAAGCCTCCTGTTCGTGAGGGTAGGGGGCTTTTTGCGTCCCGGGATTGGGGCTCTGGCGCGGGGACTGTTCGCGAGCAGAGCTCGCTCCTACATGGGGGACGGCGCGCGGGGTTCAGGATGGTTTGGGCCCCGCCGGCGCGAGTCACCCCTCGCCCTCTGGGAGAGGGGCCGGGGGAGAGGGTAGTTTCAGGTTGGCCCAGAAGCTGGGTTGTTCGCGAGCAGAGCTCGCTCCTACAGGTGCCGCGGGAAGCTCGGCGCAGAATGAACAACGCCCTGCAGGTGCGGGGCGTTGTTCTTGGTTCAACTCACGAAGTCAGCGAATACCCGCATTGCGCAGGGCGGCGGGGGTGAACTCGGACATCTTGGTGCGGCCACCATACTGCGGCGCGAGCTTCGATTCGTTGCTCAGGGCTGCGACCACGTAGCGACCGGCGATCAGGTCGTAGAAACCCTGGGCAGCGGGCGCATTGAGGCCTTTCTCATAATGGGTGTAGGTGTAGTTCTCGCCCACCCGCCAGAGCTGGCCACGGCCGTCGTAGTGGTCCACCTCGGCCATTACCCAGCTGTCCTCGTCGAAGTACATGTCGCGCTTGGCGTAGATATGCCGCTCACCCGGTTTCAAGGTGGCTTGCACGTGCCAGACACGGTGCAGCTCGTAGCGGGTCAGGTCCTGGTTGATATGGCCGGGCTTGACGATATCGGCGTACTTCAGGTCAGGCGACTGCAGCTTGTAGTTGTTATAGGGGATGTAGATCTCCTTCTTGCCGATCAGCTTCCAGTCATAGCGGTCCGGCGCGCCGTTCATCATGTCGGCGTTGTCGGAGGTGCGCATGCCGTCGGAGGCCAGGCCAGGGGCGTCGTAGGCGAGCTGCGGGGCGCGGCGCACGCGGCGCTGGCCGGCGTTGTAGGTCCAGGCCTTGCGCGGGTCCTTCACCTGGTCGATGGTCTCGTGGGCCATGGAGACGGTGCCGGCCAGGCGTGCCGGCGCGGTGACGGAGAAGATGTAGTAGTAGAGAACGTTCTTCGCCGCCTCGGCGTCCACGCCGTCCATGTACTGCGGGAAGCTGTTCTGGTCATTGGTCTCGACGATGGTGTAGGCGCCATCGACCTGGGGTGCTGCCTGCACGGCCCAGCGCTGGATGTTTTCGCCGCGATAGCGGGTCACGTGGTTCCAGTAGACCTCGACGCCATTCTTCGGAATCGGGAAGGCGTAATAGCGCGAGTCGGAGAAGTTGCCCAGGCCGTTGCCGTCGCTGACCAGTTGCACGCCGGTGGCACTCTTCTTCGCCGCGTCATAGATGTTCGACGGTGCCCAGGTGGTGCGGTGGGTCGGGTACACCGGAATCTTGTAGGTGGCGGCGTAGCGCTTGAACATCGCCAGCTGGCCGGGGGTCAGCTTGTCCTTGTATTGCTCGGCGTTGGCCGCGGTGATGACGAACAGCGGCTGCTCGTCCTTGAACGGATCGCCGAGGAAGCCCTTGGCGTCCACCGGGGCGGCGCCTGGCTTGAGGCCGCCGTCCCAGGCGGGGATGCTGCCGTCGGCGTTGCCTTCCTTCTGCGCACCCAGCGGAGTCAAGGTCGTGCCCAGCTGGGTCGCTTCCTGCTCGGAAACAGCGGCCATGACGCTGGTAGCCAGCAGCGACAGCGCCAGGGCGCCGGTTTTGATGATCATGCTTGCTTTCATGGAATTACCCTCTGCCGGTTTCGGCTCAGAAGTTCACGCCGAAGCTGAGCGAGACGAAGTCGCGGTCAGTGCTGGTGTTGAAGTTGCCACCGAAGAAGTCGGTGTAACTGAGGCTGGCGGTGTAGGTGTTCAGGTAGTCGGCATCCAGCCCGACGCTGACGGCCTTGGCGCCTTCCTCGAAGTTCGGTCCCCAGCCGTCGACGTCATGGGACCAGGCCAGGTTGGGGGAGAGGTTGATGCCGGCGATCACGTTCTGGTAATCGAGCTTGGCGCGAACGCGGTAGCCCCAGGAGTCCGTGGTGTAGAAGCCGTGGCTGTTGCATTCCTTCTGCGGGTTGGTAGCGGTGGCGCAGACGGTGGTGTTCTGTTTGCCGGGGAACTGGCCCGCGCCGTAGACCGGGCTGCGGCCAAAGCGGATATCGGTGCCGTCGGCGTCGCCCAGGCCGTTGATGCGGTTGTAGCCCACCTCGCCAACCAGGGTCAGGCGACTCGCCCCCATGACCTGGTCGAAGAACTGGGTAGCCGTTACCTGGGCCTGCATGACTGGCATGCGCTTGTAGCCGGGCAGGTCACCGCCGAGGGCCTGGGCCGTCTCGCCGCTGGTGAAGACCGGTGAGGTCTGGGTGCGGAAGTCGGTGTCCGTGGACTGGATCGCGGCCAGGTTGAGGTCGGCGGTATTGATCTGCAGGGGCATGTTCGGCCGGTAGCTGAGCTCGCCACCCACGGAGGTCGCGCCCAGGGTGGTCTGGAAGCTCACGCCATACAGGCGGATGTCCTCCGGATAATCCACGAAGTAGCGCGCGGCACGGACCCGGTCGAACTGGTTCTGCACGGCGGCGACCTGGCGTGCGGCCGGCGGCAGGGCGCCGAGCTGTGCTGCGGTAATCGGCGCCACGGTGGTTTGCTTGAAGCTCAGGTAGGGGCTGCGGCTGTGGTAGTTCATGGCATAGAAGCCGAACTCGGTGTCGTTCAGCTCGGGCACGAACCAGCGCAGGGCCACGCCGTACTGGCCACTGTCGCGCGGGTCGTTGTCTTCCAGGCGCGGCATGTAGACGTCGTCCACCACGGCGTTGGTGAGGATCTGCCTGGCGGTCGCGGTGTTGTTGGCAACGCCGGGGGCGAGGTCCGGGCCGGCGAATACCAGGCGGTCGGTGCAGCCCTGGGGCAGCGGGTCGGAACCGAAGAAGGTGCCGCAGTTGTCGACCACCGAGTTGTCCCACTCCAGCTGGTAGAAGGCTTCGGCAGTGAGGTTCTCGGTCAGGCCCTGGGAGAGGTAGAACATATTCACCGGGATCAGGCCTTCCTTCACCTCGGCCCCCGGACGGCGCAGCGCGGCGACGTCGATGGGGTTGATCGAGTTGATGCTGTTGCCGATGAAGGTGCTTTCACCCCAGCTCACTACCTGCTTGCCCAGGCGCACGTTGCCGGCCAGGTCGCCCAGGTTGTAGTTGTGGTAGACGAAAGCATCGAGGAACTCGGCACCGGAGGCCTTGGCCAGGTCGTCGCGGCCACTGTCGTCGATGTCGTAGAACAGGCGGTGCTCGTCCTTCAGTTCGAAGTCGTACCAGTACTTGCCACGCACGAACACGCCGCTGTCGCCGTACTTCAGCTCCAGGTCATGCACGCCCTTGAAGATCTTCGAGAAGGTCTCGCCTTTCTTGAAGTTCTTGCGGTTGTCGTCGGCGGTGCGGGTGGCCGATTTACCGCGCAGCCCCTGGGTGTTGGCCGAGTTGATGAACATCGGGTCCGGTCCGCGCACCGCCCAACTGGCGCCGACGGAGATGGACGAGTCGAACTGGCCTTCGATCTCACCTAGCTGGAAGCTGACCGCACCGGCGTTGGCGCAGGTGCCGAGCGCTACCGCGACCGCCAGCAATCGGGGCGTGAAGGTCGCCTGGCCGCGGGTGGAACCACTGGCCGGCGACTGCTGATTCAATGAGGTTGTGTGTCTTGCCTGTGTCACGTGTTGGTTCCTCTATGGAGTCTTTCTTGTTGTTTTTCAGGACCGCAAGCACACGCTATCCCCGGCTTCCCCCACCCATCCCCCTCCAGTAGGGGGGGATTTTTCCCTCCCGTCGTACCCCTCGCCATCCCCCCTTGGCCAAGCAGGCCCGCGCCCCCTCCATGAGGGGGGGCGTGGCTGTTCTTCGCTGCGCAACCATCGATCCAAGGAGCGCTGCAATCGCCGTCGAAGACAGGCGCGCAGCCCGGACCTTGTCACCTGACCTTGGAGAAAGTGATGTCGCAGAAAGTCTATGTCGCCGGTGTCGGCATGATTCCGTTTGCCAAGCCTGGCCAGAGCGGTACCTATATCGAGATGGGCGCCCAGGCCATCCGCCTGGCGCTGCAGGATGCCGGCCTGGACTACGGCCTGGTCCAGCAGGCCTACGCCGGTTACGTCTATGGCGACTCCACCAGTGGCCAGTCCCCGCTGTACGAAGTCGGCATGACCGGCATCCCGGTGATCAACGTCAACAACAACTGCGGTAGCGGCTCGACCGCCCTGTACCTGGCTCGCCAGGCGGTGGAAAGCGGAGCGGTGGATTGCGCCCTGGCTTTCGGCTTCGAGCAGATGCAGCCGGGTGCCCTGAAGTCCCATTGGCTCGACCGCCCGATCACCTACGGCAAGGGCCATGAAGTGGCCGATGCGATCTTCCCCCAGGGCCGCGATATGCCCGACGCCCTCAAGTTCTTCGGCGGCGCCGGCCTTGAGCACATGCAGAAGTACGGCACCAAGATGGAGACCTTCGCGGCGATCCGCGCCAAGGCCAGCCGTCACGCCGTGAACAATCCGCTGTCGGTATTCAAGAAGGTGGTGACCACCGAAGAAGTGATGGCCGACCAGGTGATCTTCCCCGGTGTGATGACCCGCCTGATGGCGTGCCCGCCGACTTGCGGCGGCGCCGCAGCCATCGTGGTTTCCGAGCGCTTTGCGAAGAAACACGGCCTGCGTACCGACGTTTCCATCCTGGCCCAGTCCCTGGTGACCGATAAGCCGGAAGCCTTCGATCCGCCGTCGCTGATCAGCATCGTCGGCGTTGGCATGACCCGTCAGGCCTCCCAGGAGGTCTACGAAAAGGCCGGCGTTGGTCCGGAAGACATCCGCGTCTGCGAGTTGCACGACTGCTTCGCCCACAACGAACTGCTGACCTACGAAGGCCTGGGCTTCTGCCCGGAAGGTGGCGCCGAGAAGTTCGTGATGGATGGCGACAACACCTACGGCGGTCAGGTGGTAATCAACCCGTCCGGCGGTCTGCTCTCCAAGGGCCACCCGCTGGGCGCCACCGGCCTGGCTCAGTGCTATGAGCTGACCAACCAACTGCGCGGCACCGCTGGCGCCCGTCAGGTGGAGGGTCTGCAGCACGCCCTGCAGCACAACCTGGGTCTGGGCGGCGCCGGCATCGTGACCCTCTTCGGTCGCGGCTGAAGCCAGTGCGCGCCCCTGGGGGCGCGCGTTTCAACTCACTCGAGGACTCCATGACATGGCAGACAAGAGTCTGATCGGCCGTTCCCTGGGGGTGACCACCACCGAAGTCGAGAAGGGTCGCCTGCGCTTCTTCGCCAAGGCCATCGGCGAAACCGATCCGGTCTACACCGACGAAACCGCCGCCAGGTCCGCCGGGCACCGCTCATTGCCGGTGCCGCCGAGCTTCCTGATGTGCCTGGAAGCCGAGGGACGCGACACCGACCACATAGTCGAGGACATCTTCGGCTTCGACGTCGGGCGCATCCTGCATGCCGAACAGGGCTTCACCTATCACGCCATGGCCTATGCCGGCGATGTGCTGACCTTCGATACGCGGGTGGTGGACGTTTACGAGAAGAAGGGTGGGGCGCTGACCTTCGTGGTCCAGGAGACCCGGGTCACCAACCAGGACGGTCGGCACATCGCCGATATCCGTTCCTCCCTCGTGCAGCGCTGAGGATTGTGCAATGAACCTTCCCCGTTTCGACGAGCTGCAGGTCGGCTTTGAACTGCCGCCGCTGACGCTGCCCGCAGTCAATCGCACGACGCTAGCCCTGTACGCCGGTGCCTCCGGTGACCACAACCAGGTGCATATCGACCTCGACTTCGCCCGCAAGGCGCGCCAGCCCGACGTGTTCGCCCACGGCATGCTCTCGGTGGCCTACCTCGGCCGCCTGCTCACCGCCTGGGTGCCACAGAAGCAAATCCGCGGCCTGTCGGTGCGTTTCACCGGCATCACCCAGCTGGGCCACATCCCTACCTGCAGCGGCAGGGTCATCGAAAAATTCGAGGCCGATGGCGAAGCGCGGGTACGCCTGGCGATTTGCTGCGGCAACCAGTACGGCGAAGACAAACTGATCGGCGAAGCCGTCGTGGCGCTCGTCTGAATTCCCCAAGAACAAGGAACAACCCATGAAAAAGCTCGAAGGCAAAGTCGCCCTGGTCACCGGTTCCGGCCGTGGCATCGGCCGCAGCGTCGCCCTGAAACTGGCTGCTGACGGCGCCCGCGTGGTGGTCAATGACCTGGATGCCGGCCCGGCCGAAGAAGTGGTCGCGGAAATCCGCGCCGCCGGCGGCGAAGCCGTCGCCTGCGTTGGCAGCGTCACGGCCGTCGATTTCGCCGACCGCTTCGTGAAGACCGCGGTGGACAGCTACGGTGGCATCGACATCATCGTCAACAACGCCGGCTACACCTGGGACAACGTGATCCAGAAGATGAGCGACGAGCAGTGGTACGCCATCATCGACTGCCACATCACCGCGCCTTTCCGCATCCTGCGCGCCGCCCAACCGATCATCAGCGCCATGGCCAAGAAAGAGGCTGCCGAGGGCCGCGTGGTCAACCGCAAGGTGGTCAACATCGCCTCGACTTCGGCGGGCGGCAACCCGGGCCAGGTCAACTACTCCACCGCCAAGGCGGGCGTGCTGGGCATGACCAAGTGCCTGGCCAAGGAGTGGGGCCGCATGAAGGTCAACGTCAACGCTGTTGCCTTCGGCCACATCGAGACCCGCCAGACGCAGCCGGTGGAAGGCGACCCGAACTACATCAACATCGAAGGCCGCGAGATCAAGGTAGGCATCAGCCCGGCTATCGTTGAGCAGTCGAAGACCATGATCCCCCTGGGCCGTCCGGGCAACACCGAGGAGGCGGCGGGCGCGGTCTACCTGTTCTGCATCCCGGAATCCGACTACGTCTCCGGCCAGGTACTGGTCTGCGGTGGCGGCATCGGCAACGTCTGATGCAACTAACGGGGCGCATGAGCGCCCCTTCTTTTTTGAGGGCTGTTGCATGGAAGAGAACACTGTCGGCCGTCGCCTGCTGCACACTCGCCAGGTGACCTGCACGGGCTACGAACGTGACGACGGCCTGTTCGAGGTCGAGGGGCGGCTGCTGGATACCAAGGGGGTCGACACCGAGTTCCCCTATGGCGTCATTCCCGCCAACGGCGTGCTGCACCAGATGCGCATCCGCATGACCCTCGACCGCAAGCTGGTGATCCAGCGGATCGAAGCCGTTTCCGAACAGGCACCAACCCCCGTGTGCAGTCACATCAACCAGGCCTATGCCGCGTTGGTGGGAATCAGCATCGGCCCCGGCTTCAAGAAGCGCGTGGCCGAACGGGTTGGTGGCATGAAGGGTTGCACGCACCTCACCGAATTGCTCGGTCCCATGGCCACCACCGCCATCCAGACCCTGGCTCCGGTGGTGCAGAAGCGCCTGCGCGAGCGCGCCGCCCGCGACCCCGATTTCGAGATGCCCACCCATTGGGCTATCGGCACCTGTCATGCCTATCGCCCCGAAGGCGATGCCGCACTCCGCGTCCGTGAGTGGCGGCCTTCCGATAGCCGATCCAAGACCTGAAAGAGCAGGGCGCTTGCGCCTTGCCAATTCGCTACAAGGAGTTCTTCGTGAACAAGAACAATCTCAGGCAGACCCTCGTGGTCGCACTCCTTACGTTTCTCACCCGCGCCTCCGTATCCAGCGCAGGCACTCTCACGCCGGATGAGGCGCGCGCGATTGCCAAGGACGCCTACATCTACGGTTTCCCGCTGGTGGACAACTACCGCGTGCAGTACACCTACTTCCAGGACCGCCAGCATCCGGAGTTCAAGGCGCCCTGGAACACCCTGCACAACACCGCGCGCATCTATACCCCGGACGACAAGGCCTATCCCACGCCCAATGCCGACACGCCGTACTCCCAGCTCGGTGCGGACCTGCGCCGCGAACCGCTGGTATTGACCATGCCGGCAGTGGAGGAGGGCCGCTATTACTCGGCGCAGTTCGTCGACGCCTACACCCATAATTTCGGTTATGTCGGCAGCCGTACCACCGGCAATGGTGGCGGCACCTTCCTGCTCGCCGGGCCGGACTGGCAGGGCACTGTCCCGAAGGGCATCGACCGTGTGTTCCGCTCGGAAACCCAATTTGCCTTTGTGTTCTATCGGACTCAGCTGCAGGGCCCGGACGACCTGGAGAACGTGAAAAGGGTGCAGGCCGGCTACAAGGTGCAGCCGCTGTCCGCGTTCCTCGGCCAGCCGGCTCCAGCCGCAGTGCCCGACATGAACTTCCGCGTTCCGCTCAGCGCCGAAACGGAGCGCAGCAGCCTGGCGTTCTTCAGCCAGTTGAACTTCGTTCTGGGTTACTGCCCGATCCACCCCACCGAACGCGCCCTGATGGAGCGCTTCGCCAGGCTGGGAATCGGCCCGGGCCTGACCTTTGACGAGCAGGCATTGCCGGCGGAAATCCGCGTAGCCATTGCGGCCGGCATAGCCGACGCCTGGCGGGACTTCGAGGCTCTTGGCCAGAAGGTCGCGCGAGGTGAAATCTCCACGACGCGTTTCCTCGGCAGCCGCGAGTTCCTCAATAACAACTACCTCTACCGGATGCGCGCAACGGTCACCGGCCTCTATGGCAACGACAAGGAGGAAACCATTTATCCGCCGTTCTACCTCGACGCCGACGGACAGAAGCTGGACGCCTCGCGCCATCGTTACACCTTGCGCTTCGGCCCTGGGCAGTTGCCGCCGGTGAATGCCTTCTGGTCGCTGACTCTGTACGACGCCTCGCGCCTGATGGTGGCGAACCCGCTGCATCGTTATCTGATCAACTCGCCGATGCTGCCGCAGCTCAAGCGCGATGCCGATGGCGGCCTGACCCTGTACATCCAGCACCAGTCGCCGGGCAAGGCCCATGAAGCGAACTGGCTGCCCGCGCCGGACGGCCCGTTCTACATCGCCGGCCGCCTGTACTGGCCGAAGCCCGAAGCTCTCGACGGTCGTTGGCAGGCACCGAAACTCCAACGCATCGACTGAACTGCACGCTTCGCCTGAACAGGCTGCGCGCGGAAATCCACAAGGGTCGCAGGCCTCTCCCTGATGGGGAGAGGCCCGTTTTTTGTAGGTGCGACGGGTGGACCAGGCTTTTGTAGGAGCGAGCTTGCTCGCGAGGGATTGTGCTCGGAATGTGCGCGAGCAGAGCTCGATCCTACGGGGGCGGTGGGTGAACTGGGTGTGGGGGCTCAGATAAAAAAGGCCGTCACAAGGACGGCCAAAGCTCCGTTCCGGCGGTCGACACTCGCCGGCCCCTTGCAGCCGCCCGCCAGGGGAGGGCGGCTGAAACTCAGAACAACCTGTCATCCATTTCCAAAACCGCATCGCCACCCTGGATCACGATCCGCGACAACCCCTCGGCACGCGGCAACAGATGCTCGGCGTAGAAGCGTGCCGTCTGCAGCTTGCTGCGATAGAAGTCCTGCTCGACGGTTCCTGCCTTGAGCTGTTCATGGGCGACAAGCGCGGAGCGGGCCATCTGCCAGCCGCCGGCCACGGTGCCGAACAGTTCCAGGAACGGCACCGCGCCTGCCAGGACCCGGGGCGTCTGCCCGTTGAAGTTCTCCACGATGAACTCCACCGCCGCGTTCAGCGCGACCACGGCGGTAGCCAGAGCGCTGGCGATGTCCTGCAACTGCGGATCATCAGCCCAGACAAGGCGTTCCATGACGTAGCGCATGCGCTTGGTCACCAGGCCGATGGCCTTGCCGCCATCGCGGGCGATCTTGCGGCCGACGAGGTCGGACGCCTGGATGCCGGTGGTGCCTTCGTAGATGGTGGTGATGCGTGCGTCCCGCAGATGCTGGGCGGCGCCGGTCTCTTCGATGAAGCCCATGCCGCCATGGATCTGCACGCCGAGGGAGGCGATGTCCACCGCATTCTCGGTGCCGCAGCCCTTGACCACGGGGATCATCAGGTCGACGAAGGCTTGCCATTCCTCGCGGCGTGCGAGGTCGGGGTGGCGTTCGGCGCAATCCATTGCGGCGGCGACTTCGCAGGCGATGGCGCGCATCGCCTCGGTGCGGGCTTTCATCGACAGCAGCATGCGGCGCACGTCCGGATGGCGAATGATCGCTACTTTGTCGCGACTCTTCGCACCTGCCTCGGTGCCCTGAACCCGCTCACGGGCGTAGGTGAGCGCACGCTGGTAGGCGCGCTCGGACAAGCCGATCCCTTCGATGCCGACGGAGAAGCGCGCGGCGTTCATCATGATGAACATGTATTCCAGACCGCGATTCTCTTCGCCCACCAGCCAGCCCCGGGCGCCTTCGTTGTCCCCGAAGGCGAGGACAGCGGTGGGGCTGCCATGGATGCCCAGCTTGTGTTCGATGGAGGCGCAGCGCACGTCGTTGCGTGCACCCAGGCTACCATCGGGGTTCACCAGGAACTTCGGCACCACGAACAGCGAAATGCCTTTCACACCTTCCGGCGCCCCCGGAATGCGGGCCAGCACCAGGTGCACGATGTTGTCAGTCAGGTCGTGCTCGCCATAGGTGATGAAAATCTTCTGGCCGAACACGCGGTAGGTGCCGTCGCCCTGGGGTTCGGCACGGCTGCGCACGGCAGCAAGGTCCGAACCGGCCTGGGGCTCGGTCAGGTTCATGGTGCCTGTCCATTCGCCGCTGATCATCTTCGGCAGGTAGGTTTCCTTCAGGTAGGACGACCCGCAAAGCTCGATGGCCTCGATAGCGCCACGGGTGAGCATCGGGCACAGGCCGAAGGAAACGTTGGCGCCGTTCCACATCTCTTCCACCAGCGCAGAAATCAGTCGCGGCAAACCTTGGCCACCGAACTCCGGGTGGCAGGAGAGGGCGTTCCAGCCGCTTTCGACGAACTGCCCATAGGCCGCGCTCCAGCCTTTTGCGGTGGTCACTTCGCCTTCGTGCCAGCGCGCGCCCTCACGGTCACCAATGACGTTCAGGGGCGAGAGCACGCCCTGGGCGAATTTACCGGCTTCACCCAGGATGGCGTCGACGAGATCGGCACCCAGGTCTTCGCAGCCGGGCAATTCACTCACTTGTTCCAGGTATCCCAGTTCGTTCAGGACGAACTGCATATCGCGCAGGGGCGCGCTGTATTCACTCATGGCTGAGACCTCGTGGTGCAATTCAGTAGCTGTGGAAACCGCGGCCGCTCTTGCGACCGAGGTGGCCGGCGGCAACCAGATCCTTGAGCAGGCGGGCAGGGCGGTACTTTGGATCGCCGAAGCCTTCGTGCAGCACCTGCATGATGGCGAGCAGCGTGTCGAGGCCGATCATGTCGGCAAGGGCGAGCGGACCTATGGGGTGGTTGCACCCCAGTTGCATCCCGGTGTCGATGTCGCGGGCACTGGCCAGGCCTTCCTGGAGCACGAAGACGGCCTCGTTGATCATTGGAATCAGGATGCGGTTGACGACGAATCCGGGGGCGTTATCGACGTTGATGGGCGTCTTGCCGACCGTCTTCGCAAAGGCTTCGACTGCGGCGTGAGCCTGGCTGGAGGTCTGCAGGCCGCGAATCAGTTCCAGCAGCTGCATGGCCGGTACGGGGTTGAAGAAATGCACGCCGATGAAGCGCTCGGGACGCTGCAGCACGGCGGCCAATTGGGTGATGGAAATGGACGAGGTATTGGTGGCGATCACCGCATCGGCTGAAACCACGTCTTCGATCTGGCGGAGGATGCGCAGCTTGAGTTCGAGGTTTTCAGTGGCGGCTTCGATAACCAGGTCGGCATCGGCCAGGCTGCTGTAGTCAGTGGTTGCATGGATCCGGGCCAGCGACGCTTCGCGCTCGGTCTCGCAGATCCTTGCTTTGCGGACCTGGCGTTGCAGGCCTTCATCCACAGTCGCCAGGCCACGCGCCAGGGCTGACTCGGTGACATCGATCAATATGACGCGCAGGCCAGAGGCAGCGCAGACCTGGGCAATGCCGCTGCCCATGGTGCCGGCACCAATCACGCCGATTCTGTTGAGGCTCATGAAGAACTCCCGGGGGTTGCGAATTCAATCGCGCCGAGTTCAACAGAATGTGGAAGTGAATCGACCACCCCTGACGGGGGGAGGCAATCGAGAAACTATCGATTGACAGGCTTTGCATGGTGGAGGATGAAATGGCGGGATTAGCTGATATCGACGGGTAAAATCCGCAGCCCAGTCATTCCCGTGTGTGAATCCTTGAGTACGCATAATCTATATTATGTTAAATCCCATGGGGACATCTCGCTGGAGATAATCCGAGGCTAGCTCCTGGCGCGTGCCACCCTAGCCAAAAAATTAAGAACCTGGCTGGCAACTGCTGCTTTGCCGTTGCCCTTCTCAAAACAAAGCTCAAGCGCTCTGCCTTTGCCGTACCTAGCCTTCAAGAGTCGGCGCTGCACGCACCGGCGATGGCGAGCTGAAGTACCGCCATCGGCTGGCGGATACCCATCGATCCCTCGGTTACCTGCCTGATCACAACGATCACGGCCGATGCAACAAGGCATTTCAATTCGGCCTATACCTACAGCAGGGCCAAACCCGCCATCCCGTATCCAATGCTGATGAGCGCAAACATGACTTCGACCCTTGCGCATATGCCGTTGCACGTGGCGACCTGCCTCATCCTGGCCCTCAGCGCCTCCGCCCACGCTACCGAGAACGGCGTGGACAACATCGCGCCTGGAACCGATGGCTTCTTCACCCTGCCCCTGGACGTGAACAACCTGCCGGACCGTCTGTTCGCCTTCGTCGTCTACTACAACCATTACAAAGCCAGAAAGCTGAACATCAGCTCTCAAGGAGGTGAGGTGCCCGGCGCCGAGGTCACCTCGGATTCGATCACCGCGCGCCTGGACTACGTGAGCGCACTGCGGGTCTTCGGCGGGCGGCTGGGGGGTTACGTCGCCGTTCCCTACGTACGGCAGCGGGTTTCCGCCTTCGGCCTGAACGACGAGCGGAAAAGCATCGGTGACACTACCCTGGCCCCGATCATCCTCTGGGACATGGGCAAGAGCCTCACTCTGGGCGCCGCGCTGGAAATCACCATTCCCACTGGCAATTACGATGCTGATCGGCTGGCCAATACCAGCAACAACTTCTACACGTACAAGCCGCTGTTCTCCTTCACCTGGCTACCCACGGAACGTACCGAGCTGTCGCTGAAGGCTACCTACAGCTTCAACGAGGAAAACCACGACACCGACTATCGCTCCGGGCAGATCTTCCATTTCGACTACTCGGCCAGCTATGGGGTGACCGACAACCTGCGCCTGGGCCTGAACGGCTACTACCTGAAGCAGACCACTGACGACAAACAGCATGGTAGGACCGTGCAGTTCTTCGGCGAGGATGTGGACGACGGCGTGCGCGGCCAGGTCTTCGCCGTCGGCCCGGCACTGCACTACACCTTCCTCGAGTACTGCAGCGCCGAAATCCGCTGGGCCAAGGAGTTCGATGTGGAGAACCGCCCGGAGGGCGACATGCTGTGGGCCAAGCTCAGCATTCCATTCGAGCTTTGACCTTCCGGTCGGGGTCGGCAGCCCGGGCAAGGGAACGGGATGCCACAGCACGTAGCGAATCTCCCGCAACGCCCAGGTAAATACCGGCCAGTGTTTTGCTTATGGCGCATCGCCCGCTCAAGCGGTAGACGGGCTTCCTTCAACTACCGCTCCGTCTTGCCCTGCCCTGGAAACAACGACTCGAATCGCGGCGTCGCCCGGGCAACGAAACCCACTCCCTTGCGCATGATGAAATAGGCAGCAACGTCATGCTGCTCGGCGAAGGCATAACCCTCATCTGGACCTAGCACCATCAACACCGTAGACAAGCCATCGGCATGCAGCCCCAACGGATCGACCACCGTCACTGCTGCCAGCGCGTGCTTCACTGGCCTGCCGACACGTGGATCGAAGGTGTGCGAATAGCGCTGGCCACCTTCCTCGAAATAATTGCGGTAATCGCCGGAGGTGGAAACGCTGTAGCCGTCCAGTGCAATGGCGCGCTCCACTTGCTGCTCTTGCCCGCCGTTCGGCACCTCCAGGGCTATGCCCCAGGGCGAGCCATCCGGTTTGCGGCCGACCCCCTTGAGTTCGCCGGTGATCTCGACCAGATAGGACTGGATACCCAGGGCCGAAAGCTTTTCGCTGACCCGATCCACCGCATAGCCGGCGACCATGCTGTCGAAATCCAGTTGCGCCGCCACATCCTTGCAAAGGTTCTCGCCATCCACGCGTAAGTGCTGGTGCCCTACCCTCGCCTGCTCCCGTGCCAGCGTGCTCGCGTCCGGCACCTTATCCCCCCGTGACTGCGGACCGAAGCCCCAGAGGTTCATCAATGGCAACACCGTCAGGTCGAAGGCCCCGTCACTCTCGCGGGACAGAAACTCACCGTATTCCAGCAAGCGACGCATATCTTCCGGCACCGCCTGACAAGCGCCGGCTGGCAGATCGTTGAAGCGGGAAACC
Source organism: Pseudomonas sp. BN515 (assembly GCF_029873155.1). Classification (NCBI taxonomy): domain Bacteria; kingdom Pseudomonadati; phylum Pseudomonadota; class Gammaproteobacteria; order Pseudomonadales; family Pseudomonadaceae; genus Pseudomonas; species Pseudomonas sp. BN515. The sequence goes on along the minus strand of NZ_SSOH01000080.1, from coordinate 27,590 downwards.
GCGGAGTCGGCGCGCCAGTTGGAGAACTGCTGGTCGAGCGCTCCGAGTATCGTCTCGACTTCGGCCTGTACTCGCTGCGGGTCGGGTGACTGCGCGGTGGGGACGTACTGGATCGAATACGTGCTCCCCATGGTCGGGCCGGAAAAGCGCTCGATCCGCTCGCCGCAGCCGTACAGCGCCGTCAACAGCACCACCAGCAGGATTGCGCGCATCGTCTGAGACCTCGCTGATCCCGGCCGCCCTTGGCGGCGCTCGGTATCTACCCCAACTGCAGGCACCAACTCGTTAATAGAGAGTAGAGCCGCATCCCCGAATTTGGCGCCCAGCTCGCCCACAAATGAGCGCAGCCCGCACCAATCAAGGCCTGGGATCGTTCCGGCGCCCAGGCTGGGCTGGCACTTGGCCTACCGTTCATCAGCAAACATGGTCAAAAACTGAACAAAACCAATATCAGGGGCTCTTAGTCCCGTTAGTTATCGGGTCTCGCCCTCGCTACTCGCTCAATTTCCCGGAAGCAAAAAACCATCACGTGCATCAGCGCGCAGGAGAGTTTTTTGCCCAAAGAAAAGTTGGAGGACAGAACATGTCTAGCCATTCGTTGCAGAACAACGAGCGCACGCAGAACCTCGTCCGCGCCCGCCGAAAGCCGCAACAGAAGCCCCTTTGGCAGCAAATGCTGGCCTTCGCCTCCTCCCCACAGCGCAACTGGCAAGGAGGGCTCGAACTCAGGGGCTTCAAGGAGTTGTCCAATTCCACGCCCGTTGCCCTGGTCGACGTCGGAACCATGCAGCTGGCAATCCCGCTCGAACGTGGTCGCCGCTCTGTCCAGCCGTGCGTGCAGCCGGGACAGCATGTGCGCAAAGGCGAAGTGATCGGTATCGGCGACGACAACACCCCCTGGGTGCATGCCAGCACCTCCGGCATCGTGGAGCGGATCGATCACGTGTTCGTGGCCGACTCGGCCGAGCCGGTCATGGCCGTCATTCTGAACGCAGATGGCCTGGATGAATGGATCGAACGCCCGGTGCTCCAACTGCCGCAAACCCCCGAGGAGCTGGTTGAACGCGCGCTGCAGATGGGCATCGTCGGCCTTGGTGGGGCGGGTTTCCCGACAGCCCTCAAGCTGGCCGGCGCCCAGCAACCCGATCTGCTGCTGATCAACGGTGCCGAGTGCGAACCCTTCCTTACCTGCGATGACCGTCTCATGCGCGAACGCGCCGACGCGCTGATCGAGGTCGCCGATTATCTCGCCGATCTGATGGGTATCACGCTGACCCGCTTCGGTATCGAAACCAACAAACCTGAAGCGATGGCCGCATTGCGTGCCGCTTCTCGCGAGGCGCGCACCCCGGTCGAGATATGTCCGCTGCCGGCGCGCTACCCGGCCGGCGGGCAGCCGTTGATGATCAAGAGCCTGAGTGGCCGCAACCTGGCGCCGGGAACCTTGCCCGCCGATATCGGCGTCCTGGCCCTGAATGTCGCGACACTCTACGCACTGGGCCGGGCTGTCTTCCATGGCGAACCACTGGTACGACGCGTGCTGACGCTGACTGGGGACTGCGAACGTCCCGGGAATGTCCTGGTGCCGGTGGGTTACCCGGTCAGCGCATTGCGCGAGATAGCTGGCGCGACCCCGGAAGGCGAGTTGACCCAGGTCGGTGGTCCGATGATGGGACAGCCGCTCCCGGACCCGACTGCCGTTATCAGCAAGACCAGCAGTTGCCTGATTTTCGGCGCTGAGCGCTTCCTGCCGGCACCCCAGCCTGCCGGCAGTTGCATTCGCTGTACGAGCTGCGTGGATGTCTGCCCGATGTCGCTCAGACCCCTGGACCTCTACGCTGCCGCCGAACGCCAGGACAAGGCGAGCCTGCAGGAACTGCGACTGGATGCCTGTATCGAATGCGGCAGCTGCAGCAGCACCTGCCCGAGCAACCTGCCGCTGCGCGAAACCTTCCGCCAGAGCAAGACGGAGCTGCGCGCATGAGCCTGCTTCTTCGCCCCACCGCACACCGACCGCTCCGCACGGTGATGCTGCTGGTCAGTCTGTGCCTCATGCCAGGCACCGCCCTGTACGCCTGGCAATTCGGCGTCGTGGTCTGGTTGCAGAGTTTCTGGTGCGTGCTGCTCGCCCTGTGCTTCGAAGCCGGCCTGCTGCGCCTGCGCGGACATAATGTCCGCGAGGGCTTGAGCGACCTGAGCTGGCTGGTGCTAGGCCTGATACTGGCTCGCGCGTTACCCCTGATGGTGCCGCTGTGGATGATGGCCGTGGCCAGTTTTGCCGCTTTGGCGCTGTGTAAACACGGCAGTGGCGGACTGGGTCGCAACCGTCTCAATCCCGCCATGGTCGGCCTGGGAATCATCGCCATCTGCTTCTACCAGCAGTTGTACCCCGCGCCATCGAACTATGCCCCCTGGACCCTCACCCTGGATGCCAAGGCGGTTCTTCTGCAGCAGCTGCAGCTGGCGCCACGCCTTGATCTGGATGCGTTCGCCGGCGCCACTCAGCTGGCCAAGAACCAGTTCACCCTGATCACCCCCAATCTGTCCGGGTACGGCTATATCGCCGGCGGTCTGATATTGGCTGTGCTGCGGGTGATCCGCATCGAGATTCCGCTGGCGATGCTCGCGAGCACGGTATTGCTGTGCATGGCAGCCGGCCATACCCCGCTGGAAAGCCTGTACAGCCTCAGTCTCGGCGGCTATCTCTTCACGGCCTTTTTCATCGCCACCGATCCGGTCACCAGTCCCGATACACGCGCCGGTCGCATCCTCTTCGGCGTGGCCATTGGAGCGCTGACTGAGTTGATTCGCGAATTCGGGCTCTATGCCGACGGTCTCTGCTTCGCCGTGCTGGCTGCCAACCTGCTGGTGCCGCAGATCGACCGGTTGGCACTGCGCCTGCAGCGCCCCTGGTACACGGCGCACACCTGATACGGAGAGCGTGCGCGGCGCCTTAGACAGGCGCCCGCCCTCTCCTCCTGTGAGGGAGACTGCGCACTGATTCCGGGATCGGCTTCGGCACCCCGTCAAACCGTCGGTGTGCGCGGCGCACCCTACCGGATCGGCTTCATCACTCCGGTAATCCGGCCAGCCGCAGACCATCCGCCAGCAGGGCAAGATCCTCCGCCCGTTGAATCGGCAACCAATCCCTTAGCCTGGATATACGCAAAGAGGGATCCAGCTCCTGGAGCCGCTGCATCGCCAGCTTCGCTTTCTCCATTCTCCCGAGATGCGCATAACTGGCCGCCAACAGCGCAGCCGCAGCCAGCAGGCTGGGCAGGTTCCCCAAGGCCTTCTCCGCCCAGTCCGTAGCGGCATCAAAGCGCCCGGCGAAGAAGTGCACGAGGGCCATCCCCACCTGCATCCTGAACATCTCCGGGTCCAGCGGACTCAAGCGCGTGGCATGGGTCAGGTTGTCGATCGCGGAGTCTCTTTCCCCGCGAAGTGCCCGAAGAATTCCGCCCAGGAACCAGGCCGGAGCGAGGTTGGGATTGAGCAACCGTGCCCTGTCTATGAGCGCGATTCCGCCATCGAGATCGCCAGTAAGATGAGCCAGTGCGTGTCCGCCGCGGGTCAGCGCCACTGCATCGTCGCGGCCAAGCTCCACCGCCAATCGCGCCAGCCGGGCACCTTCGGCAATCTCCCGCGCTCGGTCGATCATCCAGCCATTCAACTTGCGCCAGAAGTGGCACCAGGCGGCCATGCCATAGGCCGAGGCGAACTCCGGATCGAGCTCGATGGCCTTGTAGAACAACAGTAGCGCCTCTTCGATGGCCTCCCGGGTTCCGTTGTGCAGCTTCGCCATTCCGCGAAGGTAATAGTCGTAGGCGTCCAGGCTTTCCGTGGGTTTGCGCTTGGCGCGCTCGATTTCCGCCCGTTCGAGCTGCGGCGCGATGGCACCGACGACGCTTTCGGCGATCTGATCCTGCAGGTCGAAGAGGTTGTCGAGCGTTCCTTCGAATCGCTCCGCCCAGATGTGCATCCCGGTCGTCGCATCGATGAGCTGCCCGGTGATACGCACCTTGTTCCCGGACTTGCGCACGCTACCTTCCAGCACGTAGCGCACGCCGAGCTCCTGGCCGACATCCTTGATGTCCACCGCCCTCCCCTTGTAGGTGAAGCTCGAATTGCGCGCGATGACGAACAGCCAGCGGATACGCGACAGGGCGGCGATGATGTCCTCCACCACGCCGTCGGCGAAATAGTCCTGCTCAGGATCCCCGCCCAGGTTCTGGAACGGCAGGACGGTAATGGAAGGCTTGTCCGGCAGGACGAGCACGGATGGGGGCGTTTCCTTCGGTTCGGCGGGTACGGGATCGTCGATTTCTGGCCCTTCGGGCTGTCGGGTTTCCCCCGAATCACCGACCTTGATCTCGCCGACAAAGCGGTAACCCTTGCGGGCGACCGTGCGAACAAGGCGCTGTTCCTCACCTGTATCGCCGATCGCCTTGCGAACTCCGTTGATATGGCTGGTGATAGTCGATTCCGAGACGATCCGGCCGCTCCACACCGTCTGGAGCAGGTCGTCCTTGCTGACCACGCGATCGCGGTTCCTGACGAGATGCATTAGCAGATCGAAGACCTGTGGCCCGACGGCCACGACTTGCCCGCGCAAGGTCAACTCCCGGCGCCCCTGGTCGAGCACGTAGTCTCCAAACATGAATTGCAAAGTCAGGATCCCCTGGATGAGCGCCTTCGGTTCCGTGTCCGAGGCGGTTGGCGATTGGAAGCTGATATAGATAACACGGCAGCGGGTAACTGGCTGTACCGTCCACGACAAGGGCTTCCTTGGACGAAAAACCAAGCTTTCCCGAAGGACAATTCAAAGCCGCCACAAGGACTTCCCTGAAGCACGCGCGCACTCTCCCCCTACACAGACGGCAATGGTTGCCGTCGGTAGAAGCGGAGCGAAACCATGAAGATCGTCGTCATCGGAGGCACCGGCCTCATCGGCTCGAAACTTGTGAAGAATCTCCGCGAGCGCGGCCATGACGTGCTCGCGGCCTCCCCCAACACGGGTGTGAACAGCATCACCCGCGAGGGTCTGGCCCAGGCGATGGACGGCGCGCAGATCGTCGTCGACGTGGCCAATGCCCCGGTGTGGGAGGACCAGGCTGTTCTCGACTTCTTTGAAACCTCCACCCGCAACCTGCTGGCAGCCGAAGCTGCCGCTGGCGTCCGCCATCACATCGCACTTTCGATTGTCGGCAGCGAGCGCCTTCCCGACAGCGGCTACTTCCGGGCCAAGGTTGCGCAGGAAAACCTCATCAAGGCGTCCAGCATCCCTTACACCATCCTGCGTGCGACGCAATTCTTCGAATTCGTCAGCGGCATTGCCCAGTCCTTCGCCGTTGGCACGGAGCTGCATGTATCGCCGGCGCTGATCCAACCGATCGCGTCCGATGACGTAGCGGCGGCCCTCACCGACGTCACCCTCGAAGCGCCGGTCAATGGCACGCTCGAAGTCGCCGGCCCTGAGGCCATGCCCATCGATGAACTGGTCCGGCGTTTCCTGCGCGGAACCCAAGACACGCGCAAGGTCGTACCGGACGTGCATGCCCGCTATTTCGGCGCCCTGCTCGACGATCAATCGCTGACCCCGGGCATGAACCCGCGCCTCGGTGCGATCCATTTCGAGGACTGGCTCGCCAAGTCGGTGGCCTGACGCTCGCAAGGGCACATCAGGAAGGCGTAGACCCGTACAGGTCGCGCCTTCACGACAGATGCACGCGCAGGAGAATTGTCATGTTCACAAAAGCTTTCCTGGCCGCTGCCTTTGCAGCGCTCTCGATCACCTCAGCGTCTGCCGGTGACCGGCCCCCGGGCAAGGTGACAGTGGTCTTCGACCGCCCCATCCCGAACGTTCCCGGCAAGAGCATGAGGGGCGTGCTCGTGGAGTACGCGCCCGGCGCCGGGTCACCGTCCCACACCCATCCGAAGTCGGCCTTCATCTATGCAACGGTCCTGGAGGGCGCCATTCGCAGCAGCGTCAACGGTTCCCCGGAAAAGGTCTACAAGGCCGGGGAAAACTTTGTTGAAGAGCCTGGCTCCTTTCACGGTGTAAGTGCGAACGCCAGTGACACGGAACCGGCACGCCTGCTGGCGGTGTTCGTTCTCGACAGCAACGAGAAGGAGCTCGTCACACCGGCCAGGAAGTAACCGATCAACGCGCTGATCGATTCTCGGCAGCCCGCAGGTGTTTGCTCCTGGGGCTGCCGGGGTTCATCGGCATTCGACAGGTAATGAGAGATGAAAGCGCGTGAGGACAAGGTCGCCAGCACAACCGGCGAAAGCTCCGGGACCGGTGTCGCAGCGGCGCGGCCGAACAAGAAAAAGGTGGTTGGCTTGCTGCTGCTTGCGAGCGCCATCCTGGTCGTGGCCAGCGGATCGATCATGGCGCTTTACAGTGGGGCGAGGTCGACCGACAACGCCTACGTCCGTGGCGACGTCACCTCCCTCGCCGCCAAGGTCAGTGGCTATGTCACCGAGGTCGAAATCCGGGACAACCAGGCCGTCAAGGCAGGTGATGTCCTGTTCCGCATTGACGATCGGGACTACCGGGCACGGCTCGCGCAAGCGGTGGCCAACGTCAAGGCGGCCGAGGCGCGCCTGTCCAATGTCGATGCGGAGACCCAGCTTCAGCGTGCCCTGATTCGCCAAGCCGAAGCCCAGAAGCGCTCGGCCGTGGCCGAGATGAACCTGGCGATCAAGACCCACGACCGCAGCCACAAGCTCATCCGCAGCAACGCGGTCAGCCAGGCCCTGGTCGATGAGAGCGATTCGGCACGCTTCAGGTCAGAGGCGGCGGTATCGGCCGCGTCGGCGACGGTCGAAGCCCAGCATCAACGCATCGCTGTGCTGGTCGCGCAGCGAGAAGCCGCCGTGGCTGCGGTGGCGCAGGCAGAGGCAGCGCTCGAAGTCGCCCAGATCGATCTCGACAGCACCGTCGTGCGCGCGCCCGTCGATGGCGTCGTCGGCAACCGCCAGGTCCGCGTTGGACGCTTCGTCACGCCCGGCGTTTCCCTTCTCGATATCGTCCCGGTCGACGACGTGTGGGTGGTGGCGAACTTCAAGGAGACCCAGCTTGAACACATTCAGCCCGGCCAGAGCGTGCGCATCACCATCGACGGCTACCCGGATGGGACGATCGAAGGGGTAGTCGACAGCTTTGCCCCCGGCAGCGGCTCGGCATTCACCCTGCTCCCTACCGACAACGCCACCGGCAACTTCGTCCGCGTTGTGCAGCGCGTTCCGGTGAAGATCCGCTTCGTCAACAATCCGCTGCCGGGCCGTATCGTGCCGGGCCTGTCCGCGCGGGTCGAAATCGAACGGGGGGCAGGCTCATGACCATGGTCGCTACCCTTTCGAGCCGCGTAGAAGCCCGTACCAGCATTGTTCTGCTGCTAGGCGTAGTGCTTGCCACGCTGACGGAAGCCATTGCCAGCACCGTTCTCGCCCTGGGACGCAGCGACATCATCGGCGACACCTACGCAACGCCGGATGAGTTCGCCTGGCTGGATGTCGGATACACCGCGCTGAAGCTCCTGGGGTTCATGACCGCCCCCTGGCTGCTGAGCCGTTACCCGCCACGCCAGCTGATCATCGGCGCAACCCTGGTGATGGGACTGGCATGCGGATTGGCTGCCATTACCGCCCGGTTGGACCTGCTGATCGCGCTTCGCATCATTCAGGGCTTCGCCGGCGGCACCCTGTTGGTGGCAGGGCAGACGCTCATCTTCTTCGCCTATCCCCGGCACCAGCAGCCACTCCTGCAGGCCCTGTTCGCCATGGGCGCCGTCGTCGCGTCCGCCACCTTCGCGCCGGCCTTGCAGGGGTGGTTGATCGACAGCCAGTCCTGGACCTGGATCTTCCTCAGCGCCGTTCCGCTTGCCCTTGCATCCGTCGGGCTTCTGTTGATTGCAGACGCCCCAGAACCCGCCAAGGCGCGGCAGCGGCCCTTCGATTGGCTCGGCTCGGCGCTGATCGCCATCGTGATCCTCTGTTTCACCTACGTCCTGAGCCAGGGCAGCCGATGGGACTGGTTCGAAGAGCCTCGCGTCCTCTGGCTGACCTTGACCGGCGTGGCCGCCCTGCTCGCCTTCCTCGGCCAACAAGTGCTCGCCAATGGCCGAGGCCTGCTCGACTTCACCCTGTTCGAATCGGAAGACTTCACCTTCGCCTTCATCGTCAGTTTCGTAGCCGGTGCCGCACTGTTCGGCAGCGCGTTCCTGATTCCCGCGTTCGCCCTGTCCGTTCTCGCGTTCACCCCTACCGATGCTGGCGTGTTGCTGTTGCCCAGCGGCGCGCTCTTCATCGGCGCGCTCCTTTTTGCCGCCTTTCTCATGCAGGCCCGCCGCGTGCCTCCAGTCGCCACCGTGCCCTTTGGCATCCTGATGATCATGACGGCCATGTGGATGCTTTCCGGCTCCACCAACGAAAGCGACACGGCCGACATGATGTCGGCCATCCTGTTGCGCGGCCTGGGCCTCGGCTTCCTGTTCCTGTCGATCACGCTGATTGCATTCACCAGGCTCAACAGCCGAAACCTTGCCGCCGGCATCGGCCTGTTCAATACCGGCCGCCAGTTGGGCGGTCTGATGGGCGTTGCGGTACTCCAGACGCTGATCGAGCATCACATCGTCGCCAATGACGTGGTCCTCGGCGCTAACGTCACCGCCGGGGGAACGGCGGTTATCGAACGACTGAGCACCACCACAGCGATGCTCGCGGCGAAAGGGATGGATGCGCTGGCCGCTAGCCGTGCAGCCACCAGCCTACTGGGCCGGGTGGTGACAGGTCAGTCCACCGTGATTGCCTTCGACACCGCGTTCAACGCAGTCGCCCTGCTCTTCGTTTTCGCCGCGCCGGTGCTGGTCGGCATCAAGATCGGGCTCTCGAAACACGCGAAACGCCGGGCTGAGCGAGCGCTCGCCTGAGTCAGCATTAGGGGCATGCCTTTGTCGGCATACCCCTTCATCACGCTGGCGATCAACTCAAGCGATTCGCACGACCTTGAGGTCGGCCAGTATCTCCGTGGCGCAGCGCTGGCCGGTCTCGACTGCGCCGTTCAGGTAGCCCTGGGACTCGATCGAGGTGTGCTCGCCGCAGAAGTGGCAGTTGCCCTGCCGGGTGCCTTCATAGCCGACGAACGCCGTGTAGTTCCCCGGCGCGTAATAGCCGTATGCCCCCTTGGTCCAGCGGTAGCCTGGCCAGTAATTGAGAATGGCCCGGCCGTTCCACTCGTTGGTGATGCCTGGCAGCACCCGCTCCAGTTGGCCAAGGAATTGCCCCGCCTTGATGTCCAGCGAAGCGTTGTTCATCGCCACCGCAGTCGCGCCGCCGGTGAAGTTGTTCAGGATGCCTTCGCTGCCCGCCTGACCGCGAGTGACCTCCCAGGTGTCCTGATAGCCAGTGTCCGAATAGCTCGATCCATTGCTGTTCTGCTGACGCCAGATGCGTTGGCGGAACTGCAACTGGAACTTGCTGCTGTTGCCCATTGGCATGCTGCCAATCGCCAGACATTTGCGCGCATCGAAGCCGGCCGCGGAATAGTCGACACTGCTGCGCAGGATGCTGAATGGAATGGCCATTACCACCCGCTGGGCGATCACCTGGCGCGGGCCCTTGCTGGTGTTGAAATCCAGGCTGTAGCTGGTATCCGGATTGAGGCTGATGCGCGTCAGCTCGTGACCGAGATTGATCTGGCCTTCGCTGAGGCGACTGGCCATGCCACTGACCAGTTGGTCATTGCCGCCACGGATGTGATAGCGCTCGTCGGACTCGCCGAACATCTCCAGTTTCTGCTTGCTGGAGTAGCCGAGCAGATAGATCAGGTTGAGCGCACTTTGCTCGCTGCAGGCCGCGCCGTACTCGATTTCGTAGGCCACATCGAGCAGGCGGCCAAGGCGCGAAGCGTTGCCGCCGGGCACGTAGCGGTTGATCCACTCGGTGATGCTCATCTTGTCCAGCACCTGACCGCGCGCGGTATAGCTGTTCCACAAGGTCGGGAATGGTGCGGCCTTCACCTCGCTGGCGAGCTGTGCCTGGATCGTCTGGAAGTCGGCAAAGGCCTCCTCTACGCCGTAGCGCTGGCCCGCGAAGAAGTAGATATCCTCGCCGCCCTGGGCCTTGTCGTAGGCCAACAGGTCATCTACCTGCAGGCCCAGTTCCTTGGCCAGCCTGAGGGTTTCCACGTGGTAGCCGTCGATCAGCTCGCCGCCGTTCTCGGCAATCTGCCCAGGGAACGTGCTGCGGTTGCTGAAGCAACGCCCTCCCAATCGGGTGGAAGCCTCGAAGACGGTCGCGCTGACCCCACTTTTTTTCAACTCATAAGCGCAGCTCAAGCCGGCCAAACCTGCACCGATTACCGCCACGCCGATGCTGCCCGAGCCGCCACTCGGTGCCGCTTCGGCGAATTTTGGCAGGCCGCCGCCGGCGAGTACCACGCCGGCAATACCTGCGGCCTTGAGCACGTCGCGGCGCGAACGCTGCAAGGCCAATGCCTGGTGGAAGTCCGTGGTTTCCGGGGTGCTGCCGGCAAGGCGGCTCAGCGCCTGCAAGCGGCTGAGCAAAGGTGTACGAGCCATCTATGAATCTCCGTTGTTATTGGTATCGGACTGCATAGAACAACTACGTTTGGGAGCGACCGGCCTTGTCGCCGGGCCGACGTCAGCCCGGACACACCGGGCATCAGGCACTGCTGCGATAACGCCGACTCCCCCGTGCGATATCGCGCCACGTTCAGGCGCCAGAAGGCTAGATGCGCCTAAAAAGGCCGGCAAATTCTAAATAGAGAAGGCAGCGTTCGATTAAATAGATGGCCAGGCCCGAGGGTGGGTTGCGTCCGTCCTCCGCCTCCCCCGCTACTGCCACGCTGCACGCCTTTAGCCGCGAACCCTGGCCGTGATGAGGGCGGGTTCGGCACTGGAAGCGCGCTTGACCCACTCCGCGGGCGGGCAACCCACCACACTGGTGAACACCCGGGAGAACGACGCCTGGGAGCTGTAACCGACCGCAGAAACGATCATCTTGATCGGCACGCCGTCACGCAGCAGGTCCTGGGCGACCTTCATGCGCCACTGGGTGACGTAGCCCATCGGCGAGCTGCCCATGATTTCGCTGAAGTGCGCCGAGAACCTGGACCTGGACATATTCGCCAGGCGCGCCAACTCCTCGACGCACCAGGGGGCCTCAGGCTCTTCGTGGATTCGGCTGAGCACCGTTGCCAGGCGTCCGTCCTGCAGGGCGAACAGCAAACCGCTGGAAATCCGCCCCTCCTCCACCGCACGCCTGACCAGTAGCACGAACAGGTACTCGAACAGCAGGTTCAAGGCTTTCGAGCGGCCCGGAGCCCGCCCCTGGAATTCGGTTACCAGCGAGGCCATCACCGGCGCCAGGGGCTCCAGCGTATCGAGCGGAAACACCAGGGTTTCCTGTAGCCCGAGGTGGAACGGCCCCGGGGAGTTCCGTCCGAACTGGAAGGAGGCGCAAATGAGCTCCGCAGGCTGCTCGGAACTGGACCGCAACTGGTAACGGCAACTGCTGGGACAGAACAGCACCGCTGGCTCGCTGATCGAGATCTTCGGCACCCCGGGCTGGACCATATCGATGCCACCCCGCTGGACGACATGGATGAACGCCATGTCTTCCGGCTTGTCCAGCACCAGTGTCCCTTCCACCGGACCCGCGAAGAACAGCCGGCCCTGCAGGTTGGTGCGCTCGAAGAATTCGGAGAGAAGATCCATAAAAGGGACAACCCGCAAAAGATTTGGTACGTCCTGGCAAAAGCCCGATTCGACGCGGAATTAGGATTCAACCGTCGCCGATGGTAACCACGAGCCTTCCAGCCCGCCACGGCGAAAACGACTTGCCCTACCGCCGACCGGAGTCCCGTCATGAGCCGTGAGACCAGCCCCATCTACACCGACCCCACTGATCCTGCCTTGCCCGATCCGGGCATGCAGCTCGACCTTGCCAAGGCTGCGCTGGTGGTCATCGACCCGCAGATCGACTTTCTCAGCCCCGATGGCGTGAGCTGGGGTGTGTTCGGCAAGAGCATCACCGAACACGACACCGTCAAGCACATCGGCCAGCTCTTCGCCGCGGCGAAGGAAGCCGATATCACCGTTGCCGTTTCCCCGCATTACTACTATCCGTGCGACCACGAGTGGCAGTTTGGCGGTCCGCTGGAGAAGGTCATGCACAGCATCTGCATGTTCGACCGCAAGGGACCGCTGACCCTCGAAGGATTCGAGAACTCCGGGGCCGATTTCCTGCCCGAGTACAAGCCGTACATCCTCGACGGCAAGACCATCATTGCCTCCCCGCACAAGGTCTACGGCCCGGAGACCAACGATCTGGCGCTGCAGCTGCGCAAGCACGGTGTATCGCAGATCATCCTGGCCGGCATGGCGGCGAACCTGTGCGTGGAGTCGCATCTGCGGGAGCTGCTGGAGCAGGGTTTCGAAGTGGCCGTGGTGCGTGATGCGACTGCAGGACCCACGACGCCGGAAGGCGACGGTTACCTCGCCGCGCTGATCAATTACCGCTACATCGCCAATGCGCTGTGGAGCACGGCGGAAACCCTGGAACGCCTGAAAGGCAATTGAACGCCAGAGCAGCAGGACCGCGCCGGCCGCGGCGCGGTCCTTCACCGAGAGTCCGTTCACATGCGCAAGATTTCCCACCGTTATCGCCAACACGCCGCGGCCGTCATCCAATCAGCGATCACCTGCGCGGTGGCCGCAGCCATCGCCAGTCCGATGCACCTGCCCGCCGCCCCGCTGCTGTCGTACTGGATGAACAGCTGGCTGCTGTCCTGGCTCACGATGGTCCCCATCGTCCTTCTGGTCACGCCCTGGGTCAGGCGTCTGACAGGCGTTTTTGTCCAGGACGACCTGCCATGAAGCGGCGTGGGCACTCGCTACCCGACGGTACATCGTCAGCCGTCTACCGGCGCAAAGATCCACCCTTCCCTTACGGGTATTTCTGCTGTGGGTTGGACGAGCTTCTCGGGTTGGAAGTGAAACAGCCATGCGATCAGGGCGCAGGTCAGAGCATCGACCTGATCGGCGTGGTGGAAATGCGATGGATGCCCCGCGTCAGATGACTTCCCAATGCCGTATTGCACCTGCAAGTCCGCCATCGTGTTCGAGCGCTTGCAGGCACTGGGATAGGCCTCGATAGCCCGCAGCCGGTTCTGGTCCGTCCAGACCCCGCAGGACTCGATTGTTGGGGCGAAACGCGCCAGCACATGCATCCCCTTGGTGGCCTGGCTGCCAATCATGTCTTTCAGTGCAGATAGAGGGCTTAAACCGCGCTCAAACAGGAAACGCTCGGTGCGGCGGAACAGGTACGGGTTTTCCGATGACCCCTCGATTGCGTCGGCCGCCTGGCCATTCACCACCAGGTCGATGAAGCCCTGGGAAAAGCCCAGCGGCGTGTCGATGGCCAGGACAACGGGGGCCGATTCGAAGTGATTGGCGTCCAGCTCGCAAAGGCCCAGCAGCCGGGAGATGAAGGCGTCTGTATCCCCAGACTGATTGATGGGACGACGCAGATTGCCTCGCCAAGGGCGGCCCAGGAGGTTCCGTTGGCTATCGAGCACAACGAGGGCATCGCGACTGGCCGGGTTCTTATCGCAATTCCATCCGCCCACATCCCAGCCGATGAACACTGGGGCCGAAGTATCTGAAGTCATGCTTTCCCCTTTTCCTGCGCTTAGGCCCTGGACTTCCCGGCCATCCCGAAGCTCTTCGACAGGCTCGACAAGCCCTTGGGCGTCACGCTCAGAGCCCTGGAATCCAGATGGCGGGTCACCCAGCCGCGCTTGAGCATCAGCTCCAGCAAGGCGGCACCCAAGGCGCCGCCGATATGGGGCGTGCGTTCGCTCCAGTCCATGCAGGGATAGGCCAGGCGGCGACGCTGGCGGTTCACCGCATCGATGTCGATGCCCAGGCGTTCCAGGGCATCGCTACCGGTTTCGGTGACGCGGTAATCGCGACCTTTGGCCTCGATCCAGTTGGCGTGCAACAAGGCATCGTGCACCTGCACGGCGACTTCGCCGGCGCAGTGGTCGTAGCAGGTGCGCGCAAGACGCAGCACCGAAGGCGTCGAAGGCTGGAATGCCGCTGCGGGGACTCCGGCCAGTTGCAGCAGGCTTTCCAGCGCCTGGGCCACTTGCGGGTTGGCCAGGCGGTAGTAGCGGTGGCGGCCCTGCACGTGGAGTTCCACCAGTCCCTGTTCCAGCAGGCGGGTGAAATGGCCGCTGGCGGTGGACGCGCCGATGTCGGCAACGGCGGCCAGTTCCGTGGCGGTGCGCGCGTGGCCGTCGAGGAGGCTGCAGAGCATCCGTGAGCGTGCAGAGTCGGCAATGGCGCCGGCCAGCGCGGCGAGATGGTTGTCGGCGGTATCTGCATCCATGATTCGGCCCTCCCCGAAGTGTCGGTTGTCGGCGTCATCATAATCGGGCTCGAACCCCGTGGAGAGAGCCGGATATATCTTCAACCGTCTGAAGCCCGTCGCCGGCCGGTAGTACGGGCGGCTGGCTGCTACCCTTTCTGCCTAGTCGGGCAGACAGGAAGCTGCACCATGAGCACCATCGTCATCGCTGATCCACAGCCGTTCATTCGCGACGCGTTGCATCAGCGTCTGGCCGCCATCGGCCATGTGATAGTCGGCGAGTGCGGCGACGGACGGGATGCCCTTACCCGGGTCCAGCGCACCCACCCGGACCTGGTGATCCTGGAACTGGAGCTGCCTCGCCTGAGCGGGCTGGAACTGATCCGCAGGCTGCGCGCCGACGACCGCAAGCAGAAGCTGTTGGTCTTCACCAATCTGTCGGGGCCCTATTACCAGGGCCTCTGCTTGCAGGCGGGAGCCAGCGGTTTCGTGCATAAAGGCGCCACGCTGGAGGAACTGGACGAGGCGGTGCGGATGACCCTGGGCGGTCGTCTGGTTTTCCCGGCCGAGGTCCGGCAATCCGCCAGCGAGCACGGGCCTACCCTTTCCCCGGATGCCGAGATTGGCGAAAAACTGACCCCGCGGGAGCTCACGGTGCTGCAGTACCTGGCCCACGGTTTTCGCGTAAAGGACATCGCCCACGAACTGGCCATCAGCGACAGAACGGTCAGCACCTACAAGACCCGGCTGCTGGAAAAGACCCAGACCGATTCGCTGGTGGACCTGGTGGAAGTCGCCCGGGCCCGGGGTTTGCTGGCCGGCGGTGGCGCGAAAACTCCCGTCGATTCCGCCGCGTCATTGGGCAGCGACGATACCCTGGCCGAACTGTTCGAACTGCTGCCCACCGCTGTGGCCCTGCGCGACGCCGAAGGGCGGCTGCTGGCCTGCAACAGCAGTTTTCTCCAGACCCATGGCAAGACCCGCGAAGAGGTACTCGGTACACGTATTTTCCAGAGTGGGCTGGTGGAGCCGGAAGCTGCGGAGCTGGCCTATCAGGAATATCTGGCAGGGGTAGCCACCGGCAAGACTTTCTCGTTGATAGTGCCGACCCAGCGCAATGGCCAGCGGCGCATCTTCCGCATGATCGGGGTTCCACTGAGCAACGAGGCCGGCGCGCTCGGTGGGGTCATGACGTCCTTCGTGGACATCACCGAGCACGAACAGCACGTGGAACAGTTGCAGGAAGCCAAGGCCTTTCTGGAAGGCCTGCAGATCAGCCGCAATGCGTTGCTCCTCTTGTCAGGCAAGGAACTGATCGCCGAGCTGGACGGCGTACGCACCCTGATCGCAGCGGCACGGGAGGGAAACACGGATGAAGTCCTGCTGGCTGAGGTAGACGCCGGCGTTCTGACGATCCGCGAGAAGGTCGAGATTCTCCTGGAGGCGGTTCGCCTGGAACGCGGCGCCGCCCTCATGGTGCCTCAGTCGATGGAGCTGAACCGACTCACCCGGGAAGCCATCGAACACAGCCGTGCGGGTGCCGACTTCGTCCCCTTCCGCAAGGAGTGTTGGGGCTGGATCGACCCCAATCGCTACCGCCAAATGGTCAACACCCTGATCGCCTACTTCGCCAGGATGGGCCTGCCCCGTCTGCGGATCGAGGCGTCGGCCACATCCCTGCCCCATGGCGAGCTGACCTGGCAGCTGACATTCACCGCACCCGCCGGCGAGAACGTGCAGAGTCGCCTGGAAGACCATGCAAGCCGACCCCGCGTCCATCTGGCTCGGCACCTGTGCCGCCTGCTGGGAGGCACCTTGTCCATCGGCAGCCCCGATCGTCCCGAGCTGGCCGGCTTGATCCAGATCAAGCTTGCCCGAGGTAGTTCGCGAAACGACGAATTCTAGGGATTCCACTACAGCAGTATCAGAGGCGCACGATGGGGCAGAAACGCCCCGCACCCGATGCTTTGCCCATAGATTCCGCTATGGAGAAGCATCATGTCCTTCCACTCATTGGTCCACTGGCGCTCCGGTTCCCCTACCCCTCCCACCTGCCCGGCCCGGCTGAAGACACTCTGCCTCGCCATGGCCCTGATCAGCGCCGGTGCCTCCGGCCTGGCCATCGCCAACCCCGCCCTGCCCCAGGGTGGTTCGGTGACTTCCGGCAGCGGGAGCATCAGTCAAAGCGGCCCGGACATGACCGTCCAGACCACCACCCCGCGAACCGTCATCGACTGGCACAGCTTCAACGTCGGCCCGAACAACTCCATCAGCTTCCGCCAACCTGACGGCACCTCGGTAACCCTCAACCGGGTCCTTGGCGGTGATCCGTCGAAGATATACGGAACTATCACCTCCAACGGCCAGCTCATCCTGGTCAACCCGGCCGGCGTCTGGTTCGGCCCTAAATCACGCATCTCCGCCAATGCCCTGGTCGCCAGCGCCGGCTTCGTCACCGAAGAGCAGGCCAAGGAGTTCGCGCGCACCGGCAAGCTGGACATCCAGCTCAAGGGCCTGGTGCGCAACGAAGGCCACATCACGGTCCACGACAACGGCATGGTCGCCCTGCTCGGCGCCCAGGTGGAGAACGCCGGCGTCATTCAGGCGAAGAAAGGCACCGCCAAGCTGGCTTCCGGTCCGCAGGCAACCCTGGACTTCCAGGGTGATGGCCTGATCAATCTGGCCGTTGGTGGCGAGCCCGGCGACAAGGGCAGCGTCAACGGTGACGTCACCGGCGGCGTGCACAACTCCGGGCAGATCGACGTCGGCAATGGCGTTATAGCCATGAGCGCCGACCGCGCCGCCAAGCACCTGGACTCGGTGATCAACATCGGTGGCGACCTGGTGGCTGACTCGGTGAGCAGCGAGGGCGGCACCATCGTCCTGGGCAATGCCGCGACCACCAACGTCAACGGCAACCTCAGTGCCAAAGGCACCAGCGGCGGCCAGATCAAGGTGCTGGGCGATGAAGTGAACGTGGCCGGTACCGCGAAGATCGACGCCTCGGGTACCCAGGGTGCCGGCGGCAAGGTGCTGGTGGGTGGGAGCTACCAGGGCAAGGGCCCGGAACCGGCGTCGAAGGCGACCACGGTGGCCAAGGGCGCCCAGTTGAAGGCCGATGGCAAGACCGACGGCGGCCAGATTGTGATCTGGAGCGACGGCAAGACCCATTTCTCCGGTTCCGCCTCGGCCACTGGCCAACGCAAGGGCGGCGAGGTCGAAACCTCCGGCAAGCAGTTGACCGTCACCTCCGACGCCAAGGTGAACACCCGTGGCCAGCAGGCCAACGGCACTTGGCTGCTGGACCCGGCGGAGGTCAATATCGATGCCACCGACGCCGGCGGCTCCGTTGCGGCCAGTACCATCGTCAGCGGACTGGCCAACGGCAACGTGGTAATCCGCGCCACTGACACCCTCAACGTCAACGCCCCCATCATCGCCACCAACCTGGCCACCGTGGACAACGACGGCCGGACCAGCCCGTCCACCCTGGCGCTGATCTCCGCTGGCAACGCCGGGGTGATTTCCACCTTCGACGGCACCGACAAGAGCAACGCCAGCGGCGCGGTCAACATCAAGGCGCCCATCCTGCTCAAGGACGGCAACCTCTATATCAGTGCCACCGGCGATATCCGCCTGATCGACAACGCCCAATCCGGCGAAACCGGTGACGCCGCCTTCGGCAAGCGCGCCATTATCGACGTCGGTTCCGGTGTGGCCTGGCTGAAGACCTCCGACACCGCATCGATCTTCCAGGACTCGAACACCGCCATCATCGCCAACCAGCTCGCTGTCGAAGGCGCCAGCGTGCACCTGGACAGCGCCCTGAACCATGCCGGCACCCTCGCCGGCAAGGCCAGCAATGGCGTGTTCAGCTACAACCAGACCAATGCCAGCGGCCAGGCACCGAGCCTGGACAAGGCCGTGATCGCCCCGCTTACCGGGGAAACCCTCAGTGGCGTCAAGGCTTACGCCCTGACCAATATCGGCACCCAGGAGATCATCGCCAACGGCCAGCCTTATCGCGACATCGAGCTGAAACCCAGCAGCGGCAGCACCTTCGACTACGTGGTGTTCGAGGCCGTGGACCTTCGCGACGAGCACGGCAACGAGATTCCCAAGGCTGACCTGCTGCGCTACCTGGACAGCTCCGACTACCTGGTCAATGGGCTCGCCTTCAAGGACACCGCTGGCCATAGCTGGCAGTTCCTCCCCGACAGCAGCAAACCCGGCCTGACCCGGGTGTTGCGCGATGGTGTCGAAGTGGACGCGCCGGTGGGCTTTGCCCTGAATGGCGTCGGTGGCCTGGCCATGAGCGGCGTCTTCCTCGACAAGGCCTTCTGGGGGGTGTCCGGCGAGTACATTCCCGGCGCCTCCAACCAGTTCGAGATCCAGTACAACGCCCAGACCGGCAGTTCCCAGCAACTGGTCTTCAAGCTGGGTAACTCCACCGAGTCCGTACTGGCGCAGATAGGCTGGCTGCTGGATGACAAACCCTGGATCCAGACCAGCGACGGCAAGCCTGCAACCCAGGCGCAGCTCAACGAAACCGCACGCATCCAGTTCCTGGCCTCCCAGGACAAGTCCGACAGCAACATCTCACTGAACAGCAACAAGGCCATCATCAGCGCCACTCCACAGAACGTGCAGCGTGAGTACGGCGAGGCCAACCCTGGCCTGAACCAGACCATCGCCAGCAATGCGGCAGCCGATGTGGTACGTGGCGTGGATCGCTACGTCGATGCACAACTCGGCCGCGGCGGTGTCACCCAGGGCACACCGAGCACCAGTGCCACCCAGCAGTCCAATGTCGGTGATTACGCCATCAACGGCAGCCTCGCCGGCGACACCTATGCCAAGCAGCGATATGACCTGCAGAAGAACACCGGCACCCTCGAGGTCACCCCCGCCGAGCTGACGGTGACTGCCAAGGACAAGTCCAAGGTCTATGGCGATACCGATCCAGCCCTGGACTACAGCGTTTCCGGGGGCAAGCTGGGCCAGACAGGCGACCAGCTTCTCAACGGCGGTGACCTGGCCCGCCAGCCAGGCGAGAACGTCGGCAACTACGCTATCTCGCAGGGCGAATTGGGGCTGAACAACGGTCTCGGCGGCAACTACAGGCTCACCTTCGTCGACGGCAAGTTGCAGATCACCCCCGCGACCCTGGTGGTCAGCGCCGACGACAAGCAGAAAACCTACGGCGATTCCGACCCCGCTCTCTCCTATCAGGTTTCAGGCCTCAAGCGCGGTGATACCCAGGGCGAGGTGCTGAACAGCGGCAGCCTGAATCGCGATACCGGCGAGAACGTCGGCCGCTACGGTATCCAGCAAGGTAGCGTCGACCTGAGCAGCGGCAAGGGCGCCAACTACATCCTGCAGTTCAACGACGGCGTGTTCTCCATCGTGCCCGCCGAGCTGACCGTCACCGCCGACGGCAAGGCCAAGGTCTACGGCGACGCCGACCCGGCGCTGAGCTACAAGGTCGACGGCCTCAAGCGTGGTGATAGTGCCGGACAGGTGCTGAATGACGGCGGGCTGGTGCGCCAGGCCGGCGAAGATGTCGGCCATTACGGCATCCAGCAAGGCTCGCTGGACCTGAACGCCACGGGCGGTCAGAACTACATCCTGCACTACGTCGACGGCGATTTCGTCATCACGCCGGCCACCCTCACCGTTACCGCCGATGGCAAGACCAAGGTCTACGGTGACCTCGACCCGAGCCTGAGCTACCAGGTGGCCGGGTTGAAGAACGGCGACCTGCAGACAGACGTGTTGAACCCCGGCAAGGTGAAACGCGACCAGGGTGAAAACGTTGGCGACTACGCCATCCGCCAGGGCGATGTCGCTCTGGCTGGCAGCAAGGCGCAGAACTACGTTCTCAGCTTTGTCGACGGCACCTTCAGCATCACCCCCGCCACACTGACCGTCAGCGCTGACAGCCACACCAAGGTCTATGGCGATCTCGACCCGAACCTGACCTACAAGGTCAGCGGCCTGAAGAACGGCGACAGCCAGGGCGATGTGCTGAACGCGGGCGCGCTGCAGCGCGACCAGGGTGAGAACGTCGGCAATTACGGCATCCACCAGGGGACTGTGGGCCTCAACAATGGCCAGGGCAGCAACTACGTCCTGTCCTTCGTCGACGGCAATCTGGCCATCACTCCCGCCACCCTCACCATCACGGCCCAGGACAAGAGCAAGGTCTACGGCGACGCCGATCCGGCCCTGACCCATGTGGTCTCGGGACTGAAGAATGGCGAAACGGCTGCATCAGTACTGAACGGCGGTTCCCTGCACCGCGAGGCCGGCGAAAACGTGAAGCCTGGCGGTTACGCCATCGGCCAGGGCAGCCTGGGCCTGAATGCCGGCGCGGGCAGCAATTACAACATGGTGTTCAAGGACGGCACTCTGCAGATCACCCCGGCTCCCCTGGTGGTCAGCGCGGATGACAAGTCCAAGGTTCAGGGAGCTGCCGACCCGACACTCAGCTGGCAGGTCAGCGGCCTGAAGAACGGCGACACCGCGGATATCGCCAAGGGTTCCCTGACCCGCGCTCCAGGCGAAGACCCCGGCGCGTACGGCATCAACCAGGGCAAGGCCTTCGATGCCGGCAGCAATTACACCGTGACCTTCCGCGACGGCACCCTGACCATCACCGGCCCGCTGGTCCCCGTGGACCCGCAGCCGCCGATCGATCCGGAAAACCCGGTCACTCCGCCGGCGACCACACCCCCTCTGGGCCTGCCCCTGGGCGCCCAGTCACCTGGCAACACCCGCTGCACCGCGCTGGAGTCGCCCTCGGCCGTTTCCGCGAACTACACGGTTTCGCCGGCCGTGGCCCGCACCTACGCCGTGCAACTGATCTGCAAACCGCGCTCCTACGGCGACAAGACCAGCACCACGCCGGACATCACCGACGTCCTGACCTACGCCAACGGCCTGTTCAAGGACGGGAAACTGGTCCTCCCCGACTGGAACCGCAGCGTGATTCCCCACGACCTGACTCGCGATACCAAGGGAGGGAAATAGCCATGAAACCTCTTCCGTCCAATCTGAAGCGGCTGGCGATTGCCATCTGTTCCTGCCTGATCGTCATCGCCGGCCCCGTGAATGCCGGCCCGCGTGCCCAGCTCGACCCGGGCCGCGTGGAAGTCCCCGGTCCCGACGGCGTCCGCGCTTCGCCACCGGGCGTGACCGGCCCGCTGCAACTGCCGGAAACGGTGGTCACCGATGAGCAGTCCGCCCCTCGCGAGATGCAAGCCCAACCTGGTGAAGGCACGCGCTTCCAGGTCAGGAAGGTGCTCATCAAAGGCGTCAGCAGCTACCCGCAAGGTACCTTCGACGCCCTGGCCAGGCGCCTGGAAGGCAATCGCGTGACCCTCGGTGAGGTAAATGCCGTGGCCGACCAGATCACCCAGCGCTACCGCAAGGCCGGTTTCCTCCTGGCGCGCGCCTTCGTGCCGGAACAGCGTCTGGAAGGCGGCCAACTGGTGATCCAGGTATTTGAAGGCAAGGTCAACGATGTCCGCATCGAAGGCACCAGCAACAAGGCCATGGAGCGCTATGCCGCGAATATCCGCGAAGAAGTGCCGCCGAAGAGCACCACCATCGAGCGCAATCTGCTGCTGATGAATGACCTGTCCGGTAACGAGAGCCACGGCACCCTGTCCGCTTCGCCAGTGACCGCAGGTACCGACCTCACGGTGGAAAACCGCATTCGCAAGTACGAAGGCTTCTTCGGCTTCGACAACCGCGACAGTCGCTACTTCGGGCCCTGGCAGGCCTATGGCGGCGTGGGCGTCAACGACCTGACGGGCAACGGAGATCACCTTGGCGTCCGCGCTGGCAAATCGATCGAAGGCAACAAGATGACGTTCTTCGAAGGTCAGTACGAGCTGCCGGTAGGCAGCAAGGGCGACGTGGTGAGCTTCCTCGCCCAGCACAACGACGGCTTCCCGGACACCTACTCATTCCTCGACGCCAACAGCTCCGGCGACACCCTGGCGGTGCGCATCACCCGCCCCTGGATTCGCCAGCGCGACGAAACCTTCAAGACGTCGGCAGCCTTCACCTGGTTCAACGGACGTTCCGAGTACCTTCACCAGCCGGACCTGCCGCCTTCCAGCGACGACCGCATCCGCGCGCTGCGCCTGGGCGCGAGCTATGACTTCTTCGATGCCTACGGCGGCAAGAACCTGGTGAAGGCCGAACTGAGCAAGGGCCTGAAGATTCTCGGCGCCAGCGATGAAGATCGCCTCAACCCTTCCCGCGAGGGTGGTCGTACCGACTTCACCAAGCTGCAACTGGACGCCCAGCGCATCCAGGACCTGTCCGGGGTGATGGATGGCCTGAACCTGTACCTGGCGGCGACGGCGCAGACTTCCTTCGGCCAGGCCCTGCTCTCTCCCGAGCAGTTCGGCGTTGGTGGCAGTGAGTTCGGACGCGGCTACGACCCGTCGGAAATCACCGGCGACAATGGCTTCGCCATGAAGACCGAGCTGCAGTACAACCACCTGCACACCTTCAACGACTACCAGGTTCCAACCCAGTACTACGCCTTCTGGGACATGGGCAAGGTATGGAACAACGAGCCGCGCTGGATCAGCTCCGAAAGCCTTTCCTCGGCCGGAATTGGCGCGCACTTCCAGGTGGCCAAGGACCTGTACATGTCGCCGGAAGTGGCCTTTCCGCTGACGCGCTCGGTGTCGGCAGAGGAGATTGACGGCGACAACGGCAGGGCACCGCGCTTCTACTTCAACTTCCTGAAACTGTTCTGAAGACGGGATCAGGACCACCGCCGGAGCGAGCGCTGCTCGCTCCGGCAAAATATGTCTACTCGAACCCCCTGAGCACAGCGAACTCTTCCACCGGGGCTCGCTCGGAGCGCAGGCTGTTCACCACCGCCGACCGATCCGCGTAGCCCAGGGCCATGCCGCAATAGAGCAATTCATGCTCCGGCAATTCGAAGTGCCGATGCAGGCTTTCCCGCACCATCGCCCAGGCTTCCTGCATGCAGGTCGACAACCCCTGCTCTTCCGCAGCCAGTGCCAGCGACTGCATGAACATCCCCATGTGCGCCCACTGGCCGTGGCCCATGGCGCGGTCGATGACGAAGAAGAGCCCCACCGGCGCACCGAAGAACTGGTAGTTGCGCGACAGCGCACGCATTCGCGCGGCCTTGTCTTCGCGGGGAATGCCCATCAGTCCGTAGAGGTCTTCGCCGATCTTGTAGCGACGGGAGCGATAGGGCTCGGCCAGCGCTTCGGGGTAGATCAGGTGCTCCCCCGCTTCGCCCTTGGGATTCTTCAGCAGGGCTTCCACCGCCAGGCGCTCCACAGCGAGCTTCTCCGCACCGCTCACCGCAATCACCTTCCAGGGCTGCAGGTTGCCGCCCGACGGCGACCAGCGCGCCGTTTCCAGCAGGTCCCTGACCTGTTGCGCGGTGACGGGCGCGTCGCAGAACGCGCGGACGGAGATACGTTTCTTCAGGATTTCAGCTACGGACATGCTCAGGTCTCCACGCGATTGCGTCCTGCCGCCTTGGCTCGATAGAGAGCCCGGTCGGCGCTTTCGATCAGTTCCAGTTCCCGTCCCGCTGCCTGGGCACCGTGCATGGTGGCGGTGCCGATGCTGGCGGTGACGTGGCCAAAGGGGCTGGCGCTGTGCTCGATGCCCAGCGCATTGATGCGTTCGAGCAGATGCTCGGCGACGCTCAGGGCGCCCGATGCGTCGGTGCTCGGCAGAATCACGGCCAGTTCTTCGCCGCCGTAGCGCGCTACCAGGTCCCCGGAACGCTTCACGCCCCGCTGCAACTGCTCACCGACGGCGCGCAGGCATTCATCGCCCGCGATATGGCCGTAGGTATCGTTGTACCCCTTGAAGTGGTCGATATCGATGAGCAGCAGCGAAAGCGGCATGCCATCACGCTTGGCGCGCCTGGCTTCGGCCTCCAGCCGCTCATCGAAGCAGCGCCGGTTGGCAAGGCCAGTGAGCTGGTCCTGGGCGGCCAGTACCTCCAGTTGGCGGTTGGCCACCAGCAGGTCCTCGCGGGCGGACATCAACGAGGCTTCCGCGTCGATGCGGCGCTTGATGTCGAGGATCAGCAAACGGCCGATGGCGACGATGATCGCCAACAGAGTCAGCACCACGCCAACGATCAGCCAGGCCTGGTTCTTCCAGGTCCGCAGCGCTTCGTGCTTGCCCAGCGCCACGGTGGTCACCAGCGGGTAGCGATCGTTCTTGCGGAAGGCGTAAATCCGTTCCGTGCCGTCGAGTCCGGACCTGAAGGAAGCGGTGCCCGACGTAGCGCCGGAGAAATAGCGAAGGAAATTCGGCGAGCGGGAAAAGTCGTGGCCGATGTCCTTTTCGCGGTAGGGGTAACGGACCAGCAATTGTCCGCCGGTGGTACTCAGGCTGATGGTGCCCTGCTCGCCGACATCGATCTTGCCGAACAGGCGCAGGAAGTTCTCGATGCCGAGGGTCACGGCGACGACCCCGGCGAAACGGCCTTCGTGGTCCTCGAAGCGACGGCTGACGGTGAGCACCCAGTCCCCGGTGGAGCGGCTCTTGATGGGCGGGCCAATGAATATTTCCGGGGACGGATGATCCCGGTGGTGGACGAAGAAGGCGCGGTCGGCACTGTTCGCCCCTTCAGGAATGAGCCCGGTGGACGACATCAGCCAGTTGCCCCGGGCGTCGTAGATGACCAGGCCGTTGAGTTGGTCCAGCCAGCTTTCCTGGCGCTCGGTCAATTGCTGCAGGCGTTTCAGGTGAGCCGGGCCAATACCTTCGGCCTCCAGGCGCTCGGTGATGCCGAGGAGCAGCATCGCACTCTGGGTGATGATGCCTTCAGCGTAGGTGTCCAGCGTTTGCGCCAGGTTGAGGTTGTTGGTGTCGATTTCAGCCAACGTGCGATCGCGCGCCGACCAGACCTGCCAGGCGGTGGCCAGCGACAGCGACAGGCAGACAACGAACAGCAAGAGTACGGCCAGGCGGATATCACGCTTCATCCAGGCACCACGCGGAAAGTCCAGTTTCCGGACTGCAGGTCCCGCCGTATTGAAGGCACGACGGTTCTACATCCCCCATCCCCTGAAACGGCCCGTCCTGGACCGGCGATCAGGGATGGCGCGGATTCTACTGTGCCTGGCGCAAAACGCATTGGCCGACGGGCCACCCGCTGCCCCAGTTCAGATGCCAAAAAAAAGGCCGCCTTGGGGCAAGACGGCCATGAATAAAAACCAAAGGATTGATGAAGTGGAGGCGCCGAGTGCAATTCTTGGGGGAGACCAGAAAGTGCACTCGGCAAAAATCTTCATCGAGGGCAAGTTTACCGATTTCACTCGGCCGCCCAAATCAAACACCTCGATAGCCACTATCAACGTCAATACATGGGTTTCTTTGTCTTCAGCTGTTAGGCCGCCAGAAAAATCACCAAAAAGTACTCTTGACAACTCTTTTAAATATTCCGAGAGAAAATATATGAGCCCCTCTAAGTCGCCTAAAAGCCCCATCCGTCGAATCACTTGACAATGGTTTCAAAGCTAATCATGCGTACCCTGATCGTCTTCCAGTATTTCCGCCGCGCAACTTGTGGAAACAAAAAATGGCCACCTCAAGAGAGGCAGCCAAAGTCAGAGAGTAACTCGATGAAACATCTACCATCCGGCGGAGTTGGTTGGCGATTACATGCTTCATCGCGCACATCGTAACGACAGGTAAATTTCGTAAATATTGATCTCATTGATATTTGAAATTGATACTTACAGTTTTTTAGTTGGAACTCATCGTGATAACTGTCTGCGCGCATCGCGCCGGTACAGCCGGCAACCACAACGACAATGAATGGATTTGTCTGTCGACCCGTTGAGCTTCAAGGCTCGCGGCCATCGACAGTTCCTCCCCTTCCTGCCTTTTCCAATACCAACAAAACGACCATCAGGAGCACCCGTGATGCAACTCAATCCCCTGAGCGCCCTGGCGCTGGCGGTTTCCGCCGCCATCAGCCTGCCCGCCCTTGCCAGCGAGCAGTCCGAATCCAAGGGTTTCGTCGAAGATGCCAGCGCCACCCTGCTGCTGCGCAACGCCTACTTCAACCGTGATTTCAAGGACGGCGCCGCCGACGCCAAGGTCTGGGGCCAGGGCTTCATCGGCACCTTCGAGTCAGGCTTCACTCAGGGCACCATTGGTTTCGGCGTCGACGCCTACGGCTTGCTCGGCGTGAAGCTGGACAGCGGCCGTGGGCGCAATTACACCGCCTTCTTCGACACCGACAGCGACGGTCACCCGGTCGATGACCTCTCTGAAGCTGGTGGCGTGCTCAAGCTGCGCGCGTCCAACACCGTGCTGAAATACGGCAACCAGTTCCCCAACCTGCCCGTGCTGGCCCATGACGACAGCCGCCTGCTACCTCAGGCCTTCACCGGCACGCTGCTCACCAGCAAGGAAATCACGGGTCTGGAGTTAAACGCGGGCCACTTCACCGGCGACAGCCCCATGGGCGACCCGGCGCGCGACCCCAACCACCTGAAGAGCATCGACGTGGTCGGCGGCAGTTACGCTTTCACCGACGATTTCAGCATGGCGCTGTACCACTCCGACGTGGAGGACATGTTCAGGAAGTACTACGCCAACCTGAACTACAACATCCCGTTCAGCGACGAGCAGGCGCTGAACTTCGACTTCAATGCCTACCGCACCAAATACGACGACGGCTCCGAGGCCGCGCTGGCGTTCGGCGGCGATGGCCAGGACGACAAGAACACGATCTGGAGCCTGGCGGCCAAATACAGCATCGGCGCCCACGCCTTCATCGTCGCGCACCAACGCAACACCGGTGATGCAGGCTACGCCTACGACTTCGGCGACGGCGGCAGCACCATCTACGTGGCCAACTCCTACTTCTCCGACTTCAACCTGGAAGACGAGCAGTCCTGGCAAGCCAGCTACGAGCTGGACTTCGGCGGCTACGGCGTACCGGGCCTGACCTACAAGGTCGCTTACGTGCGCGGCACCGACATCGTCGCCGGCGGCGAGAACGACGGCACCGAGCGCGAGCTGTTCAACCAATTCAAATACGTGGTGCAGGACGGCGCGGCGAAGGACCTGTCTTTCAAGCTGCGCAACTCCATCTACCGCGCCGACAACCAGGTGGGGCCGGACCTCAACGAAGTGCGTGCCTTCATCGA
>NZ_SSOH01000079.1:0-66114 GCF_029873155.1 Pseudomonas sp. BN515 | reverse complement strand
TGCCCTACCCGTTCAAGACTGGCAAGGAGATGCTTGCCCACTGCACCGCCAGCGGCTTGTCCATCAGCGGTCTGATGCGTGAGAACGAGAAGGCCTGGCGCACCCCCGAAGACACCAGCGCCGGACTGATGAAGATCTGGCAGGTGATGCAGGACTGCGTGAAGGCCGGTTGCCGCAAGGAAGGCATCATGCCCGGCGGACTCAAGGTCAAGCGCCGCGCCGCCGCACTGTACCGCCAGCTCAGCGAGCAGCCGGAAGCCAACCTGCGCGACAGCCTGTCGGTGCTCGACTGGGTCAACCTCTACGCCCTCGCGGTGAACGAGGAAAACGCCACCGGCGGCCGCGTGGTCACCGCGCCCACCAACGGCGCGGCGGGCATCGTCCCGGCAGTGCTGCACTACTACAGCCGCTTCGTGCCCGGCGCCAATAACGACGGCGTCGAGCGCTTCCTGCTCACCGCCGCCGCCATCGGCATCCTCTACAAGGAAAACGCCTCGATCTCCGGTGCCGAAGTCGGCTGCCAGGGCGAGGTCGGCGTGGCCTGTTCGATGGCCGCCGGCGCCCTCTGCGAAGTCCTCGGCGGCACCCCGCAGCAGGTCGAGAACGCCGCCGAGATCGGCATGGAACACAACCTCGGGCTGACCTGCGACCCGGTCGGCGGCCTGGTCCAGGTGCCCTGCATCGAGCGCAACGCGATGGGCTCGGTGAAGGCCATCAACGCCGCACGCATGGCCCTGCGCGGCGACGGCCAGCACTTCATCTCGCTCGACAAGGTGATCCGCACCATGCGCCAGACCGGCGCCGACATGAAGAGCAAATACAAGGAAACCGCCCGCGGCGGCCTCGCCGTGAACATCATCGAATGCTGAACCACCGTCCGTAGGGTGCGCCGTGCGCACCACAGACGTTCATCGGTGCGCATGGCGCACCCTACTGGAGATTCCGCGTGACTACCGAAACCCTCGCCAAAACCCCGCTGCACGCCCTGCACCTCGAACTCGGCGCCCGCATGGTGCCCTTCGCCGGCTACGACATGCCGGTGCAGTACCCGCTCGGCGTGCTCAAGGAGCACCTGCACACCCGCGAGCAGGCCGGCCTGTTCGACGTCTCGCACATGGGCCAGGTCCTCCTGCGGGGCGAGAACGCCGCCCGTGCCCTGGAAAGCCTGGTGCCGGTGGACATCCTCGACCTGCCGCTGGGCACCCAGCGCTATGCCATGTTCACCGACGAAAACGGCGGCATCCTCGACGACCTGATGGTCGCCCGCCTGGCGGACGACACCCTGTTCCTGGTGGTCAACGCCGCCTGCAAGGACCAGGACCTGGCGCACCTGCGCAAGCACCTCGGCGAGCAGTGCGAAATCGAGTCG
This sequence comes from Pseudomonas sp. BN515, assembly GCF_029873155.1. NCBI lineage: Bacteria > Pseudomonadati > Pseudomonadota > Gammaproteobacteria > Pseudomonadales > Pseudomonadaceae > Pseudomonas > Pseudomonas sp. BN515. Next base: position 64,745 of record NZ_SSOH01000079.1, on the reverse strand, counting down.
CTGTTCGAGTCCCGTGCCCTGCTCGCGCTGCAAGGCCCGGCCGCCGCCGCAGTGCTCGGCCGCCTCGCCCCGGAAGTGCAGGCAATGACCTTCATGCAATTCGCCAGCGTGAACCTGCAAGGTGTGGCCTGCTATGTCAGCCGCTCCGGCTACACCGGCGAGGACGGCTACGAGATTTCCGTTCCGGTCGAGCATGCCGATGCGTTGGCTCGTGCCCTGCTGGAGCAGCCGGAAGTCCAGCCGATCGGTCTCGGCGCGCGCGACTCGCTGCGCCTGGAAGCCGGCCTGTGCCTCTATGGCCACGACATGAGCACCGCCACCACCCCGGTGGAGGCCAGCCTCGGCTGGGCCATCTCCAAGGCCCGCCGCGCCGATGGCCTGCGTGCCGGCAACTTCCCCGGCGCCGGCCAGGTCTTCGCCCAGCAGCGCGACGGCGTGCCGAGCAAGCGTGTCGGCCTGCTGCCGCTGGAGCGTGTGCCGGTCCGCGAAGGCGCCGAGATAGTCGATGCCGAGGGCACGGTGATTGGCCGCGTCTCCAGCGGCGGCTTCGGCCCCAGCCTGGGTGCGCCGGTGGCCATGGGTTACGTGAGCGCCAGCCACGCCGCCCTGGACAGCGAGGTCTGGGCCCTGGTACGCGGCAAGCGCGTGGCCATGAAAGTCGCCAAGACCCCCTTCGTGCCGCAGCGTTACTACCGCGGCTGATACAGAGTCCCCTCGACTGCCCCGCCCCGGCGGGGCCTTGCAGGGTGAAGACGCAAGTCTTCACCCTTTTCTTTGTCTGGGAGGACCGTGTAACCGTGCAGCTGCTTCGGTGCGCGCGGCGCACCCTACCGGGCAGTCGCGGGAATCAGCCAACGTGAAGAAGTGCTTCTAACTAACTGAAATAAAAAGCCTTCCCCTTTTCATCTCAACGACACAATCCCGTCATCAGCCGGTCATCAGTCGCAGGCAGATTCTCTGCTCAACTTTCCTGGGGAGGACCTCCGATGAACCACAAGAAGAACCTGATCAAGCCCCTGGCCGCCGCGCTGCTGGCCGCCATTCTCGGTGGCTGCGCCATGCAGGCCCCGGCTCCCGCCAAGCCGGTAGCCCTGGACAACGAAGACTGGTACCAGATCCGCACCGAGAAAGAACTCTTCGTCTTCGACGACTACGCCACCTACCGCGAGTACGTGAAGAGCGGCACCACACCGGTCAAGCACAGCGTCGGCAAGAAAGACGGCTTCGGCCGCGATATCGTCCTGGTGCTCAAGTCCGCTGACCAGGGCAAGGACGTGAAGACCCTGTCCGCCCAGCGCTTCCTCGACATCAGCATGCCGCCGGCACAGCCCTTCTACGGCGAGCTGCGCGACGAAGAAGGCATCATCTACGTGTTCAGCCGTTACGGCGACATGATGGACATGTATCGCATCGGCGAACCCACCTTCAGCTACGTCGACATCGGCGGTGGCCCGGACGGCCAGCGCGTGGTCTATGTCCTGACCAAGGAAGAGCCGAAGCCGGTGAAGCAGATCGCCCTGTTCCACGACAAGTACAAGTGATTTCCCGGAGGCGGCCGGATTCCCCATCTTCCCGGCCGCCCCCACCCCGCTCCAACCGCTCTACCGCCTGCCCTCCTTTCCCTGCCGCCCGTCTTCGTGACACATCCGGAAACACTCAGCGCCGCGCCTAGAGCCAGAAGCAACTGGCCAGCACTCTCGGCATTTTTTTGGCTTTTCACCAATTGCACTCGCTAAGTGAGAAGTCTTTAGTCGACTTATTGGCGCTTTGGCCGCGCGAGCCAACGACTGGCGGCCTGCACCTTCGCGTGAACGTATGGGGACAACGAGCCCTGGAGCACTGCATCCGGGGCAGGACGTTGGCGCGAGTTCGCTGTGGGGAGGTGGAGTACGTCCATGAAAGGCAAAAACCCTCGAACCGCCAAGAACAAGAAAGACAGGCAGGTAGATACCGCGCGCCGGAGCTTCCTCAAGCTTTCGGCCGCCGCCGTGGCCACGCCTGCGCTGCTACGCGCTCCGGCCAGCCAGGCCGCGGTGCCGATATTGCCCCCGAGCCCGCCCACCACGCCCTGGGTGATGGAGCTGCCCACACAGATAACGCCCGCTGACAGTGTCGCCTATCTGTCCCCGGCGCCCACCGAACAGGCGAATGTGGCAGGCGGCGAGGCCGGACGCGGCCGCCACCAGCGCTGGGCCCAGTTCCGCCCCAATGCCGAGTACTACGAGCTGCGGGCAAAGGAACACAACTGGGTATTCAACCCGGCTTACCCGCAGCAGAAGACCTGGAGCTACCGCGCCGCCAACACACCGGCCAACGAATTCAGCGCCACGGTCATGACCCACTATGGCCAGCCGATGATCTGCCGCATCCACAACGATCTTCCGGCCAATCACACCGGCTTCGGCACACCAGAAATCTCCACCCACTTGCACAACCTGCATGATGGCTCGGAGAGCGACGGCTTCCCCGGCGACTACTACAGCAGGACCAAGGCCGGCCCCAACCTGACCGCTCCGGGCCGCTTCAAGGACCATCTGTATCCCAACGTCTACGCCGGATTCGAGGACCTGCAGAACAACGTCGGCGACTATCGCGAGGCCCTGGGCACGCTTTTCTACCATGACCACACACTGGACTTCACATCACCCAACCTCTATCGCGGACTGGTGGGTTTCTACCTGCTCTACGACCACCTGGACTCCGGCAACGAAGCCGACTCGAACCCGAGTGCGCTGCGCTTGCCGAGTCATCCCTACGACTACCCGCTGGTGTTCAACGATCGCCGCTTCGACGCCGCCGGCAAGCTCTTCTATGACGAGATCAACCCCGAGGGCGTGCTGGGTGACAAGGTGCTGGTCAACGGCATTATCGAGCCGGTGCTGAAGGTCGCCGCGCGGCGCTATCGCTTCCGTCTGCTCAACGGGGGACCGGGCCGGTTCTACAACCTCGCGCTGGTGAATCCCAACAACGTGCGGCAGAACTTCACCTATATCGGCAACGACGGAAACCTGCTGCCCAAGCCCCTGCTCAACCAGCAGAGCGTGACCATCGGGATGGCCGAACGCGCCGACATAGTGGTGGATTTCTCCAAGTACCTGGTGGGCACCACGCTCTACCTGGTCAACCGCATGCGCCAGGAGGAAACCCGTCGGCCCAAGGACATCAAGGACCCCGGTGTGCGCGTGCTGAAGATAGTGGTGGACCGTTGGCCCAGTGCCCAGGACCTCAGCCAGGTGCCGGCCAACCTGCGTCCGCTGCCCCCGATAGATCCGGCGGTGGTCGCGAGCGCGCCGGTGCGCCGCTTCGTTTTCGAGCGCTCCAACAACATGTGGGCCATCAATGGCCAGTTCGTGAACGTCAACGCCCCGCGCTTCAAGGTGCCCAAGGGGCGCTACGAAATCTGGGAGCTGATGAACATCGACAACGGCTGGTCGCACCCCATCCACATCCACCTGGAGGAAGGCCGCATCCTCGCGCGCATCAAGAATGGCGTTTCGATCCCCATCCCCGCCCATGAACAGGGGCGCAAGGACGTGTACGTGATCAACGAGGCCGAAACCGTGCGCGTGCTCATTCGCTTCCGCGACTACATCGGCAAGTACGTGATGCACTGCCACAACCTGATCCACGAAGACCACGCGATGATGCTGCGCTTCGACGTCGAATGACGCCGGCCGGAGGTATGCCATGAATACACGCAGAAACCTGATCGGCGGCCTCGGTGCCGGCGTACTGGGGCTGGCCGCCCTGGGTTCGCTGGGCGCCGCCGCGGAACGCCGGCCGAACGTTCACCAGGGCGATGACAGGTTCCCCAACCCCACGCTCCTCACCCATCTGGGCAGGAAGGTCCGCTTCTACGACGACCTGCTGCGCGGCAAGGTAGTAGTCCTGAACATGATGTACGCAAGCTGCGGCCGCAATTGCCCGACCGCCACCGCCAACCTGCGCAAGGTGCAGCGGATGCTCGGCGAGCGCGTGGGAAGGGACATCTTCATGTACTCCATCACCCTGCAACCGGAACTGGACCAGCCCCGCCACCTGCTGGAGTACGTCGACAAGTTCGATATCGGCCCCGGCTGGGAATACCTCACCGGCGATCCGCAGGACATTCTCGACCTGCGCTATGCCCTGGGCTTCTATGACGTGGACCCGCTGGTGGATGGCAACCAGCTCACCCATACCGGCATGGTGCGGATCGGCAACGAGCCCATCGGCCGCTGGACCATGTCGCCGGCACTGACCGACCCCGAGCACATCCTGGCCGCGATCAACCACGTGGACCCTCGCGTCCAGCTCACCGGATGGCAGGTGGAGCAGCCCAGTTGAACCGATGCCCGCGGGCCCGCCCAGGGGCCGGCCTGCGGGCAGTTGGTGTATGATGCGCGCCTCCGGCCCGCTAGCGGGCCAAGCCCGCACAGAGCAGAAGCACCATGAACAGCGAAGACCTCGACCAGGCCGAAGCCCAGCCCCAGGAAACCGCGGCCACTCCGGACGCGCCCGCCAAGCCGAAGAAGCCGAACATCCCTTACTACCAGACCCTGAAGGGGCATGATCGCGGTTCGCGCCTGCATCCGCCGCCCCGTGGCTCCCGCCGCTCCATGGGCAAGCGCTGATTTCCAGCGACATCGCCATTGGCAGGCCGGAGCGAGTGCATTCGCTCCGGCTTGCAGCTGAGTTCCCCTCCCTCCTCCCCTGAAACAGGCCAGTAGCCGCTCTGGAATGGGCCATCCAGGCCAATTTCCAGCCTCTGCCTGGGAGCGATTCGGCCTTAACATCGAACAATTAGATTGTTCCGATTTCAGGAAAAAGCCTTTCCAGGCGGCGTAACAGCGTTAAAAACAACCACTTAACTCGTTGTTTTTATTGGAACGCATATAACTATCACTGACGTCGATGGTAACCATCACGCAGCATCACTTCTTCATCGAAATCACATCAGTAACATGGGCCCCGTAGACGAATTTCAACCCTCACCGAGGTGCCCGAAAATGAAAAAGCAAATCCTTGCCAGCCTGTTCATCGCCAGCCTGTCCGCTTCCGCTTTCGCACTGTCCGTCGCTGAGGGTGGCTCCGATCGCACCAGCATCTACCGCGTAGCCGAAAGCGGCGCTGACCGTACCGGTGCCCAGCGCATCGCCGAAGGTGGCTCCGACCGCACTGGCGCCAACCGTGTCGCCGAAAGTGGCTCCGACCGTACTGGCGCCAACCGTGTCGCCGAAGGTGGCTCCGACCGCACTGGCGCCAACCGTGTCGCCGAAGGTGGCTCCGACCGCACCGGTGCCAACCGTGTCGCTGAAGGTGGCTCCGACCGCACCGGTGCCAACCGTGTCGCTGAAGGTGGCTCCGACCGCACCGGTGCCAATCGTGTCGCTGAAGGTGGTGCCGACCGCACTGGCGCCAACCGTGTCGCCGAAAGTGGCTCCGACCGTACCGGTGCCAACCGTGTCGCCGAAGATGGCTCCGACCGTACCGGTGCCAACCGCATCGCCGAAGGTGGCTCCGACCGTACTGGCTTCCGTGTCGCTGAAGGTGGTGCTGACCGCACTGGCGCCAGCCGCATCAGTTGATCCCGGAGCACCTTTCAGAGGCAGGCAATCACGATGTATGCAATCCCTCGAAAGGCAGAAGGCGCCACTTGTGGCGCCTTCTTCTTTTTGCGGAACAAAGAACCGATCTGCCTGTGGGGGCGATTTCAATCGCTAAGCGGACCGGAGGTTCGCCCCCACAACAAAGCCTCAGGCCACGCACTTCTCGAATGTCGCTTGCATCTTGGCCGCATCGATGGTCCCGCGCCGGCCGATGAAGATCAGTTCGGTCTGCGGCGTTCGGCCATCCCAACCCTCCTCCGGCCTGATCTCGCTGCGACTGCCCACCAGATGCAGGATGCAGCGCTTACCCACTGCTTCAGCTATCTGGCAAACACCCTTGGCGCGGTAGATATCGGCTGGCAGGGTCGCCAGCGCCTGGCGCAGGGCTTTCAGGGATAGCGGACGCTCACTGGAAAAGCTCCAGGTCTCGAAGATCGCCGAATGATCTTCCTCCTTCACCGACACTACCGCCGGCGCCGCCGCCATGGTCGCCGGCCGCAAGCTCCAGCCGGACTTGAAGCGACCGACGCCCAGCACCAGTTCCAGCGGAACCTCGCCGTATTCGCACTCCAGCAACCGCGCGTTGGGATAGAGCCAGCGTGCCTTGAGGGCATCGAGCTGGTCGCGGCCAACCCGATCCACCTTGTTCAGCACGATGATGTCCGCCACATCCAGCTGTTCCATCGCCAGCTGCGCCATCTCCCCATCCAGCTGCTCGAACTGCTCGGCATCCACCACCGTGAGGATGCTGTCGATGGCCAGCGCGTCGCGGAATTGCGGATAGCGCAGGGTGTTGGCGATCTTCGCCGGATTCGACACCCCGCTCGCCTCGATCACGATGTACTCGGGTCGATTGGCGCGATCATCCAGCAGGCGGCCGAGCTGTTCGATCAGGTCGCTCTCGACGGTGCAGCAGATGCAACCGTTGGCCAGGCTCACCGTGGTCTGGGTCTGGCTGACGATCAATTGGCTGTCGATATTGATGGCGCCGAAGTCATTGACCATCACCGCCATGCGCAGGCCGTGGTCGCTGTTGAGGATGCGGTTCAGCAAGGTGGTCTTGCCGGCGCCGAGAAAGCCCGACACCAGGGTCACGGGAATGGGGGCGAGTCTGCTCATGGGCATGTTTCCTGGTGGCTGGATCAGAAGTTCGGCAGTTCGCCCTGCCAGACGGCGGCATGCTCGGTGCCGTCGAACTCGCCATGGCGGTCCCAGGTCACCTCGCCTTCCAGCAGGGTCAGCTGCACCTGGGTGTCGTGGATGTTGCCCTTGGGCGCCACGTCGAAGAGGTTGCGGTCGAGCACGATGAGGTCAGCGGACTTGCCGACTTCGATGGAACCGGCCTTGTCCTCGATACCCATGCACCAGGCGCCATTGAGGGTCATCACGCGGATGGCCTGCTCCAGGCTGATGGGGTTGCCGTAGAAGCAGCCTTCCTCGTCGCCGAAGGGGTTCTCGCGGGTGACCATCGCCTCGAAACCGATCCAGGGGTTGATGCTGGACACCGGCCAGTCGGTGCCCATCACCGCCACACCGCCGTGCTCCAGTACGCCCTTGAAGTTGTAGGCGCGCTGCATGCGGTCCTCGCCGAAGACGGCGCGGGCATAGGCGAAGGACGACGGGAACCAGCCCACCGGGGAGAATTCGGCGGTGACGTTCAGTTCGGCGAAGCGCGGCAGGTTGCCATCCAGCAGCGTGGTGCTGTGGGCGCACTGGTGGCGCACGCCGCTGTAGCCGTTGCGACGGCGGGCCTCGGCCACGGCATCGAGGAACAGGTCGGAGGCGCCATCGCCGGTGCAATGGGCGATCACACGGATGCCCCTGCGGTCCATGTCCACCACCATGTCGGTGATGTGCTCGGGAGTCAGGTTGAGGTGACCGCGCCAGCTGGCCTCACCCGGCCAGGCGCTGGACAGGTAGGACGAACGGGATTCGTGGGTTCCGTCGAAGTGGAACTTCACCGCGTTGGCGTTGAGGCGGGCGCTGCGGTAGTAGTGCCGCTCGCCGGCCAGCAGTTCCCAGCGGCGCTTCACCGGGAAGATGTCGTCCTGCCAACTGATGGCGGCTTCCACCCGTACCGAGAGTTCGCCGGCCTGGTCGATGGACTTCAGTGCGTTCAGGCGGTGTTCGCAGACGTGCACGTACTTGGTGCCCACCACGCCGTGGCCGCTCTGGAACCACACGCCCTCGCGGTAGGCGCGCTTCAGCGCGTGCTGCGGGGTCGGCGGCATGGCCGCGTGCATCAGCGCATAGGCGCCGTCCACCAGGATGCCGGTGGGCTCGCCGGTGACGCTGTCGCGTTCGATGTAGCCGTGGCGCGGGTCCATGGTGTCGGCATCGATGCCAGCCAGCTCCAGCGCACGGGAGTTGACCATCATGCAGCCCCAGGAGCGGTCGAGGATGGCCACCGGACGGTCCGGCAGGACGCTGTCCAGCCAGTAGCGGTCCGGTACCAGGCCAGCCTGCTTGAAGGTGTAGCGCACGAAGTACTGGCCGTAGACCCAGCCATCGCCGGGATGGGCGGCGGCATAGTCGAGGATGGCCTGCCGGACCTGCTCCGGCGTCGGGTCTTCCACGCCCACCTCCAGGTAGCCCGCGTAGCCAGGGGCCAGCTTCAGGTCCGGGTGCGTGTGCATGTCGTAGAGGCCCGGCATGGCGAAGCGCCCCTTCAGGTCCAGCACGCGGGTACGGGGACCGATCAGGCCCTCCACTGCTCCGTTGCCACCGACTGCAACAAAGCGCCCGCCGCGAATGGCCACGGCTTCGGCCCAGGGGTTGGCAGCATCCACGGTGTAGATGCGGCCGTTGGTCAGCACCAGGTCGGCGGCGCCGGACGGGCCGGGGACGTTGCTGGAGCGGTAGTCGGTGGAGTTACCCATGGCAGTGACACCTTCTTCGAATTGATCGCGGGCTTGCCGCCCGTCTTGGCAGAGTCAGTCGTGAATCGCTGGAAAGGTTGGGAAAGCGGGCCGGGCAGCCCGCCTCGGGCTCATTCGTCGTCGCGAGCCGGAATCCACCATTCCTCACCGCGCACGGTGCGGATGTACTCCGGCCAGCGGTAGCGATGAGGTGCCTGGAAGTCCTTCGGCAGCAGCGGCGCCTGCCAGAGGCTGCCACCGATGCCGCCGCCGGTGCGCTCGACGAACTCGGCGCGGGCGGCAGCCAGCAGGTCGGGACGGGTCAGCAGGTCCACCAGGGTCGCGGCGATGGTCTTGGCCGCCACCTGGATCATCGGATCGATGGCTTGGCGAATGCCGCCCAGGGCGTTGGCGACCCAGTCCGGATAGGTGTAGCCAGCCGGCGCCGAGAGCATCGGCCGCGCCACCAGCAGGCGCACGGTCGGGCAGTGCCAGGTGTATTCCGGGTAGTCGTCGGAGGTCAGGTGCTTCTGCCAGGCCGGCATCTGCAGGCGCATCTGGCGTTCGCACTCCTGCGGCTCGATCAGTTCTTCGGTGGCCGGCAGGAAGGGTTTCTCCATCGGCTCCAGGCCCAGGTTGGCCTGGATTTCCTGGGCGATTTCGATGGCCTCAAAGCCCCAGCGCGGCGCGCCGACCAGGGCCAGGTTGTCGTAGGTAGCCTGCGCCATCACGTGGTTGGGCAAGCCACCACGGGACTTGCACACCCAGGTCTTCTTCCATTGGCAGCCGGTGGCCAGGGCGGCGGCCGCGGCGTTGTTGTCCATCACCTGGGCGATGGTCTCGGCCTGCTCGATGGAATCGCAGCGCAACAGGTACTGGATCTGCGAAATGTGCGGCGGCAGGTTGTCGGCAGTCGCCTGGCCGGCAGTGAGGATGGCCTCGTTATAGCTCCACAGGCCGGTGAACGGCAGTGTGGAGCGGCGCAGGCTTTCGTTCAGGGTGTAGAAATGCACCAGCGCATCGTTGGCCCCCGGCGCGCGGGCAGCCAGGTGGTTCTGCGGGATCGGGCTGTATTTGTCCGAGGCGATCCAGTTCTGCGGTTCATCGCAGGTGAAGGTGTAGATGTAGGCGTAGGCGATACCGCAGTGGGTATCCCAGGTGGTGGTGTTGTTCAGCGGCAGCATGTAGGTGGGGTGGAAGCTGATGGCCGCATCGAGGTCGTCGTAATACCCCTTGGCCGCGTGCACCGGCTTGGAGGCGCGCAGCTTCTCCGCCGGCTCGCCGAAGAATTTCAGGGTGCCCTGGATACCGTGTTCGAGCATCGCTGCCTTGGCCGCCAGCAAACCACCGAGGGCGCTGATGCCCAGTGCCGAATGCGGGTCGGTATGACCGGGAGCGAAGCGCGAAAGGCCTTCACGCGGCATCTTGCGGGTCGCCGCCGCCTGGCAGTTGCCGGGCACCGCGTCGTATTCGCCGTAGGTGGCCACGACCGGACCTTCGCCATTCTTGAAAGTGGCGCAGAAGGCCGTGGGCATGCCACCGCTGCCCTCCTCCACGTCGAACCCTTCCTTGCGCAGCAGCTCCACGTACCAGGCACAGGACTTGTACTCACGGAACGCGGGTTCGGCGTAATGCCAGATCACCTGGTGCCAGTCCGACAGGTTCTTGTGCTGCTGCTCCACCCAGTCCAGGGCGAATTGCTTGGGCTCGTGCATGAAAGGGATTCCTTGATGGGGTGACAAGGCCCGTCCGCGCAGGTCGGCCAGCGGCGGGCTGGCCTTAGTATTGTTGAGTGGAGCAATACAACAATCGATTTATTTCGCCACTAATGTTTAGATATTTTCACCTCATACTCGCCGGAGCCCTCCATGCGCTTCCCCTCGATGACCGCGCTGCGCGCCCTGGACGCCGTCGCCCGCCTGGGCAGCGTGTCCGCCGCCGCCCATGAGCTCAACCTGACCCGCAGCGCCATCAGCCACCAGATCAGCAGCCTGGAGGAAAGCCTCGGATTCCCACTGACCGAGCGCATCGGGCGGGGCATCGGCCTCACCTATCGGGGCGAGCGCTATGCCCGCGAAGTGCACCGCATCCTTTCCAACCTGGAAGAAGCTAGCCGGCGCCTGGATGACCAGGAAATCTCCGGACGCCTGAGCGTGAGCTGCAACCCCGGCTTCGCCACCTATTGGTTGTGCCACCACATCGGCGGTTTCCTGCGCGAATACCCGCAGGTGCAACTGCAGCTGATCTCGCCGCGCACGCCGGATGATGTCAGCAACGCCAACGTCGACCTCTTCGTCGCCTATGGCATCGGCGACTGGCCCAACATGGCGGTGGAGCAGATCGTCGCCCTGCGCTTCTTCCCGGTGTGCAGCCCGCGTCTGATCAACGCCATGGGCGGCCTCAAAAACCCGCAGGAATTGGCCGGATTCCCGCTGCTGCACATGAGCGACTACAGCGACTGGCGGGTCTGGCTTGCCGCCGCCGGCGCGTCAGGCGTGGACGCCGGCACCGGCATCATCTTCTCCGATGCCCACTGCGCGCAGTCCGCCTGTATTGCCGCCCAGGGCGTCGGCATGGGCGATAACCTGATCAGTGGCGACGCCCTGGCCCGTGGCCTGCTGGTCCGCCCGTTCGAGATCGCCATAGATTCCCATCGCGGCTACTACCTGGTGGCCGACCCACAGAAGGCCGACCGTCCGGCTGTACAAGCCTTCAGCAACTGGGTGAAGACGCAGCTGCAAGCCTCGACGCAGATCTGGCACGAACACCGCTGAGCCGGTACCTGCGTGGGCTGAAGCCCACCCTACGGGTCACCGGTCACCCCAGCATGCACCTGTGGGAGCGAATTTATTCGCGATTGAAATCGCTCCCACACGACCACCTTGGAACTCGATCTGGCCCTAGGGTGCGCCGCGCGCACCGCCGCTGGGCCACCGGCCAAATCGCGCCCCATTTTCGTCCTGGGAATGTCCAAAAAAACTAAACATTAATGCTCAAATAATTCCATTGATGTAGCGCTCCCTTTGACAATAATGGCCAAAACGCCCAATCCGGGACCCATCCGCGAGTCCCAGCACAACAAGGGGAGTAACCAGCGTGCCCAGCAGTCAGGCCATCCAGCTCAGCGCCCAGGGGATCAGGAAGCAATACGGACATTTCACCGCCCTGGACGGCATCGACCTGGACATCCGCCAGGGTGAGTTCCTCACCCTCCTCGGCCCGTCGGGTTCAGGCAAGACCACCCTCCTGATGATCCTCGCCGGCTTCCTCGAGGCCACCGCCGGCACGCTGATGGAGAACGGCGTCGACATCAGCCGCCGACCAGCGGAAAAGCGCAACTTCGGCATGGTGTTCCAGGGCTACGCCCTGTTCCCCCACATGTCGGTGGAAGACAACGTCGCCTACCCGCTGCGCATCCGCGGCGTAAAGGCCGAGGAACGCCAACGCCGCGTCAAACACATCCTCGAAGTGGTGGGCCTGGGCGCCCACATGAAGAAGAAACCGGCCGAGCTTTCCGGTGGCCAGCAACAACGCGTCGCCATCGCCCGCGCCCTGGTCTTCGAGCCGGACCTGCTGCTGCTCGACGAACCCCTCTCGGCGCTGGACAAGAACCTGCGCGAACAACTCCAGGCCGAGCTGCAACGCATCCACCGCCAGGTCGGTACCAGCTTCGTCTTCGTCACCCATGACCAGGGCGAAGCGCTGGCCCTGTCCACCCGCATCGCCATCTTCAACCAGGGACGCCTGGCCCAGGTCGACAGCCCGGAAGACATCTACGACCGGCCCAACAGCCGCTTCGTCGCCGAATTCCTCGGCAAGATGAACCTCTTCCCCCTGGCCAACGTGACCCGCAACGGCAGCAACGCCAGCGGCCACTGCGGTGACAACCATCTGCATGCCGCCGCACCACAGGCGCTGGGCGACCAGCCGAAGCTGCTGGCGGTTCGCCCCGAGCACATGGACCTGCACATCGAACGCCCTGACCTCTCCGGCCATAACATCGTCGCCGCACACCTCACCGAAAAGGTCTACCAGGGCGCCAGCACTCACCTTGCCCTGAAGCTGGGCCAGGACGCCCCGGCCATCAACCTGGCGGTACCCGGTAACCACCCCGGCGCCCAGTTGGCCAGCGGTACACCGGTATGGCTGAGCTGGCCGGTACAGCGCAGCTTCCTGCTGGATGCCTGAACGCGCGAAACCCATTAATTCGACTGCCTCCCTACAACAACAATCGGCCGCGCCCCATTGGGCGGGCCACGCGAGGAATTGCCCATGAGCCAGGAACATCAGCGCGACTGCATCGAAGTCCTCATCGAGAAAGCCCGTAACGGCCAGATCAACCGCCGTACCTTCATGCAGGCCATGGGCCTGCTGGCGGCCGCACCGCTGGCGATGCGCAGCGGCATCAGCTGGGCGGCCGACAGCAAGCCGCTGGTGGTGGTGAACTGGGGCGGCGACGCCCTCGACGCCTTCCGCCGCGCCTGGACCGACAGTTTCAGCAAGGCCACCGGCATCCAGGTGCGCATCGACGGCGCCGGCCCCACAGAAGGCGCCATCCGCTCGCAGCTGGCCAGCGGCAAGCCGAGCTGGGACGTAGTGGACGTCGACAGCTACAGCGCCATGACCCTCGGCCGCGACAAGATCCTCCAGCCGCTGGACTACAGCGTCATCCAGCGTGGCCAGGTCGCCCCCGGATTGGCCCACGACCACGGCATCGCCGGCTATCTGTTCAGCTACGTCATGGCCTGGGACAGCGAGCAATTCGGCGACCAGGGCCCGACCAGCTGGGCCGATTTCTGGAACGTGGAGAAATTCCCCGGCAAGCGCACCCTCTACAAGTGGATGAACGGCATGCTGGAAGCCGCGCTGCTGGCCGATGGCGTGACCGCCGACCAGCTCTACCCGCTGGACGTGCCGCGCGCCCTGCGCAAGATCGACGAGCTCAAACCCCACGTCCTGTCGTTCTGGAGTTCCGGTGCGGAAAGCCAGCAGTTGATGATCGAAGGCGAAGTCTCGATGGGCGCCATCTGGAGCACCCGCGCCAAGCTGCTCGCCGAAGACAGCGAAGGCCGCATCCGCTGGGGCTACGACAACGCCCTCCTCAACGCCAGCAGCTGGGCAGTGCTCCAGGGCAACCCGGGCGGCAGCCAGGAAGCCATGCGCTTCATCCAGCATGCCCTGCAACCGGAAGGCCAGCTCAAGCTGTTCGAACTGCTGGGCAACGGTCCGTCCAACGGTGCCACCCAGAAGCTGATGACGGCGGAGCAACGCGAGGCGGATTGCGCGTCCGAGGAGAACTTCAAGAAGCAGATCTTCCTCAACGTGGAGTGGTATGCAGATAACTACGCCACCACCCTGGAACAGTACCTGACCCACCTTTCCAAGTGAGCCGCCGCGCATGAGCACAACCCACTCCGCCAACCTGGAGCGCAGCCTGCTGCTGATCCCTCTGCCCCTGTTGCTGGTGGTCTTCTACCTGCTGCCGTTCCTCGGCGTGGTGGGCTGGAGCTTCACCCTGCCGGAGCCCGGCATCGAGCAGTACCAGCGCATCGCCACCGATCCCGCGATCCACGACATGCTCTGGCGCACCCTGCGCCTGTGCCTGACGGTCAGCACCCTGGCGCTGGTCATCGGCTACCTGCTGGCCTACTGCTGGGTGTTCAGCCCGCCGTTCTGGCAACGCATGGTGGAGATCTGCATCTTCATCCCGTTCTGGATCTCGGTGCTGGTACGGGCCTTCGGCTGGCTGATCGCCCTGCGCAGCAATGGTGTGCTGAACGGTGGATTGATGGGCCTCGGTCTCATCGATTCGCCGCTGCAGCTGACCCGCAACGAGACAGGCGTGGTCATCGGCATGCTCCACTTCATGGTGCCGTACGCCCTGTTCCCGCTGCTTTCCAGCATGCGCCAGCTCGACCAGCGCGTGCTGCTGGCCTCCCGCGGGCTCGGCGCCGGCGCAATGCGTACCTTCTGGCAGGTATTGCTGCCGCAGACCGTACCGGGCCTGCTGGGCGCCTTCATCATGGTTTTCGTGTTCTGCCTGGGCTTCTTCATCACGCCGGTGCTGCTGGGCGGCGGCCAGACCGTAATGATCGCCGAGTACGTCTTCCTGCAGATGTTCCAGACCAGCAACTGGGGTCTGGGGGCCGCACTCAGTGTGGTGCTGCTGGCCCTGGTCAGCGCCCTGATCTGGCTGCTGCTGCGCATAACCCGTGTCAACCGACTGGTGGGCTGATCGAACATGAATACTCATAAAACGGGCCTTTCCACTCGCCTGCTGGCCACCGTGGCCATGGCCTTCATGCTGTTCCCGCTGCTGACGGTCATTCCGGTTTCATTCACCAGCAAGCGCTACCTGTCGATGCCCAACGGCAACTGGTCGCTGCGCCACTACGAAGCCCTGCTGGGCAACCCGGAGTGGATGGCGAGCATCATGCAGAGCCTGGGTATCGCCTTCGCCACCAGCATCATCGCCACCGCCCTGGCGGTGAGCTTCAGCCTCGGCATCTGGTACCTGCGCTCGCGCCTGGCCACTGTGCTGATCGGCCTGGTACTACTGCCCATGGCGATTCCGCCGGTGATTTCGGCGCTGGTCCTGTACTTCATGGAAACCAACCTCGGCCGCATCGCCCCCGGTTTCGGCTACGACACCATTCCTGGCGTGATCATCGCCCACGTGGTGATGGTGGTGCCCTACGGTGTGGTGACCATGCTGGTCGCCCTGAGCCAGATCGACCGCCGCATCGAACTGGCCTCGCGCAACCTCGGCGCCAGCCTGATGCAGACCACCTTCCTGGTGGTGATGCCGAACCTCAAGCTCGGCATCGCTTCGACCGCCCTGCTGAGCTTCGCGCTGTCCTGGGAGGAAGTGGCGGTGACCCTGTTCATCACCAGCGTCGACGTCAACACCCTGCCCCGCCGCATCTGGGGCGGACTGCGGGACAACGTCGACCCGAGCGTGGCGGCCATCTCCGTGCTGCTGATCGGGGTGACGCTGCTGGTGCTCTGCGCGCGGTTGCTGTTGCAGTACCTGGCAGAACGCAGGGCCAGGGAGGCCACGACCAGGGCGGCGAGCGCGCCGGCCTGATACGAAAAAGCCCGGACCAATGTCCGGGCTTTTTTGTTGGGGATGAAAGGTTGTAAGTCTGTAGGAACGGATTTGGAAGTCGGCGCCGGCCTGCCGGCCCCCTCACCCCCGGCCCCTCTCCCTGAAGAGGAGAGGGGTGACTCGCGCCGGCGACAGCATGCCACCCTGTGAGGCCGAACCCTGTAGGGGCGATTTCAATCGCCAAGCGAACCGCAGGTTTGCCCTTCACCCCCCGATGGGGCAGCTTCGCCGCCCTTGGCGAATGAATTCGCCCCTACAAGGAATCCAACCGTAGGAGCGAGCTTGCTCGCGAAACTGGCCTGCATCCGAGGGTCGGAGCCGGCCGGCCAGCTTCCTCACCCCCAGCCCCTCTCCTAAAGGGAGAGGGGTGACTCGCGCCGGAAACGCCATGCCATCCGGCGAACTCGAAACCCTGTGGGAGCAAAACCAGCCCTCAGCTGCGGAACGACGAATCAAGCCGATCCAGCCTACGCAACTCCGCCTGCCAGACCAGATCAACGCTCTCCAGGTGATAGCGTTCGTTGTTCAACTGGCGCGCGGTGTATTCGCAGGCATCGTGGTCCGGCACGATCAGCGGCCGGCCCGCTTTCATCGCGTCCAGTTGAATCTCGCAAGCCTGGTTCAGGTAGTACATGAGGAAGTAGGCCTCGGCCACGCTGCGGCCGACGGTGAGCAGGCCGTGGTTGCGCAGGATCATCGCCTTGCTGTCGCCCAGGGCAGCGACGATGCGGGCGCGGACTTCCAGGTCCAGCGGCACGCCTTCGTAGTCGTAGTAGGCCAGCCGGTTATAGAAGGTCATGTTGGTCTGGTTCAGCGGCAGCAACCCTTCCTCCAGCGCCGCCACGGCCATACCGGCCATGGTGTGTGTATGCATCACGCACACCGCGTCGTGGCGATTCATGTGGACGGCACTATGGATGGTGAAACCGGCCGGGTTCACGTCTGGCGAACCGGCTTCGAGCTTGTTGCCGTCGACGTCGATGGCCACCAGGTTGGAGGCGCTGACTTCTTCAGGACGCAGGCCGTACTGATTGATCAGGAAGGCCGGCTCATCCCCCGGCAGACGCACGGAAATGTGGGTGAAGACCTGATCGCTCCAGCCGTTGAGGTCCAGCAGCCGGTACGCAGCGGCAAGGTCTGTGCGCAGTTGTTGTTCTGTCGTGTTCATCGGTTCTCCCGCAGGCAAATGGCGTGGTCGAAAGCAGTCAGCCTATGGCCGCTTGCTGGTCACGGGATATCGATTTATCTTCCGCAAATTCATTCCAAAACGTAATGAACTCCCATGCGCCGACAGCTACCCAGCATGATCTCCCTCACCTGCTTCGCCGCCTTCGCCCGGCACATGAGCGTCACCCGCGCGGCAGAAGAACTGAGCCTCACCCAGGGTGCCGTGAGCCGACAGATCAAGAACCTGGAAGACCTGCTGGGACGCCCCCTGGTGGAGAAGGTGCGCCAGCGCCTGCTGTTGACCGAATACGGCCGTCGCTACGTCGAGGAAATCAGCCCGCTGCTGGACCAGTTGGAAGCCGCCACCCAGCGCATCAGCACCACCAACGCGGGACGTCTGCGGATAGGCGCCGAACCCTCCCTCACCACTCGCTGGCTATTGCCGAAACTGAAGGCCTACGGTCAGTTGCACCCGGAGATCGAGTTGCAGGTGATGAACGACCTGCATCGCCTCTACGGGCTATTGGAAGGCTTCGACCTCGCCATCCTGTTCGGCGACGGCCACTGGCCGGGATTCCAGGCCAGGCGCCTGATGGGCGGCGAGATGGTAGCCGTCTGCACGGCGGAACTGCTCCAGCGTCACGGCCCGGTGATCGAGCGCCGGGACATCCTGCGCTACCCCCTGCTCCACCACAGCGCCCTGGCCGACCAGGGCAAGTCCTCCACCCAGATATGGCTGCAGAGCGCCGGCCTGTCGCCCAGGGAAATCGATGCCCTGCCCGGCCAGCGTCTGGAGCATTTCCAGTTCGTCCTCGACGCCGCCCTGCACGGCCTCGGCATCACCGTACTGCCGCGCTACTTCGTGGCGCCTGAGGTGGAGGCCGGACGGCTGGTGATCGCAAGCCAGGAGCCGCTGGAGTGTGGCGCCTACTACCTGGTGGTGCCGGAGGGATGTCGGGATGCCAAGGTCAGGGCGTTTGCGCAGTGGTTGCTGGCGGAGGACTGACCAGGCTTTTTTGTGGGAGCGAATTTATTCGCGAAAAGGCTCCACAATGGCCACTGACAGGTCTTCGACCTGCTTCGCGATTGAAATCGCTCCCACAGATGGGGACATCAGACCCGCAGCGCTGTCGACTCCCGCGCCACCAGTTCGCTGCCCACGTCCACCAGGGCATCCCATTCGCCTTCGCCGCGAATGCGCTGGCAGAGCAACTCCACGGTGGCATTGGCCACGCGTTCGGCGGGAATCCGCACGCTGGTGAGTGACGGCGTGGCTACGCGGGCGATGGGCAGGTCACCGAAGCCGCAGATGCCGAGTTCGTCCGGAACCCGGATGCCGAGGCGCTGGCAGGTGAAGATCGCGCCGATCGCCGGCATGTCGTTGGTGAAGAAGGCTCCGTCGCAGTCAACTTCGCCACGGGCGAAACGCTGGATCACGTCCACACCGTCATCGATATGCGGCACGGGCGAGGTGTTGAGACGCAGGGGTTCGATGCCCAGGCCATCGACAACGGCCTGGCGGAATCCGGCGAAGCGCAGGTTCTCCCGCTCGTCATCGAAGCCGAAGAACGCCGGCTTGCGATAACCGCATTCCACCAGGTGGCGACCGGCCGCGGCACCCGCTGCCCAGTTGGAGAAGCCCACGACCTGCCCCACGGGCGTGCGCGGCACGTCACCTTCCGGCAGGTCCCAGAGTTCGATCAGCGGAATATCCGTCGATTGCAGCAGCTCCAGGGTTTCCGGGGCGTGGTAGCCATAGGCGAGGATCAGCCCGTCCAGCTGGCGCCCGAGAAAAGCACGCAGCAGCTTGCCTTCCTCTTCCTGGGAGAAGCGGGTTTCACCGATCAGCAGGTGGTAACCGGCTCGTGCCAGTCCTTGCTGGAGGATCTCGATGGTGGCCGCGAGGATGGGGTTGGTGATGGTGGTGATCAGCGCACCGATGATGCCGCTACGTCGCGTGACCAGTTGGCTGGCCGCCAGGTTGGGGACGTAGCCCAGTTCGCGCACCGCCTGCTCGACCTTCTGCCGGGTCCGCTCGGAAACCATGTCCGGCTTGCTCAGCGCCCGCGATACGGTCATGCCGGAAACCCCGGCCAATTGGGCGACGTCGTGCAGGGTGGCGGGTTTGTTCCTGGTCGACATCCTGGCCTCTGGCGCCGTTTTGGGGAGGCGCATTATCCCTGAACAGTCAGTGTGGGAGCGATTTCAATCGCGAGCAGGTCGAAGACCTGCCCTTTCCATGCATGAAGCGGCTGAGCCGCCCTTTCGCGAATGAATTCGCTCCCACAAAGAGCCCCACAAAACCGTGAGGCCCCCTGGGTCAGGCCAGGAACTCTGCGTGCTCCCACACCTCGATCACCGTCGGACGGTCGGCTTTAGCGGCGGTCTTCAGCAGCTCGGCCAGGTGTTCCAGGCTCTCGGCCTTCTCGGCGTTGCAGCCGAAGGCGCGGGCCAGGCCCTGGAAGTCCGGGGTGTAGATGTCCACACCGATGGTGGGGATGTCGCGGTTCTTCATGTAGCGCTTGATCTCGCCGTAACCGCTGTTGTTCCACAGCAGCACGATGATCGGTGCGCCCGCTTCCACCGCCGAAGCCAGTTCCGGCAGGGTGAACTGGATGCCGCCATCGCCGATCAGCGCGATCACTGGACGATCCGGCGCAGCCAGCTTGGCGCCGACAGCGGCCGGCAGGCCGTAGCCGAGGGTGCCGTAGCCGGTGGCGGAGTTGAACCAGCTGCGGGTGCGGGTCGCTTCGAACAGGTGGTTGCCGGAGTACACCGGCTGGGTGGAATCGCCTGCGACGATCAGGTCCGGCAGGGTCTGCTGCAGGGTCTCCAGGACCTTGCGCTGGCCGTTCCAGGTCTCCGGCCACTGGGCATCCAGCTCGGCACGCACGGCGGCGGCGCGCTGCGAGCCCACGCTGTCGGCATTGAAGGCCGCGGTCGCGCCCAGCGCATCAGCCAGGGCAGCCATGGCCTTGCGGGAGTCGCTGAGGATGGCGATGTCCGCCGGGTAGTTACGGTTCAGCTGCTCGGCGTCGATGTCGATGCGGATCAGTTGGCTCTCGATACGGAAGTTGCCGTCGAACACCACGTCGTAGTCGGTCTCGCCCAGTTCGGTGCCGATGGCCAGCACCACGTCCGACTCCAGCACCATCTGGCGCACCGGCACCCAGGCCTGGTTGCAGCCCAGCGCCAACGGGTGACCCTTGGGCAGCACGCCCTTGGCGTTGATGGTGTAGGCGGTGGGCGCGTCCAGGGCTTCCACCAGACGCTGGGCCTCGGCGCCGGCATCGGCACAGCCGCCACCCAGCAGTACCAGCGGACGCTTGGCGCCCTTGAGCATTTCGGCGGCACGCGCGATGGCGTCCGAGCAAGGACCGGGGCGGCTCGGCAACGCGCCCAGCTTGCGGCGTACGTGATCGGCCGGCGCGGTGATCACGTCGATCGGGATCTCGATGTGCACCGGGCGCGGACGGGCGCCGTTGAATACAGCGAAGGCGCGGGTCAGCACATCCGGCAGTTCATCCGGACGCATCAGGGTGTGGCTGAAGGCGGCGACGCCGGACACCAGGTTGCGTTGGGACGGCAGCTCGTGCAGGCGGCCGCCGCCCATGCCCAGTTGTTCGGTGTTGTTGACGCTGGAGATCACCAGCATGGGGATGGAGTCGGCGTAGGCCTGGCCCATGGCGGTGGTGATGTTGGTCATGCCCGGGCCGGTGATGATGAAGCACACGCCCGGCTTGCCGGAAACGCGGGCATAGCCGTCGGCCATGAAGCCCGCGCCCTGCTCGTGGCGCGGCGTTACGTGACGGATAGCGGTATTGGGCAGGCCGCGATACAGCTCTACCGTGTGCACGCCAGGGATACCGAACACGGTATCCACGCCAAAGCCTTCCAGCAGCTCAACCAGCAGTTCTCCGCAGGTCAACATGGGCAGTCCTCCAAAGGATTGATCAACGAATGGAGCGCACTCTAACACCAGATTGTTAGCGTTAACATCGCTTTTGTCGGAATTGTCTGACGGCAACCTATCCTTGGTGGGATTTCACCTGTGGGAGCGATTTCAATCGCGATGGGTTGTGCAGCGGGGCCTCAAAAATGGGGCGGGCCTAAGGCCCGCTTTCGCGAATGAATTCGCTCCCACAACATCCCCTCGACCCGGAGGAAGATCAGCCCAGGAACAGCTTGCAGGCCGGGTTGTCGCTTTCTTCCCAGTACGGATAACCGATCTCGTCCAGTGCCTCGAAGATCAGGTTGTTCTCATCCTCAGGCACTTGCAGCCCGGCCAGTACGCGACCGTCAGCGGCGCCGTGGTTGCGGTAGTGGAACAGGGTGATGTTCCAGCGCCCGCCCAGTTTGTTGAGGAAGTTGAACAGCGCCCCCGGACGCTCGGGGAACTCGAAGCGGAACAGCCGCTCCTCGCCAATGTACGCAGCGCGACCACCTACCATGTGGCGGATATGCACCTTGGCCAGCTCGTTCTCGGTCAGGTCGAGCACCGGGAAACCCTGTTCTTGCAGGTTCTGCACCAGCGCCGCGCGCGGGTCGGTGAGCGGATGGGTCTGCACGCCAACGAAGATGTGCGCTTCGTCCCCGGAGTTGTAGCGGTAGTTGAACTCGGTGATCTGCCGCCGTCCGAGGGCCTCGCAGAAGGCCTTGAAGGCACCCGGACGCTCCGGCAGGGTCACGGCGATGATCGCCTCGCGCTTCTCCCCCAGCTCGGCGCGCTCGGCCACGTGGCGCAGGCGATCGAAGTTGATATTGGCGCCGGAGTCGATGGCCACCAGGGTCTGGCCGCTGGCGCCATCCCGCTCGACGTACTTCTTGATCCCGGCCACGGCCAGCGCACCGGCAGGCTCGGTGATGGAGCGGGTGTCGTCGTAGATATCCTTGATCGCCGCGCAGATTTCGTCGGCGCTCACCGTCAGCACTTCATCGACGAAATGCCGGCAGACCTCGAAGTTGTGCGCGCCGATCTGCGCCACCGCCACGCCATCGGCGAACAGCCCGACCTGCCCCAGCACCACGCGCTCACCAGCGGCCATTGCGGCCTGCAGGCAGTTGGAGTCTTCCGGTTCGACACCGATCACCTTCACTTCGGGTCGCAGGTATTTCACATAGGCGGCGATACCCGCGATCAGGCTGCCACCGCCCACGGGCACGAAGATGGCGTCGAGGCGGCCGGCGTGCTGGCGGAGGATTTCCATCGCCACGGTACCCTGGCCGGCGATCACGTCCGGATCGTCGTAGGGCGGCACGAAGGTCAGGCCCTGCTCCGCCGCCAGCGTCAGGGCATGGGCCAGGGCGTCGGGGAAGGCATCGCCATGCAGCACCACCTTGCCGCCGCGGGAACGCACGCCGTGGACCTTGAGCTCCGGGGTGGTACGCGGCATCACGATGGTCGCTTCAATGCCCAGCTCCCGCGCCGCCAGTGCCAGACCCTGGGCATGGTTGCCGGCCGAAGCGGCAATCACGCCCCGCGCACGCTCTTCCGCGCTCAACTGCACCACGCGGTTGTACGCGCCACGGATCTTGAAGGAGTAGACCGGCTGCAGGTCCTCGCGCTTGAGCAGCACCTGGTTGCCCAGGCGTTCGCTGAGCTGGCGAGCCGGCTGCAAGGGCGTCTCGATGGCCACGTCGTACACCGGCGCCGCGAGGATCTTGCGCACGTAGTGCTTGAGCAGCGACTCGCGCTCATCCAGCGGGCGCTCGGTGAGGTGTCCGGTTTGGGTGGTGAAGGTGGTCATGCAGGGCTCCTGGTCTTGATTTCGGCGCCCAGGAGACAGAAGGAAAAAACCCGCCTCGAGGGCGGGTTTCTGTTTGGTCGTCGGCTAACCCGCCACTGCTGGAATGGCGGTAATAATCGCGGGGCCGGACAACCAAGGGGAATTAGTCATGGCCGGCAATCTAGAGGGCCTTTAGCCTTCAGGTCAAGCAGCAATTTCATTCAACACAAATGGAAGAATCGCGCTGGACTGCGCTCAGGCGACGTGATCGCGAACCACACGCAGCTCGGCGGCATCCTGGTTCATGCGCTGGATCACGTTGAACAGCTGTTCTTTCAGCGCGGCGTCACCGATTCGGTCAGCCGCGCGCATCACCGCCAGGGCGGCAGCCTCGTTGTTCATGGCCACGGCGTCCAGGGTCTTGCGGAAGTTTCTAATGTTACGAGTCACACCAAAGGCCTCTGTCAAAGCTGGGAGCACCTTATTGAATGAATATTTCCTTTTGATTTCAGTGGCTTGGATCAATGAAACCGTCGGGCAAATTTGACGTTGCGCACACCATTCACCAAGCTACCGACCTCGATTCGTCCCATCAGGAACCGCAAGACGTGATTGCCCCCCTTTTCCGCCGGGGCCGGCTGGCGCTGTGCGTCGCCGCCCTGCTCTCCCTGATCGCCGGTTGCGACAAGGAGCCCACCAAGCCCGAGCCGCCCAAGGTCGATACCTACACCCGTGCGAGCTGGGAAGAACTCCCCGCCAGCAGCGACGCCGATGTGATCGCCGGCTTCACGGCCTGGCGCTCCGCCTGCGCACGCCTGGCCAAGGACCCGATCTGGTCCGCCACCTGCACCAGCGCGGCGCAGGTACAGGAAGATCCGGCCGCCATTCGCGCCTGGCTCAAGGCGCAACTGGAGGTCTACAGCCTGCGCAATGCACGCAACAGTCCCCAGGGCCTGATCACTGGTTACTACGAGCCGGTGTACGCCGGCAGCCTGGAGCAGAGCGAGCAGACACCGGTGCCGGTCTACGGCGTGCCCGAAGACATGATCGTGGTCGCCCTGGACGGCCTCTACCCGGAACTCAAGGGCAAGCGCCTGCGCGGCCGCCTGGAAGGTCGCGTGCTCAAGCCCTATGACGATGCCGCCACCATTCGCAGCCAGGGCGTCAAGGCGCCGGTGCTGGCCTGGCTCACCAACCCGATGGACCTGCAGTTCCTGCAGATCCAGGGTTCCGGCCGCATCCAGCTGGACAGCGGCCGCCAGCTGCGTATCGGCTACGCCGACCAGAATGGCCACCCATATCGGCCGGTAGGCCGTTGGCTGGTGGAACAGGGCCAGCTCAAGCAGGAAGAAGTCAGCATGGGCAAGATTCGCGACTGGGCCAGCGCCAACCCGCAGCGAGTACCGGAACTGCTGGCGAGCAACCCGAGCTTCGTCTTCTTCGGCCTGAATCCCGACAGCAACGAAGGTCCGCGAGGCTCCCTCAACGTACCGCTCACCGCCGGCTACAGCGTGGCCATCGACCGCAAGGTGATCCCGCTGGGCAGTCTGCTCTGGCTCTCCACCAGCCGCCCCGACGGCAGCCCGGTAATCCGCCCGGTCGCGGCCCAGGACACCGGCGGCGCCATCGCCGGCGAAGTGCGCGCCGACCTGTTCTGGGGCACGGGCGCGGAAGCCGGCGAGCTGGCCGGCAACATGAAGCAGCAGGGGCAGATCTGGCTGCTCTGGCCCAAGGGCATCCCCTTGCCCGCCGTGGCCGAACCGGCTCAGGCCCAGGGCAGCAAGTCCTGAGTCCGGGCCTCTTCTTCCCGCAACGGACGACGCGAGCCATCACCTGGCTCGCGAAGCCACTGCCTGAAACCCGATCCGATTAGGTATAAGGAGGTTTCGCGCAACGGACGGCGCCAACCGATTCGGCCAGTACGGGGGCTCCATGAAAGACGACGCAGAAACCACCCAGGAGGTCTACAAGGCCCTGCTGGAATCCACCCGGGCGATCCCATGGAAGATCGACTGGAAGACCATGACCTTCGCCTACATCGGCCCGCAGATCGAAGAATTGCTGGGCTGGAGCCAGTCCAGCTGGGTAAGCGTGAATGACTGGGCCGAGCGCATGCACCCGGATGACCGCGACGCGGTCGTCGCCTTCTGCGTCTCCCAGTCCCAGGCCGGTACCGACCACGAGGCGGACTACCGGGCCCTGACCACGACCGGCGACTACGTGTGGATCCGCGACGTGGTGCACGTGATGCGCAACCCCGATGGCGAGGTGGAAGCGCTGATCGGCTTCATGTTCGACATCAGCGAGCGGAAGAAGGCCGAGCAGCAGCTGATCGACCTGCAGAAGCAGCTGGAGGAGTACTCCTACAAGGACGGGCTGACCGGCGTGGCCAACCGGCGCATGTTCGACTCGGTGCTGGACGTGGAATGGGCCAATGCCCAGCGCACCGGCGAGCCGTTATCGTTGATCCTCCTCGATATCGACTACTTCAAGCAGTACAACGACCACTACGGCCACATCCAGGGCGACGACTGCCTGAAGAACGTGGGCCGTGCGCTGATCAACGCCGCCATCCGCCCCCGCGATTTCGTCGCCCGCTTTGGCGGCGAAGAATTCGTGCTGATCCTTCCCGCCACCGATGAGGCCGCCGCCTGCCAGGTGGCCGAACGCTGCCGCAAGCTGATCCGCGAACAATGCATCCCCCACGAAAAATCCGGCGTTGCCTCGCTGCTCACCATCAGCCTGGGCGTCGGCACTGTGGTGCCCCGGCACGGGGACCAGTCCCTGCCCTTCATCCAGGCCGTCGACCGGCTTCTCTACCGCGCCAAGCAGAAAGGCCGCAACCGCCTGGAGTCGGCGCGCTTCGACAGCACCTGCAGAGTGGAGGAACAGGGCGAAGGTCGCTGATCGGCCCGCCCGTCTCACAACCCTGGCTGGACCGGCGCCCTCGGAATCCAGGTGCCGCGTTCAGCCCCTACGGTCGAATGTTCGGCCCTAGTGGCACACCGCCAGATGCGAAAAAGATGCATTTTAATAGCGCTGAACTTATCGAGCTTGACCGTCACGGCATGAAGTGCCGAATTGCGCCTTGGCACCGTGGCGGTCCTTTTTGCGCTCGATTCGCAAGAGGCGGTGCGGCAACTCAGTGGAAATGTGGCCAGTGCCAATGGTGATGTTCGAACCAGTCCTTGATGAACGGGCGGTTGGTCCAGAACACCATGCCGATGCAGCCGAGGAACAGGCAGGCCATCACGGTCAGCCCGATTGCGTTGACGCTCATCGCAAACCTCCGCACTTGTGGACCGGGTACATCATTCAGCTTACAAGGCGTCTGGCGAACTGGTAGCGACGGGCGCCAGCCGGTCGTTTCCGTCACTTTTTACGCATTCTTTACGCCAGGCCCCACGGCCAGAACGGATACTTGGCGCCCTTCCGTGGCAGCACCTCGTATTCCCCGCCGAATGCCGTGTCTCCAACACCATCCGCACCGCGCCCCGTCCCCCGGAGTGATTCGATGAGTTCCAGCACCCTGGAGCCACAGGCCCATTCTCGCGCCCATTCGTCCTCGTTCGGCCTGCTCGTAGCGGCAGCCGGCGTGGTCTACGGCGATATCGGTACCAGCCCGCTGTACACCCTCAAGGAGGTCTTTGCCGGCCACTACGGTGTGCAGGTCAACGCCGAAGGCGTGCTCGGCATCCTCTCGCTGGTGCTCTGGTCCCTGCTCTGGGTGGTGTCGCTCAAGTACGTGCTGTTCATGCTGCGTGCCGACAACGACGGCGAAGGCGGCGTCATGGCCCTGACCGCGCTGGCGCGCCGTGCCACCGCGGCCTACCCGAGGCTGAGCGGACTGCTGGTGTTGCTGGGCCTGTTCGGCACGGCGCTGTTCTACGGCGACAGCATGATCACCCCGGCCATTTCCGTGCTCTCGGCGGTGGAAGGCCTGGACGTCGCCCTGCCTGGCCTCGGCCACTGGGTCGTGCCGGTCACCGTGGTGCTGCTGATAGGCCTGTTCCTGATCCAGAAACACGGCACGGCGCGCATCGGCATTCTCTTCGGCCCGGTGATGGTGATCTGGTTCGTGGTGCTGGGCATTCTCGGTATCCACGGCATCGTCCAGCGCCCCGAAGTGCTCCAGGCGGTGAATCCCTGGTGGGCGTTCAACTTCTTCCTGGCCCATCCCGGCATCGGCGTCACCATCCTCGGCGCCGTGGTACTGGCGCTGACCGGTGCAGAAGCGCTCTACGCCGACATGGGCCACTTCGGCCGCAAACCTATCGCCCACGCCTGGTTCAGCCTGGTCCTCCCGGGCCTGGTACTGAACTACTTCGGCCAGGGCGCACTGCTGCTGTCCAACCCGGCGGCCGCGCGCAACCCCTTCTACCTGCTGGCGCCGGAATGGGCGTTGATCCCCATGATCGGCCTGGCCACCCTGGCCACCATCATCGCCTCCCAGGCGGTGATCTCCGGGGCCTTCTCCCTGAGCCAGCAGGCCATCCAGCTCGGCTACATCCCGCGCATGCAGATCCAGCACACCTCCAGCGCCGCCCAGGGCCAAATCTACGTCGGCGTGGTGAACTGGGCCCTGATGACCTGCGTGGTCCTGCTGGTGATCGGCTTCGGCTCCTCCGGCGCCCTGGCTGCCGCATACGGCGTGGCGGTGACTACCACCATGCTGATCGACACCTTGCTGGTCTCGTCGGTGATGCTCCTGCTCTGGCGAGTACCACGCTGGCTGGCGGTACCGCTGTTGCTCGGGTTCCTCTTCGTGGACTCGCTGTTCTTCACCGCCAACGTGCCGAAAATCTTCCAGGGCGGTGCCTTCCCGGTGATTGCCGGGGTGATCCTGTTCGTGCTGATGACCACCTGGAAGAGCGGCAAGCGCATCCTCATCGA
This sequence comes from Pseudomonas sp. BN515, assembly GCF_029873155.1. Lineage (NCBI taxonomy): Bacteria > Pseudomonadati > Pseudomonadota > Gammaproteobacteria > Pseudomonadales > Pseudomonadaceae > Pseudomonas > Pseudomonas sp. BN515. The sequence goes on along the minus strand of NZ_SSOH01000079.1, from coordinate 37,405 downwards.
TCGCCTGGACGAAACCGCCCTGCCCCTGCGCGGCTTCGTCGACAGCATCTGCCTGCAGCCGCCGCACCGCGTCGAGGGCACCGCCATCTTCCTCAGCGCAAGTCCCGATGCCGTCCCCCACGCGCTGCTGCACAACCTGCTGCACAACCAGGTGCTGCACCAGCAGGTGGTGCTGCTGACCGTGGTGACCCGCGACACGCCGCGCATCGACGATCACCAGCGCTTCGAAGTCAGCCGCTACGACGGCGGCTTCTATCGCGTCCTGCTGCATTTCGGCTTCATGGAAGAGCCCAACGTGCCGGAAGCCCTGCAAAGCTGCCGCGTCGAGGGGCTGGATTTCACCCCCATGCGCACCACCTACTTCCTCAGCCGCGAAACGGTGATTCCAACCCGTGGCCTGGGCATGTCGCTCTGGCGCGAAGGGCTGTTCGCCTTCCTGCACAAGAACGCCAACAGCAGCATGCGCTATTTCCAGCTGCCGGTTAACCGGGTGATCGAGCTGGGTACGCAGGTCGAGATCTGAAACCGGCCTGGCGCAGCGCTACTGCTGACGCCCTGGTTTCCTCCAATCCCGATGGCTCGGCCCGCAACAGGCCGAGCCTTACCCCACTGAAGTCACCGGCCTGCCCGCTCCCGACGGCACACGTCAGCCGGCATCTTTCGGATCAGGCAATCACCCCACCACAGTCCGCGTCCCAGTGCGCCGCAAGGGCGAAATGAGTCCTTGGGTTTAAATAACCCGATGGAATTACAAAATATTAATTAAGTATTTATTGACCTAAGAACACAAAGGCTAGTCTAGCTCCGTCACCCCTCAGGACTCCCGCAGGAGCTGCATCATGGACCGTACCGACAACGTCATTGACCTCGCCCGCTATCGCACGCGCCGTCAGGCACGCCGCATGGCCGAGCTGATGTGGACGATGTACGCCTGCCGGGCGGGATTCGGGGCTTTCCAGCTCACCCAGCAGCAGCGGAACACTGGCATTCGTGAGGCGTGAATCATGGGCCAGTCACTACCTCTGGACGCCCATGAGCAGGTGTTGCTGCCGGCAACCGGCGTAGACGACCCGATCAGCCAGCGCGTTGCCAGCAATCTGTTGCGCCTGCGCAGCAAGCGCAACCTGTCACTGGACGGCCTTGCCCGCGCTTCCGGCGTGAGTCGCGCCATGCTGGCGCAGATCGAGTCCGGGCGCAGTGTTCCCTCCATCAAGGTGCTGTGCAAGATTGCCCAGGGCCTCAAGGTCTCGGTGGCGGCCTTTCTTGATGACCGTGCCTTCGACGGTGTCGCGGTATTGCCGGCGCGCCAGAGCAAGCGCCTGGTGAACAGCGACGGCAGTTTCGTCAGCCGCGCGCTGTTCCCCTTCGATTGCTCGCGCCAGGTGGAATTCTATGAACTGCGCCTGGCGGGACTGGCCACCGAGGACTCTCCCGGACATGCTCCGGGCACCCAGGAAAACCTGGTTGTCGCCCAGGGCGTGCTGGAAATCAGCGTGAACGAGGAACGCTTCCTGCTCGCCACCGGCGATTCGATCCTGTTCTACGCCGATCAGCCGCACACCTACCGCAATCCCTCCAACAGCGAAGCGGTGGCGTATCTGGTCACCACCTACGCCGAGCGGCTCGACTGATCGCCGGTGGAGGTGAACAGGCTTCACCGGTCCACCAGCAGTAGTTAATGGCGGATGTAGGAGCCAGCTTGCTGGCGAACCTCCTGAGCGAACCTTTCGCGAGCACGCACGCTCCTACACCAAGGCCGTGCGTAGGGTGAATCACGCTTCATCGATCCACTGTCAGTGCCCACCCAAGCCGAGAGTGTGACCCGGGCGCCGTGCCAGAACTTTCGAGCACAAAAAAGCCCGGCGGGTTTCCCTGCCGGGCTTTTTCACGTCCTGCCGATCAGCAGGTGCAGCACATCATCGGCATGCCGTTGCAGCTCATCATCATCGGCATGCCGCACTCCATCATTTTCATCATCAGGGCGCAGCAGTTCTTGAACATCTCCATGTTCATGCCCTGCATCGGCATCATCTTGCACATCATGGCGTCGCCCTGCATGGAGCACTCCATCATGCACTTCATGGACGGCATGGGCATGCCCATACCCATCATCGGCATCATGTTCATCATCGGCATCATCGCCATGCCGGCCTGGGACATGCACATCATCGACATGTTGCCGCAGTGCATCATCATCGGCATGCCGCAGTTCATCATCATCGCCATCATGTCCGCACTGTTGCGGAACATCGCCATGTCCATGCCCATGGCCGGCATCATCTTGCACATCATGCCGTCGTCCTGCATGTCGCACTGCATGGTGGCCATCATCATGGGCATGCCCATCATCGGCATCATGGTATTGGCGGACATCGGCATCTGCATCTGCATGGCATTCATCATGGTGGAGCTCCCTCAAAGGATGGAATGAGTAACCGGATGGGGGCCGATTCTAGGAGCGCGAATCCGGCGAACAAGATGGCGAGACAGCGTCGGCCAGTTACGTTCTGCCTGCGATTTCCTCATCCATGACAGCGCCTCCGTTCGTGATAGCTGCGGGCTTCGCGCTATCGCGAACAGGAAGGCATCGACAACGTCCTTATTGGCGCAATGGATATTCGAATCAGGAATTAGCAAATAACCCTAGTGAATATTCAATCTAACGGCCGGGCAGTTTTTTCGTTTCAGCCGCTCGTCCATACGAAGCCGGAAGAGCCCGAGCTTGAGCGCCCCGCCCCTGCTCTGCATCAGTTGCCGCCAACCCCCGCACACGCAGTCGAGGCAACAGGTGGTTTGCGCGAGGCTACGCCGTGAGGGGATCCGGCAACTGATCTCCGCCCCGACGACAGCCCGTCGCCGCCCGCGCACCAGCAGTCGCGCCCACTCAATAATGGCCAATCCATGGCTATGCTTTGAGTGTCGCCATACCGAACGGAAAACGATCTCCGGCACCTGACCCGAGGGAGTTCCGGCACAGACGTTGAGAGAACGGGACATCTGGCGTTTGTAGCGTCGCTTATCAAGCCCGAACATAAGGACGATGGCTGGAGATCGTGAAATGGACTCTTTCGAAGGTGAAAGCGCCGCAAATCAAGCAATCTCCGCCCAATCGAACACCCCACGTACGACCCGCTGGCATCGCATGTACTTCTTCCTCGCCGGCTTCGATGTACTGGTCGTCGTGCTGAGCGTGCTGCTGAACCACCTGATCGTCGACACCTACCACCGCTCCATCAAGGCCAACCAGTCCTGGGTCCTGCAACTGTCGTCGTACTCGACCCTGGGCAGCCTGGCATCGGACGTCAACGCCCCCGGCAACAACGTGTTCGATACCCATGACGTCGAGTCCGAATCGCGGAACATGACCGCTGCGCTGGACACCTTCAACCATCACCTGGCGATGGCCAAGCAGCAGCTGGAGGCCCGGATCGCCAACCAGGCCGATCACAGCGTCGACATCCAGGCCTACACCATCGCGCTGAAGGACGAAGTCGCCGAAGTGGACGCCGCGATGGTGGAGATGGTGAAGGAAGCCTCGCTGATATTCTCGTTCTTCCGGCAAGGCAAATCGGACGACGCCGGCAAGCGCATGGCGACCATGGACAGGAAGTACGCCATGCTGCTCGCCTCCCTCGCCACGGTGCGCGAGCGTGTCGGACAGATCCAGAGCCGGCTGCTTGAAGAAGAACTGGAGTCGGTGGAAGAGCTCCGCCGGATCGAGTACGCGATCATGGTGTTCGTGCTGATGATGGTCAGCGCAGCGGTGTTCTATGGCCGGCGAATCAAGCGGGAAATGGAGGGCCACGCCGCCGAACGCGATGGCTACCTCGCCGTCCTTCGCGCCAGCGAGCGGCAGTTCCGCCAGCAGGCATCGCTGCTGGACAAGGCCCAGGACGCCATCGTCGTCCACGACATGGAGCACCGTATCCTCTATTGGAACAAGAGCGCCGAGCGCCTCTACGGGATGACCCGAGAGGAAGCCCTAGGCCAGTCGGCCGCAGAACTGATCTACCAGGATCACGCCGCCATCGATGCGGCCACCCAGAGTCTGATCGAGACGGGAGACTGGTCGGGCGAAGTGACCTTGCGGCGCCGGGATGGCACCACCATCACCTTCGAAAGCCACCGCACCCTGGTGCGCGACGAAAACGCCGAGCCGCAGTCGGTGCTGTCGATCAATACCGACATCAGCCATCGCAAGGCGGCCGAACGGGAGGTCAATCGCCTGGCCTTCTACGACCAGCTGACGGGTCTGGCCAATCGCCGCCTCATGCTGGACCGCCTGCAGCACGTGCTCGCCGGCGGCATGCGCAACCCGCACACCAGTGCGGTGATCCTGATCGACCTGGACAACTTCAAGGCGCTAAACGACACGCTGGGCCATGACCGTGGCGACCTGCTGCTGCAACAAGTGGCCCAGCGCCTCTCCACCTGCATTCGCGAAAGCGACACCGTGGCGCGCCTGGGCGGTGACGAATTCGTGGTGCTGCTGGAGGGGCTCAGCGAGAACCCGCCGGACGCCGCCATCCAGGCCAAGGCCATCTGCGAGAAGATCCTGAGCTCGCTGAACATCTCCTACCACCTGGACGGCTACGAGCACCACAGCACGCCCAGCCTCGGCATCGCCCTGTTCCAGGGACAGCTGAACACGGTGGACGACATCATGAAGCGCGCCGACCTGGCGATGTATCGCGCCAAGGCGGCGGGCCGCAACACCATGCGCTTCTTCGATCCGGAAATGCAGGCGGTCGCCACCGCGAGGGCGCGGCTCGAAGCCGACCTGCGCCAGGGCCTGCAGGACAAAGACCTGCTGCTGCATTTCCAGCCGCAGGTGAACAGCTCCGGGCGCATCATCGGCGCGGAGGCGCTCATGCGCTGGCAGCACCCTGAACGGGGCATTGTGTTCCCGGCCGAATTCATTCCCCTGGCCGAGGAAACCGGCCTGATCCTGCCGCTGGGCCGCTGGGCCCTCCAGGCCGCCTGCGCCCAACTGGTGGCCTGGGCCAGGCACCCGGATACCGCCCGGCTGGTCATGGCGGTGAATGTCAGCGCGCGCCAGTTCCACCACCCCGACTTCGTGGAAGAGGTGCTGACCGTGCTGCGGTACACCGGCGCCGACCCGAAGAAACTCAAGCTGGAACTGACTGAAGGCATGCTGGTGGAGGACATGGAAGGCACGGTCGCCAAGATGGTCGAGCTGAAGGAAATCGGCATCGGCCTGTCGCTGGACGACTTCGGCACCGGCTACTCGTCGCTCTCCTATCTGAAGAGCCTGCCGCTGGACCAGCTCAAGATCGACCAGTCCTTCATCCGCGACGTGTTGATCGACCCCAACGACGCCGCCATCGCCTGCGCGATCGTGAGCCTGAGCCATATCCTTGGCCTATCGGTCATGGCCGAAGGCGTGGAAACCGAAGCCCAGCGCAGTTTCCTCGTCAGCCACGGCTGTCAGGCATTCCAGGGCTACCTGTTCTCCCGCCCGCTGGCACCCGAGCAGTTCCGGCAGTACGTGCATGAACGGGTGATGGCCGAGAACTAGCGCGGGCCGGCCGCCTTCCGCTCGCGGCAGCGCTATTCCGTCGCGTCGAAGGCCTCGTGGTAGCTCACGCTGCCCGTCGGGAATTCGCCATCGAACGAGAGCGCCTGGAAGTATTCGGGTGGCACGCCAGGCAGCACCAGGCCAGGCCTCACCTCGAAACCGAAGCGCCCGTAGTAGCCGGGATCCCCCAGCAACACGCAGCCGGTGCCGCCCAGGCGATGTAGTTCCGCAAGCGCCGCCCGCATCAAGGTCGAACCGATGCCCTGGCCATGGCGTTCCGGCCATACGGAGATCGGCCCGAGGCCGTACCAGCCCGTCGCACCGGACGACAGAGTCACCGGCGATATCGCAACGTGGCCGACAATGGCATCACCCTCTTCCGCCACCAGGGAAATCGTCAGGCGCCCGGCACGCCGCAGCGCGTTGACGATGAACTGCTCGGTGTGGCTCGAGTGCGCTTCGTGCCGGAAGGCAGCTTCGGTGAGTCGGGAAATGGTCTCGATGTCTTCGACGCGTTCATTGCGAACACTGATGTTCATGCAGATTTTCTCTTTGGTGTCCGGGCCGACTGTGCCCCACGGCGTCCGAACAGGGGTGGAAGGTTGGGGGCGAAGGGCGCCACCTTCCAGCAATGCGGCACGGCTTACAAGGCCTGGCGCAAGGTGTCGACCCGGCGCGCGCAGCGTCGCAGCTCCTGCGGCGTGCGTCCGACGACCCGCAGGAAGCTCTGGCACATGCGACCAGCGTCGATGAAGCCGTTCAGGCGGGCGATTTCCTCGAAGGTCTGCCGGCCATCCTCCACCTGCGGTCGGGCCGCTTCCACCCGCAGGCGCTCCACCGCCCGGGCCGGTGTGGTGCCGGTGGACGATGCGAAGGCCCGCCCGAACTGCCTGACGCTGAGGTTCGCCACCCCGGCGAGGCGCTCGACCGACAGCTTGTCGCCCAGGTGTTCGCGCGCGAAGCTGAGCGTCGCGCGAATGCGATCGGAGCCTGGATCGAAATCCAGCAGCGAGGAGAACTGGTACTGGCCACCCGGTCGCCGGAAGTAAACGACCAGCATCCGCGCGACCGCCAAAGCGGTTTCCTTGCCCAGATCCTGCTCGATCATCGCCAGGGTCATGTCGATGCCGGCGGACATGCCGGCTGACGTCCATATGTCACCGTCTTCGCTCCACATCCGGTCGCCATCGACCCGCAGTGCGGGGTAGCGCGCCTGCAGCTGCGCCGCGTAGTACCAGTGGGTGGTGGCGACCCGGCCGTCGAGCAGGCCGCTGGCGGCCAGCAGGAAGGCACCCGTGCAGACGCTGGCGGTCCGGCGCGAACGCCTGGCGACCTGGCCAATGGCCGCCGCCACGTCGGCCACCCAGTCGCCCTCCGGCGGTTCAGGGGCACCCACCACCATGAAGGTGTCGAAGGCAATCGGCCACAAGGGTTCGGTGAACACGGGAAGCCCGCAGGCGCTGCGCACCATCCCGCCGTTCATGGAGACGACCGTCAGCGCGTAGTCGGCAGATGCGAGCTGGTTGGCGTTGGAAAAGGCTTCGAGCGGCCCGCTCAGATCCAGCAGTACGAAGCCCGGATAGACCAGAATGCCGACGCGACGGTTCATGGCTGAAATCCCACGATCAATGTCCTAGGCGGATACCGGCTGCGGTCCTAACGTGGTCATCAATGCGAATAACTGTCGATTGGGCGGTGCCCGAAGCGCCACCCTACGACCCTGAAGGTTCCCGCCAGCCAACCAATCGCGAGTGTAGCCCCACCGCGAAGCGCGCTCGCCCCGTGCCGACAAGTGCACCTACCGGTGCCCGAACACCTGGAGGCATCCGCATGAAAATCGTCGTTATCGGAGGAACAGGCCTTATCGGAACCCAACTCTGCAGCCTGCTTCGCCAGCGGGGGCATGATGTTCTGCCGGCCTCCCCCAGAACCGGCGTCAACGCCATGACCGGCGAAGGCTTGCAGGTAGCGCTGCAGGGGGCCGAGGTGGTGGTCGACGTCGCCAACTCGCCGTCGTTCGAAGACGCCGCCGTACTGGAGTTCTTTGAAAAATCCGGCCGCAATCTTTCCGCCGCGGAAAAGGCCGCCGGCGTGAAACACCATGTCGCCCTTTCCGTTGTGGGCACGGAGCGCATGCTCGCCAGCGGTTACTTCCGCGCCAAGATGGCCCAGGAGAAGCTGATCGAGGAAGCGGACGTGCCCTACTCCATCCTCCGCGCCACCCAGTTCTTCGAGTTCATCGGCGCCATCGCCCACTCCGGCACCGAGGGCAATGTCATCCGCCTGCCAGCAGCCGAATTCCAGCCGATCGCCTCGGTCGACGTCGTCGCGGCGCTGGCCAATGTCGCCGAGCAGGCGCCCAGCAATCGGATGACAGAGGTCGCCGGGCCAGACCGCTTGCCGATGGTCGCCTTCATCAAGGCCTACCTCCAGCACAACGAGGACCCACGGGAGGCCATCGCCGACGACAAGGCCACCTACTTCGGCGCGCCGATCGACGACCGCTCGCTGACGCCTGGCGATAACCCTCTCGTCGGCAGCGTCCACTTCACTGACTGGCTCAAGAACGCCTCGGCACCTCGCTAGCGGGCGGGCCAACGCCATTGCCGGCGGCGGGTAGCCACCTCTCCGCCCACCGCCGTCCCGTGGCGTACCCGGCGTGTCCAGGAACTCCGGATGAGGAATCCCCCATGCAGATCCAGCCTCTCTCCGCCCTGCTCTTGCTGTGCTGCAGCGCAGCCGTACTGGCCGAGGACAAGGTCGCCCCTGCTCCACCTCCAATCGTCGAACAGGTGATGCTAAAGGAGCTTCCCGACTACCCCGGCAAGGAAGTGCTGATGCTCACGGTGGAATATCCGCCCGGCGGCGCCGATCCGGTCCACCGCCACGACGCCCATGGTTTCATCTACGTGCTCGAAGGCTCCGTGGTCATGGGCGTGGCGGGCGGCAAGGAAGTCAAGCTGACGCCAGGTCAGAGCTTCCATGAAGGGCCCGAGGACCTGCACACGGTTGGCCGTAACGCGAGCAAGGAGAAGCCCGCCAAGTTCCTGGTCTTCCTCCTGAAGGACATCGGCAAGCCGCCGGTGATACCGGTCAACTGAGCGGTTTCTCCAGCGCCACGTCGGCCTGTACGGCTATCACCGGCCGCTGCCAGAGGAACACCAGGATGGCAGCGGCGCCGACCAGGCCCGGCAGTGCAAAGGCAAGGAAGCTCGCCTGGATCGGCACCTGCGCGGCATGCAGCGCGCCGCCCAGCAGCGGGCCGATGATGGCGCCGATGCGGCCAATGCCCATGGCCCAGCCCAGGCCGGTGGAACGGATATGCGCCGGGTAGAACTGCACGGTGCAGGCGTTGGCCAGAATCTGCGTACCGATGGTGCAGGCGCCGGCAATGCCGATCAGCAGGTACAGCACCGGCAGCGGGGACTTCAGCGCCAGCAGGCTGAGGGACAACGCGCCCAGGGTGAAGAAGGCGAACAGCACGCGGCCGAGGCCGATGCGGTCCCCGAGCCAGCCACCGCCAATGGCCCCGAAGATGGCGCCGAAGTTCAGCACCAGCAGGAACGCCAGGCTGGAATTGAGCCCATATCCCGCGGCATTCATCAGTTTTGGCAACCAGGAGCTCAGGGCGTAGACCATCAGCAGGCAACAGAAGAACGCCACCCAGAGCATCAGGGTGTTCAGTGCACGGCCGTAGTGGAAGAGCTGGGAAATGGCGACCTTGCCCGCCTGTCCGCCCGCCAGCTGCAACCGATCGCCCGCATCTGGTCGATAGTCGGGGATGGCTTTCGCCAGCAGTTCCCGCGCGCGCTCGACCTCACCCTGACGCACCAGGAAGTTGATCGACTCGGGCAACTGGCGCACCAGCAGCGGCAGTACCAACAGCGGCACCACGGCCACGAAGAACACCGACTGCCAGCCCCAGGCGGGCATCAGTGCCATGCCCAGCCCGGCGGACAGCATGCCGCCCACGGAATAGCCACTGAACATGACCGCCACCAGGGTGCTGCGGATCTTCTTCGGCGCGTATTCGTTCATCAGCGCCACGACGTTGGGCATGACGCCACCGATGCCAAGCCCGGCGATGAAGCGGCAGACTGCGAACTCCTCGGGCGTGCGCGCAAACCCATTGATCACGGTGAAGCCGCTGAACAACATCACGCAGGTCATGATGGTCTTGCGCCGTCCGATGCGGTCCGACAGCGGGCCGAAGAACAGCGCGCCGAGCATCATCCCCACCAGCGCGCAGCTGCCGAGCAGGCCGGCCTGCAATGCGGTGAGGTTCCAGGTCTGCATCAGCTCGGGCAGCACCACGCCGTAGATGACCAGGTCATAGCCGTCGAAAATGATGATCAGCGCGCACCAGAACAGCACGCGCGCGTGGAAGGCATTGAAACGGGCCCCGTCGAGCAGGGCGGAAACATCGATGGTACGCATGGCATGGCTCTTCTTGTCATTGTTATAGAGCCGGGGCGGCCGTCTGGGTCCACCCCGGTGAAAGGGCGCGGAATCAGGCGCAGTGGATGAGGGCCTGCCAGCCCAGGCGCGCGCGGGCCTCGCCCACGTCGGCCTCCAGGTCATGGTTCCACAGCCAGTCGAAACGGCTGGCCAGGGTCGCGCCCAAGGCCTGTTCGTCATCACCCACGGCAGGGTCGCGCAGTTCGTAGAGTTCGCCCGCCTCTCGGGAGGTGCGCTGCACGCGACAGGCCCTGGGGCGGCGCAGTGCATCGTAGGCCGCCAGCAGCTCACCGAGGTTGTCCTGACCCACTTGCGGGTCGCCCAGCAGGCGGGCCAGGAAGTACGCGTCCTCCAGCCCCTGCCCCGCCCCGGCGCCCTGGTGCGGCAGCATGGCGTGAGCGGCATCGCCGATCAGGGCCACGCGGCCATGGACGTAGCCGGGCAGTTCGGCCAGGTCGTGCAGCGCCCAGTAGGTCGGCTTCGGGATGCACTCCAGGAGGATGCGCGCGGCGTCGCCCCAACCCGTGAAGGCGCGAAGCATCTCCTCCTGGCTCGCCTCGCGCACCCAGGGTGCGTCCTGGGGCCATTGGGGATCGGGCTGGCTGCGGTCTGAGACGAAGGCCACCACGTTGATGATGCGACCCTGCTTCACCGGGAAGGTGAGGATATGGGCGTCGAGGCCCAGATACATCTGTGGCACGTCCACCAGATGCTCGTCGACGCCGGCAGCGCGATAGGCCTCCCGCAGGTGCTGGCTGTCGATCAGGCCACGGTAGGCGCAGGTACCGCTGAAGCGGGGTGCGGCCGGCGCGGCGCCGATTCCTTCCAGCACATGGCCGCGAATGGCGGACTTGATGCCATCAGCGGCGATCAGCAGGTCACCCACGTAGTCGCTGCCGTCGGTGAACCGCACGCGAACCTCATCACCCTGCTGCTCCACGCCCACGGCGCGCTTGTTGAAGCGGGCCACGCCTTCGGGCAGACGGCTGGCCAGCACGTCGAGGAAGTCCGCGCGGTGCACCGAAGACTGCCCCACGCCAGGGGCCACGCTGGCGCCGATGTAGCCGGCATCGTCGCTGCGGCGCCATTCGAACCAGACGTCCTGCCAGGGCTCCGGCGTGCGGTCGGCGGCGAGCCCGTAAGGCTCCGCCAGGCCGAGGCCGGCGATGGCGCGGACCGCATTGGCGCCGAAGGAAACGCCTGCCCCCACTTCACCGAAGGCCGCTGCAGATTCGAAGAGCTGGACATCGAGATGGGAGTGGCGGCACAGGTCCAGTGCCAGGGCGACGCCGGAAATTCCGCCGCCGATGATGCCGATGCGCAAGGCAGGCTTCTTGCTCATGTTCGTACCCATGATGGTGTTGTTGTTGGAGTGGAACCATCATGGCCAAGCCAGAAATATTGATAAATGCACCAACTCGCATACAGACTATTTCAAGCATGAATATTCCTCTCACCCCACTCCCATGAGAGACGCCCATGGACTTGCGCGACCTGGACCTGAATCTGCTGGTGGTGTTCAACCAATTGCTCGTCGACCGGCGCGTCTCCACGGCCGCCGACAACCTGGGACTGACCCAGCCCGCCGTCAGCAACGCCCTCAAGCGCCTGCGCACCACCCTGCAGGACGACCTTTTCGTGCGCACTTACCAAGGGATGGAGCCCACGCCCTACGCCGAGCAACTGGCTGAACCCGTCTCGCTGGCGATTCACACCCTGCGCGACGCCCTGAGCCGGCAGGACAGCTTCGACCCGCTCACCAGCGAGCGCACCTTCACCATCGCCATGACCGACATCGGCGAGATCTACTTCACCCCGCGCCTGATGGACGCCCTCACCCACCTGGCGCCCAGGTGCCGCATCAGCACCGTGCGCAACAACGCGGTGACGCTGACCGAGGCCCTGCAGAACGGCACCGTCGATCTCGCCGTGGGCTTGCTCCCGAACCTGCAGGCAGGCTTCTACAAACGCCACCTGTTCAACCATCGCTACGTCTGCATGTGCCGCAAGGGCCACCCGGCCACCGCCGAGCCGCTGACCCTGGAGCGCTTCTGCGCCTACGGCCACGTGCGGGTGGTTGCCGCGACCACCGGCCACGGCGAGGTCGACGCGCACATGGCGCGCCTGGGCATCGAGCGCGATATCCGCCTGGACGTGCCGCACTTCGTCGCGGTGGGCCACATTCTCCAGCGCACCGAACTGCTGGCCACCGTGCCGGAGCGCTTCGCCGCGTCCTGCGTCGAACCCTTCGGCCTGGTTGCCCTGCCCCACCCGGTCCAGTTGCCGGAGATCGACATCAACCTGTTCTGGCACGCCAAGTACCATCGGGACCCCGCCACGCGCTGGCTCAGGCAGTTGATGTTCGAACTCTTCGCGGATTGACGCGCAATGTCGCGGCGGCCGACCGCTGCTAAAGTCCCGGGTTGGCGCCACCCGGCCCAAGCGAGCACAGACAGAAAAGGAATCGAATCATGAACTGGATGGAACACCGCATACCGCCACCCCTGGTTGCCGTACTGTTCGGCGTCCTGATGTGGCTGCTCGCCCGCTGGGTGCCCGGCATCGACGCGGCCGCCGGCTGGCGCATCGCCCTTGCGCTGCTGGTGCTCGCAGCCGGCGTTGCGGTCTGCCTGAGCGGCGTCCTGTCGTTTCGCCACGCCGGAACCACGGTCAACCCGCTACAGCCGGAAACCGCGTCCTCCCTGGTCAGCTCCGGCATCTACCGCCACACCCGCAACCCGATGTACCTCGGCTTCGCCATCGCCCTGGTCGCCTGGTCGATCTACCTCGCGTCCCCCGTCGCGCTGCTGGGCGTGGCCGGGTTCGTGCTCTACATGAACCGCTTCCAGATCGGCCCCGAAGAGCAGGCGCTGGCGACCCTGTTCGGGGAGTCCTTCAGCGCCTACCGGGGCCGCGTGCGTAGGTGGCTCTAGCTATCACGGACCTCAGAACTCCAGAGTGGCCATGACCTGAAGGCGGGTCAGGCTGCGGGCCTGCGGCTGGCCCCATTCCACCCCGAGAGCAGTCTTGAAGAATGCGAGTGCTTCCAATTACTTGCATACCACTCGCCGTCTACGACTCTTCGCGCACCTGAGTTGAGCGGCAGGCGCCCTTTCCTTTGCGCAACGCACTGGCATCCGCCATGCGACCAACTACGCTTCTGCTGTCGCCGCCCTCCGGCCGGAAAAGGGCGAGACAGACAGCATTTGGTACTACCCCGGAAGTTCCCCCATACAAGCCATTACTGGTAAGGCGAAATCATGCGACTCAACCCTCTCGTCGTATCGTTCAGCGCAATCCTGACCCTTGGCGGCTGCTCCAGCACCATGGTCGAACCCAGCCACTATTCGGGATTCCTTCCGAACTACAGCGTCCTCCAGGAACAGGAGACCGCCAGCGGTGCCAAGGTGGCGCGCTGGGTCGATCCATCCCTGGACCTGTCGCGCTACAGCAGCCTGTATATCGAGCCCAGCCAGTTCCACCCAAAACCTCAGCCGAGCCAGCAGATCTCCCAGGCGACCCTCGATGAGATCACGCGTTACTACGACACCGCGCTTCGCCGCGAGATGGGCTCGGTAGTCAAGATCACCGACTCCCCGACGGCAGACAGCCTGGTCCTGCGTCCGGCGATTACCGCCGTGTCCGCTTCGACCGAAGGCCTCAAGCCCTACGAAGTAATTCCCATCGCCCTGGTGGTCGCCGCCACCACCACCGCAATTGGTACGCGCGACCAGGAAGTGGAGATCGCCACCGAAGCCATGGTGCTCGACGGCAGTACGTCCAAGGTCGTTGCAGAGGTCGTGCGCAAGGGCACCGGCACCAGTCTGGAGAACAAGGAAACCGCGCTGACGGTCCAGAACATCAAGCCGGTGATCGACGGCTGGGCGAAAGACATGCGCCTCAGCTACGAGCAGATCAAGAACAAGCGCTGACCCCTACCCCGCCATCACGACAACTGCCCTCCGCCGGAGGGCAGTAACCACTCCTCAGATAACGCCAGTCATATCCCGGACGACTTCAGCCCTCGATGCTGACTGACGCAGCCGGAATCACCTGCGCCCGCACGCCGAAGCTGGATATGCTGCCGAGCACCGCATTGTGGTGGGCGATGATCTGTGGCGCGGAGATAGCGGCGTTGTCCAGCGTCGAGTGCGCATCCTCCGGCAGCACCACGTGGTAACCCAGCGCCAGGGCTCGGCGCACCGTGGTATCGACGCAGTAGTCAGTCTGCAGGCCGCAGACGATCAGGCGCTGGATATCGCGCGACTGCAGCACATCCTGCAGGTTGGTGCGGTGGAAGGAATCCGGCGTGGACTTGCGCACCCGGATGTCGCTCTCGGCCACGGCCAGATCATCCGCCAACTGCCAGCTCTCGGTGTCGTACTCGAACTCGCCGTTGGGCTCTTCATGCTGGACCAGCACAACGGCAATGCCAGCGGCTCGCGCCCTGCTGCTGAGGCCGTTGATGGTGGCGATCACCCGGTCGATTTCGAACGCGGCGTACTCGCCAACGCTGATCGCTCGCTGGACATCGATGATCAGGAGTGCGGTATTCATGGCGAATCATCCTTGAGGAGGGAAAGCAGGCAGATTAAGACGCCTCCTCCGCCGACGCCAGCGCACGCTGCACCGTTACGAATGCGGCATTTTCTGGCAGCCTTGGCAGCATTTCCCAACCTGGAGCACGCCGTGCCTAGCCCCAGCCACCACACACAGGACCTGCGGATCGACAGCCTCCATGGCCGGCTGTTCGTCCGCATCTGGAGCCCCGCCCACCTCAGCCCGTCGTTCGACGAAGCCCCCATCATCCTGTTCCACGACTCCCTTGGATGCGTGGAGCTGTGGCGCGAGTTTCCTGCCAAGCTGGCCGCGATCACCGGCAAGACGGTGGTCGCCTATGACCGCCTCGGCTTCGGTCGCTCGGATGCGCACCCCGGCCAACTGTCGGTCGGCTTCGTCGGTGATGAGGCCGAATACGATTTCGCCACCGTGAAGGACCGTCTGGGCATTACCGAATTCATCGCCTTCGGCCACAGCGTCGGCGGCGGCATGGCCACCCATTGCGCAGCGCGCCACCGCGAGCACTGCCTGGCGCTGATCACCGAATCGGCCCAGGCCTTCGTCGAAGACCGCACGCGGCAAGGCATCCGTGAAGCCAAGCTGGGATTCCAGCAAGTCGGCCAGCTCGACCGGCTCGCCAAGTACCACGGCGACAAGGCTCGCTGGGTGCTCGACGCCTGGACCGAAACCTGGCTCTCCCCCGACTTCACCGACTGGAGCCTGGAAGCCGGAATCGAACGGCTGGACTGCCCCGTGCTGGCCATCCACGGCGATCAGGACGAGTTCGGCTCCGAACTGCACCCGCAGCAGATCGCGCGGCTCACTGACGGGCCTTCGCAGGTGCTGCTGATCGAAGCCTGCGGCCATGTTCCCCATAAGGAACAGCCGGACGTTGTGCTTCAGGCGGTGGCGCGGTTTCTGGGCTGAGGGAGTCGCACCGACACAGCTGAATCAGAAGTCATGACGTTGTCTGTAACGATGGACAAAACGCCAGTTCAGGGCTGAGCCCCCGAACTGGCGTCCACTGGAAGGCAGGTCGGAAAGCGGTCCTTGGTGTTACCAGGATCCGTAGGGAATGCCGTGTTGCTCGATGTAACGCCGCGCGACCTCAGTGGGAGGTCGGTAATACTCGCCATCAGACTGCCCCTGATACGGCCCGCGCTTGTCGACCTTGCCCACAAAGCGACCAATTTCCTTTTGCTCAAGGCAAGGCCCTCCCACCCAGACCTTGGCGATGCCGCCGGGGGCCATACCGATGGAAATGTCATGAGCAAAGCGTGTTTCCCAGGACTTACGCCCAATGCAATAGGCCCGCTGCGGCTTGACCATCTCATCCCGTACCCATTGCGGGATGTCGATGCGCACGTTGTAGGTCTGTGGCTCCACCAACGATTGCCAGCGCACGAAGATGATCTCTGGCAGATCGACATTGCCAATGGGCATCATCTTTCCACCACCTTTGTGCCACCCCTCGGGTTTTCGCGTGTAACCGACCACTCCGCCGTGGACGTTCTCGAATGCCAGTCCCCGTTGGTCGATTACATCCACACTTTCCACCCACACCTCCATGTAGCGCGGCGCGGCAATGCCGATGTACCAGGCGTCATACGGCAGCTTGGGGCGGCCATAACCGCTGGCACAGCCGACTAAAGCCAGGGCCAGCAGACCGATTAAAAGGCGTTTCATTCCGGGTAGCCCTCCTGTGGCTTGTTGAGCGCCGGGGCTACCACGAGCCATAGGGGATGCCGTGCTGCTCGATGTAGGCTTTCGATTCAGGCTCCAGTGACGGCCACGCATATCGCCCACCGGATTGCCCTTGGTCAGGGCCACGCTTGTCGACCTTGCCCACAAAGCGGCCAATTTCCTTGTTCTCCAGACAAGGCCCGCCTATCCAGGCCTTAGCGATACCACCAGGGGCCATGCCGATGGAAATGTTCTGGCGGTAATCTGTCTTCCATTTTTGGCTCCATGGACAAAAAGCCCGCTGCGGCTTGACCATCTCATCCCGCACCCACTGCGGGATATCGATGCGCACGTTGTAGGTCTGCGGCTCCACCAGCGACTGCCATCGCACGAAAATGATCTCTGGCAGGTCGACATTGCCAATGGGTTTCATTTTTCCACCCCCGTTGTGCCAACCCTCGGGTTTTCGCGTGTACCCCACCACACCACCGTGCACCCGCTCGAAGGCCAGCCCGCGCTGGTCGATCACGTCCACGCTTTCCACCCAGACTTCCATGTAGCGCGGCGCGGCAATGCCGATGTACCAGGCGTCATACGGCAGCTTGGGGCGGCCATAACCGCTGGCACAGCCGGCCAAGGCCAGGCTGAGCAACGCGATTAAAAGGCGTTTCATTCGGGGTAGCCCTCCTGTGGCTTGTTATTGAAGGCCAGGCGCCGATTCGGCACCGGTTTGCTGATCAACAGTCCTTTGCTGGGTGTCCAGTGGGCGGACAAATGGATATAGCGGCTGTGCAGCAACTGGTTGTCTGAGTGCGTAAGGCTGTTCGATGCGCCCCTGGCATAGGCGAGGATCTTGTCGGCGATGGGTTGAAGGTCTTCAGGAATGGCCAACTGTGCTGTGTCCGGAATTTCCCTGAACGGAACATCATGCTGAAGCGCCAATTCATGCATCGCCCGCAGGGTGACCTTCGACAGGTCGCCGTAGACACTGCGCTGGATGGCCACGGCAACCAGCATATGGTCGGCCGGCTGGCCGACGTTATCCTGCGGCGTTGGTGCTACCTTCCAGGCAACAGGCTGCAGTGTTCCCTTGCCGGGCAGGCCCTTCTCTTCCAGTTGCGCCACCAGATGTTCCGCCCGTTGCCAGGCCGAGGTCTGGCGCAGGGGGCGTTGCTGGGTAATGACGGTGTACTCGGGCTTGCTCAGCAGCAGTTTTTCCTCAGCTTTCGGCAGGTAGCCACCCCCGATATCGGAGTGAACGCCCGGCAGTTCGATTTCCTGGTGATGCGGGGCAACACTGTTGAGGGCAAACTGCCAACGCCGCTCATCGCGGGCGGTCAACTGCAGTACCTTGCGCGCGCAACCGGGTGGCAGGTAGAGATTGACGCCGGGGTTATAGTCATTGGGGGTGAGGTCGAACCGCAACGGGT
Organism: Pseudomonas sp. BN515; assembly: GCF_029873155.1. NCBI lineage: Bacteria > Pseudomonadati > Pseudomonadota > Gammaproteobacteria > Pseudomonadales > Pseudomonadaceae > Pseudomonas > Pseudomonas sp. BN515. Next base: position 19,735 of record NZ_SSOH01000079.1, on the reverse strand, counting down.
CGTTGATGGCCGCTACGGTGTCGAATAGGCCAATGAAGTTGATCTGTACATCAGCGGACCAGTCGAATCGCTCAGAGAGGCCAGCCTGCCCCGCACTTAGCACCTGCTCCAATTCGCCGCCCTTTGGCTTGAGCACTTCATTGGCAAAATGCCGGGCAGCAGCAGCCCCCCGACTGAAACCAAAGATATCGAACTCAACTTGGCTGACTTTGGCTCCGGGGTTCATCAAGAGAAATTCGTTAAGTCGCTTCTCAATGATTTCCGGACTCTGTTTCACCCGTCTCACCACCCCGGTCTCCCCCTGACCGGTACCTTGACCGAGCAGTGAATCCTTCCCCTCGCTGGTGGTACCGATGCCCTCGATATAAATCGGCACGTAACCGATCAATGCATCGTCTGCCATCGCATCGGTTGCGTTGTCCTCATATAGATCCGCCAGCAACGCCACATTACTCGGCGCATTGCCGTAGCTGTTATCGGGCGTGGTGCTGAACACCCCATCAACATTCAGGTCCTTGAAGCCGTAGCGAGCGCAATGCTCGATGATCTGCTGCAACGTTTCATCGTCGTACAGCTCGCGGTCATCGCGGCGGCATTGCGCAGTGACGGCGGCGTTGGCTTGGTTGTTGCCGGTGCCATCGAAGAACATGCCGATGCGCAGGGTAATACCGGGCTCCTCGGCAACCTCCTCCAGTTCCTCCTCTTCTTCCTCTTCCTCCAGTGGTTCTACCTGTTCCAATTTCAGGGCCAGGGGCGACGGCTGGGCGCGGAGCAGCAGGTGGCCGGCCAATGCCGTGGCGGCTGCGGCGGGCAACCAGGGACCGAGCAGCTTCAACCCGGTGCCCTTGCCGGGTAAACCGCCGCTATTGAGCTTGACGCTGGCACCGCTGATAGCGACGCCGCCGGGGTCAAGCTTGATCCAGCTGCCGCCTCCCTGGACGGTCAGTTCACTGCCGGCGCCTATCACCACCTTGTCGCCGGCGTAGTAGTGGATTTCGTCACCGGCCTCGATGAACTGCCCGGTGCCCAGCTTCACATGCTGGTTGTTGGTGACCGTCAGGTGGTCGTCGGCACGCACTTCGGTCTTGCGATCACCGTGGGTGGTGCGGTGTTCTTCGGCGTGGAATTCGCTGTAGGCAGTCGCTTCCACGGTGTCGTGACGTTCGTGGCCGACGCGGATGCGCTGGTCGTGTTCGATGTTCTCGTCCCAGTCGCGCTCGGCGTGGAGGAAGATCTGCTCGGCACCTTTCTTGTCCTCGATGCGCAGCTCGTTATAGCCGCCGCCACCGGGCGAGCTGTCGGTCTTCAGCCAGGTGCGTGTCTTGTGCTCCGGCAAGGTGTAGGACGGCAGGTTCTCGGCGTGGTAGAGGCAGCCGGTCACCAGCGGCTGGTCGGGATCGCCTTCGAGAAAGGTCACCAGCACTTCCATGCCGACGCGTGGGATAGCCAAGGCGCCGTAGGCGTTACCAGCCCAGCTGCTGGCGACGCGCAGCCAGCAGCTGGTGTGCTCGTCGGACTGCCCCTCGCGATCCCAGTGGAACTGGACCTTGATCCGCCCGTAGGCGTCGCAGTGGATTTCCTCGCCCTTGGGGCCTGTTACCACAGCGGTCTGGCTACCCAGAACACGGGGCTTGGGGTGGTTCAGCGGAGGGCGGTACGGCACGTCCCACGGGGTGGCGAGGAAGTGGTTGCGGTAGCCCTGGTGAAAGGCTTCGCCGCTGATTGAAGCACCCTCACCCCAGCCCTCTCCCAGAGGGAGAGGGGGTTGTCCGTGTCCATCGGGGGCTGAGGTGATGGACTCTTCCAGCACCTGGGGTTGCCTGCCCTCGTGATGAAGTTCGGTGAGCAGCCAGAGTCCGTTCCAGTCGTGGTGAGGATGTTCGGAGAGTTCGAGAAAGTGGCCCGTGCGCAAGACGGGCTGGTCGCTACGCCCCTCGGCAAGGCGGTAGTCGGCGCGGTGGCGCTCCAGGGCACGCTGGCTGAGCTGGCGGCCGCGCTCGCGGTCGGTGAAGCGGCCGGGGTAGTCGTAGTCCTCCAGGTCCGGCAAAGAATCGCTGCCCCACTGACTTTCCATCAGCAGCCGGGGTTTCTCGAAGTTGTAGTCGCGGCGGGTGGTCCGGCTGGTGCGGGTTTCCACGCGCATCCCGAAGCGTTTGATCACCGGCTCGTCGGCCACCAGGCCGGTGTCGGGTACGTAGGCGGTGGGACACGCGAGGCGCGGGAAGGCGGTGGCGTCGTCGCCAACCACCAGGACATGGCCGTCGGGGCGATGCTGGAAGTGATAGTGCAGGCCCTCTTCCTCGCACAGCCGGTTCAAGAAATGCAGGTCGCTCTCGTCGTACTGGGTGCAGTAGTCGCGGGGCGGGTAAACCGTGGGGCCAAGCTGGAAGCGATAGGCGTCGGCGAGAATGCCGTGCTCTTCGAGCACCTTGCCGATGATCTGGGGTACCGACAGGTGCTGGAAGATGCGTTGGTTGTGACGAAGGGCCAGGTAAGCCAGGCGCGGCACCAGGCTCACCTGATAGTGGGTCAGACGTGCACCGGAATCGCCCTGGGCAACCTGGAAGAGCTGACCGTGGATGCCGCTACCATCCGGGGCGAAGCTGAGAAAGGCCGACTGGTGCAGCAGGCATTCCAGGTCGAGATCGGGGCGCTCACTGACCAGCTCGATGTCGAAGCGATAAGGCTGATTGAGGGCCTCGCGGCCTTCGAAGGCCAGCACCTGCACATCGTGCTCGGCACCCTCGATGGCGAGGGTGAAATGAGGCTGGTTGGCGGGCTTGAACATAGCGACTCCCTCCGCAAGAAATGAAGGGAGCAGCCTGGGGATTGGCCTCAAAGCCTGTCGATCAGACCTGTCTTAAAGTGCCGGGTGAAATGGTGTCTTGCGCGGTAGCCGCACGAATCATTCGCTGTAGTCCTTCCTGCAAGTCAGGCCGACGCAAATGCATAGGCAAGGCCCGCCCCGCTGGCTATGCTCCAAGCCCATGACGCCCACTCTCCCCACCCGCCAACCCTGCCCGCCCGGCGCCTGCAACTGCGGGCGTGATGAGTTGCTGGAAAAACCCGGCGCTGACGTACGCATCCTCTTGCTGACCCGGCAGGAGGAGAAGCGCCTGCTGGAGCGGCTGGAGAACATCCAGAGCCTTGCTGACCTGGAGCACATGCAACGGCGCATGTTCGAGCAGCTCGGGGTGCGCCTGCATATCGCCCCCGGCTTCAATGAAGTGCGCAGCATGCGTGGCATCGACATCGAAATCGACGAATTGCCGGGCCTTTGCCGCAAGACCCGCCAGTCGATCCCTGCCGCCATCCGCCGGGGTCTGGAGAATCACCCGGAAATCGCCTGGCGACTTCTGGACTCCTACGACCTCCTGCGCGACGCCTGACGCCGCCCGACGGCCTGGCCGCCCTCCCCGGTTGGCGCTATACCGAAAGCGTCCACCCTGGCCCAGGAGTGCTCCGCCATGTCCATCCCGCTGGTGATCCGCAACATGCTCCGCCCCGAGCTGGACGAACTGGTCCACTGGGCCGCGCGCGAGGGCTGGAACCCCGGCCTGCACGACGCTGGGCTGTTCTGGGCCACCGATTCAGAGGCTTACATCGCAGCAGACTTGGACGGCCAGTTGATTGGCGGCGGCGCCATTACCTCCTACAGCGGCGAATTCGGCTTCATGGGCTTTTTCATCATCCGCCCGGAGTTCCGCGGCCGGGGCCTCGGCGACATCCTCTGGAACGCCCGTCGTGATCGCCTGCTGGCGCGCCTGCGGCCGGGCGCCAGCATCGGCATGGACGGCGTGTTCGCCATGCAGGACTACTACGCCAAGGGCGGATTCGTCTTTTCCCACCGCAACCTGCGCTTTCAGGTCGACATTGCCGAACCGCCGGAATGGACATCCGGCGAAGAAATCATTCCCCTCGCCGAATTCCCCTTTGACGAGGTTCAGGCTTACGACCGCACCTGCTTTCCCGCACCGCGCCCCCGCTTTCTCCAGGGTTGGATCAACCAGCCCGACGCACTGGCCCTGGGCTGCCGGCGCAATGGCCAGCTAGCCGGCTTCGGCGTTGCCAGGCGCTGCCTCAAGGGCTGCAAGATCGGCCCGCTGTTCGCCGACGATGCCGAGGTGGCCGAAGCCCTCTTCGCGGACCTGGCCGGGTTCGCCACGGGCGGCCCGTTGTACCTCGACGCCCCGGAGAACAACCCCGACGCCATGGCGCTGGTGCAAAGCCACGGCATGACCGAAGTCTTCGGTTGCGCCCGGATGTACCTCGGCGCAGTCCCCGCCGTCGCCCAGAATCGGGTCTTCGGCGTCACCACTTTCGAGCTCGGCTGATGGCCGAGCGCGACCTCGCCGGCTACGGCGGCAAACCGCCCCACCCACACTGGCCGGGCGATGCGCGGGTGGCGCTGCAGTTCGTGTTGAACGTCGAGGAAGGCGCCGAATCCTGTGTGCTCAATGGCGACCCCCAGTCGGAGGCCTACCTGCATGAACTGCCGGGACGGCCAGCGCGTATCGGCGAACGCGACCTGAGCGTGGAAGGCCTGTACGAATACGGGTCGCGCGCGGGCGTCTGGCGCATCCTCGACCTCTTCGCCGAACGCGGCCTGCCGCTGACCGCCTTTGCCGTGGGACGCGCCCTGGAGCTGACCCCGCAGATCGGCCACGCCCTGCGTGCTGGCGGCCATGAGGTAGCCGGGCACGGCTATCGCTGGCTGGACTACCGGGATGTTCCCGAAGACGAGGAGCGGCGCCACATCCGCCTGACCATCGAACTGATCGAGCGCATCTGCGGCCGCCGCCCGCTGGGCTGGTACACCGGCCGGGTCAGCGCCAACACGCGCCGGCTTCTGCGTGAGGAAGGCGGCTTCCTCTACAGCTCGGATGCCTACAACGACGACCTGCCCTACTGGCTCCCCGGCGCCCCGCCGCATCTGGTGATTCCCTATACGTTGGTCAACAACGATGCGCGCTACCTGATGCCCCACGGCTTCGCGTCGGGAGAGGACTTTTTCCAGCAGCTCAAGGATGCCTTCGACTGTCTCTGGCTGGAGGGCGCACGGCAACCGAAGATGATGAGCGTCGGCCTGCACGGCAGGATCAGCGGCCACCCCGCGCGCGCCACGGCCCTGGTGCGTTTTCTCGACCATGTGCAGCGGCATGAGGGGGTGTGGGTTTGCCGGCGGGAAGAGATCGCCCGCCACTGGGCCGCCGAACAGGGCACGCCTCACGGCCGGTCGGCGTGAAACTATCCCTGTCCGTTACCGGACTATTCACCTGCGCTGTCCCAGGCGCCTTTTTTGCCAGGCGTTACGGCAGCCGCTGCGCCGCCAGCATGCTGCTCTGGCGGCCGGAATCACGGCCTCGCCCGTCCATCGCTCAATTTTATTGACACTACGTCAAACAATTTGCACGCTTCTTGCAGAATTTTTTACGCGCCTACCTCTCTGTCACCCATCTACACGCGGAGTCTCCCGACATGCCGTTGCGCGTAAAACTGGCCATCAGCTTTCTGCTGATCGGCCTGATACCAGTGTTGATCATGGCTTTCACGGTGTATCAGCAGGCCAGCCAGGCCCTGCGCGAGCAGGCGCTTGATGCGCTGGAGGCCGTAGCGAATATCAAACAGCAGCAACTGCAAGACAGTTGGCAGGCACGGCGCAACCAACTCGCTGCCCTGGCGAGCAACCTCGGCACCAGCTACGCCGGGCTGGACGCCACATCCTTGATCACCAGCGCCAACTACGACCGGCCGATCTTCGAGAATTTCGTCGCCACCTTCGGCTATCGCGAACTCAAACTGGTTTCCCCTGAAGGACAGGTGCTGTTCAGCCTGCAGCGCGGTACCGACTACCAGCAGAACCTGGGCGATGCCGCCTGGCGCGACACGTCGCTGGGTCGGGTCGTGCGCAGCGCCTTGGACAGTGGCCAGGTGCAAATCGGGGACCTGGCCGTGAACGCGACGAGCAATGAACCCAGCCAGTTCCTTGCCACGCCGATCCGCGGCGACGAAGAACTCAAGGCACTGCTGGTGCTTGAGCTGCCGCTGTCCGAGTTGAATCGGGTGATGCAGGCTCGCCAGGGCCTGGGCGAAGCCGGCGAAACCTACCTGGCGGGTACCGACGGTCACATGCGCTCCGACTCGGCGCGCTTTGCCGAACACCGGGTTCAGCGCGCCGACGAACAGGCTGTCACCCTGCCCGGCGAGGCGATCGGCCGCGCCCTGGATGGCGAGCAGGGACGCCTGGCAGAAGCCGGTCTCAACGGCCAGCCCGTGCTCAAGGCCTTCGTTCCCCTGCAACTGGACGGCCAGCGCTGGGCACTGATTGCCGAGATGGATCAGGAGCAAGCCTTCGCCCCGGTACGTGTATTGATGTGGCGGGTCCTGCTGCTGGTGGCACTGACCATGGCCGCAGTGGCCGTGGCCACCTGGCTGGTCAGCCGCAGTGTGATGCGCCCGCTGGGTGGTGAGCCACGACGCATGGCCGAGTTGGCCCAACGCCTGGCCGCTGGCGAGCTGCGCCTCGGCACCGATGCCGGCGGGCACAGTGGCCTGATGCAGGCGCTGCACGAGATGGCGCGGGCCTGGCGTCAGGTGGTCGAGCGAATGCACCAGGCCAGCCATGCGGTGGACGCCGCCAGTGGTGACATCCTCGGGGCCGCCGGACACACCAGCAGCAGCCTGGACCAGCAACAGGAGGCTCTTGAGCTGGTGGTCAGCGCCGTCGACCAGATGGCCATCACCGTCCAGGGAATCGCCGACAATGCCAGCCAGAGCGCCGATGGAAGCGCCGCTGCACGCGACGCGTTCGCGACCGTGCAGGGCAGCCTGCAACGCATGATCGGCCAGCAGGACCGGCTGCTCGCCGGCCTGCGCGGCGCTGACCAGGTGGTGCAGGCCCTGGCAACCGACAGCCAGCAGATCGGCTCGGTGCTGGAAGTGATCCGCGCCATCGCCGAGCAGACCAACCTGCTTGCCCTCAATGCGGCCATTGAAGCGGCCCGTGCCGGCGATCAGGGCCGCGGCTTCGCCGTGGTGGCCGACGAGGTACGCAATCTGGCGCAGAAGACCCAACGGGCCACCGAGGAGATAGTCGCGATCGTCGCCGCCCTCGGCGACTCCTCCGGCGAGGCGCAGACGCGCATGGGCGCCTCAAGCGAACAGGCGCGCGCGCTCGAGCTGGAAACCCAGGCCGTGCTCGCCTCGCTCGCTCACTTGGACGACTCGCTGAAGGACGTCCACGCCCTGGCATTCCAGATCGCTGCTGCGGCCGAACAGCAGGCGGCCAGCACCCAGGCGGTCAATCAGCACATGCACAGACTCAGTGACATGACCGTCGAGAACCGGCGCACCGCCGCTCACACCCGCGAATGCGGCGAACACTTGCGCAAGGTGGCCGGAAGCCAGGAGCAATTGGTGGCGCAGTTCCAACTCTAGGTGCGGAGCTGCTCGGCGAGTATCCCCGTCCGCGGAATGCTCGCACCTTTATGGCAACAAGTGTGGCCCGGTCCGAAGCGATGCAGGCCTTGACCGGGCACTCAGCAATGGCGGGTTGACGCGGAAACACCCAGGAAAGGCCGCCATGGCCTACAGCGTTCCATGGCGGCCCCTCACCCGAACCTAGTGGAACGGGAAGATGTAGTTCATCCAGGCTGCCATGCGCAGGAGGATCTTGCGCATGATCGCCACATGGTGGAAGTGCTTGCTGTAGAGCGCCGCCTGGCCATAGGAACCGCCGGGCATCAGGGCCGCGTACTGGGCGTATTCCGGATCGGTGATTTCGATGAACACCGGCACGCGGCCCGGTGGTGGCGACCCGGTGAAGCTGATCAGCGTGCCGGACGGTTGCACTTGGCCTTCGCCGATCACGGGAATCACCTGCTTGACCTCGCCCTTGAAAACGCGGCCGGGAATGCCGTCGAAGGCCACTTCCGCCTCATCGCCAGTGCTCAGCCGCAACTGGCTGTTCTGCCGCATCCAGGCGATGAAGTAGAACCCTTCGTCAGGGATGAAGACCATCGAGGGGCGCAGCGGCAACTTCACCGCACGCACGCCCGGACGCAGGGAAACATGGGAGACGAAGCCCTTGCTCGGCGCGCGCACCACGGTGTTGTCGAGATCGAACTTGGCGATATTGAGTTGCGCCTGCAGGTCATCCACCCGCGCTGTGGTGAGGTCCACGTCGCGACGGTTGCCGACATTGCGTGCGGCCAGTTCACGGGCGCGGGACTGGTCGGCACGGGCCGAGATCAATTGCGCCTGGATGGACTTCAACTTGTTCTCGAACGGCGTCGGATCGATGCGGAACAGCACATCACCCTTTTCCAGGGGCTGGTTGGCCTTGACCGGTACTTCGATCACCTGGCCGGACACCTCGGGCACGATGGGCACCGAGACGAAGTAGGTTCGCGCCACTTCCGAGTAGGGGTGGTTGTAGTTCATCAGGAAGATCAGCGCGCCGATCAGCACGATGCCGCCCAGCACGGCGGTGGGCACGCTCCACTTGTTCAACGGGATCTTGAAGATCTTGAAGATGGCAACGCAGAACGCCGTATAGGTGAGGACTAGTAACAGATCCATGGCTTAATCCTCCTTCTCGCCCGGGGCGGTCGACGTGCGTCCTTCGAGCTGTTCGATGCGCCGGCGCAGCTCCGCCAGTTCCTTTGCCAGGTCAGCGTCCGGTGCTGAGTCACGCTTGCCGTGATCGAAGCCCCAGCCACGGTCCTCGCGGTACAACATCGCCCAGATCCACAGGAAAGGCCAAAGCGCATGGAGGGTGAACAGGCTCACCCAGCCGGCGGCATGGATAGCGTCCTGGTGGGGATGGTTACGGTGTACGGCAATTTCGTAGGGAATGTCGTGGAGGACGATGATGCCGTAGAACAGCACGATCCCCACGAAGAAGAGTACGCCCAGCGCGAAGTAATCAAGCATGTTGTTATGTCCTTGGAGACGGCCCTCACAACATGGGAGCAGGCACGTCGACGAATCCGAAAACGGTATCGCCGCCGACCGCAAAGCGGCCGGCGGCGATCCCCCGCTTTCCAGATTAGTCCAAGTTCCTTCGCTTGCGGGTCAGGGTTGCACGGACTCCATCCGGCTGCTTTGCGCGGCCTCGGTGGTCGAGTTTGCGACCGGTTCATCGGCCGGGGTGACCGGCCGGGTCGCTTCGCCGCGTTCGCGCAGGAGGAAGTACGACAGCGCCGGGATCAGGATCAGCGCGCCGATCATGTTCCAGAGGAACATGAAGGTGAGCAGGATGCCCATGTCGGCCTGGAACTTGATCGGCGACCAGGCCCAGCACACCACGCCGGCGGCCAGGGTGATGCCCACCAGCCCGACGACCCGTCCAGTGAACGACACCGCCTTTTTGTAGGACTCCGCCAGCGAAAGGCCCTGGCGCTGGAACTGCAGCTGCACGCTGAGCAGGTACAACGCATAGTCGACGCCGATGCCCACGCCAAGCGCAATCACCGGCAGGGTGGCGACCTTCACGCCAATACCCATCACCACCATCAGCGCCTCGCAGAGCACCGAAGTGAGCACCAGCGGCAGCAGCGCCACCAGGGTCGCCCGCCAGCTGCGGAAGGTGACCAGGCAGAACAGGGTTACCGCCAGGTAGACGTAGAGCAGCATGGTGCGGTTGGCTTCGCGCACGACGATGTTGGTCGCCGCCTCGATACCGGCGCTGCCCGCCGCCAGCAGGAACTGGCGATCTTCACTGCTGTTTTCAGCGGCAAAGCGGTCGGCGATGGCCACCACCTCGTCCAGGGTCTGGGCCTTGTGATCCTTCAGGAACGCGATCACCGGCATCAGCGAGCAGTCGGTGTTGAACAGCTCGGGGGTGTTCACCGACGCCTGCTGGGCGGCGTAGTTGAGCACGTCCTGGTTACGCTGCAGGCTGAGGAACTTCGGGTTGCCCTCGTAGGTGCCGGCGGTGATCTGCCGAACCGCGTTGGCCAGGGATGTCGTGGCCTGCACGTTCGGGTGCTGTTGCAGGGCCCAGGCCAGACGGTCGGCCTGGATCAGGGTCTGGTAGTTCAGGCAGCCCTCGGGCGCCGTCTTCACCATGACCGCGAACAGGTCGCTGGACAGCGCGTAGTGGCTGGTGATGTAGGCGTTGTCACGGTTGTAGCGGGACTCCGGACGCAGTTCCGGTGCGCCGGCATCCAGGTCGCCGATCTGCAGGTGCAGGCTGACCATGAAGCCCGCCACACCCAGCACCGAGGCCAGGGCGACAGTGGTCAGGGCCCAGCGCTTCTCGGTGAAGCGGTCGAGGAAGTCCCACACATGGCCGAAGCCCTTGTGCGCGGCGGCGTTGGTGTCGATGCGCAGGGCGCGCTCGGCGGCCTTCTTGCCCACGCCAACGTAGGACAGCGCCACCGGCATCATCAGCAGGGTCGTGAGAATCAGTACAGCCACGCCGATGCTGGCGGTGATGGCCAGGTCCTGGATCACCGGGATGTCGATCAGCATCAGCACCGCAAAGCCCACCGCGTCAGCCAGCAGCGCGGTGACGCCGGCCAGGAACAGGCGGCGGAAGGTGTAGCGTGCCGCCACCAGGCGATGGGTACCCAGGGCGATGTCCTGCATGATGCCGTTCATCTTCTGCGCCGCGTGGGACACGCCGATGGCGAAGATCAGGAACGGCACCAGAATGGAATACGGGTCCAGCGCGTAGCCCAGCCAGGCGACGATGCCGAGCTGCCAGACCACCGCCAGCAGCGAGCAGACGATCACCAGCAGGCTGCTGCGCAGGCAGCGGGTGTAGGCCAGGATGATGAAGAAGGCAGTGACCACGGCCAGGCCGAAGAAGGCCATGACGCGCATCAGGCCGTCGATCAGGTCACCCACCAGCTTGGCGAAGCCGATGACGCGGATCTTGATCGCGCCCTGCCCTTCTTCGCCCGAAGCCTGGGCCCTGGTATCGCCGGCGTATTCGAAGCGCAGGCGGAACTTGTCTTCCAGGGTGCGGGAGAACTGGTGGTAGTCCACGCCTTGGCCGCCAGCAGTGGCCTGGTCCAGCAGCGGAACCACCAGCATGGTGGATTTGAAATCGTTGGCCACCAGGCTGCCGACGATGCCGGCGCGGGCGATGTTCTGCCGCAGCTGCTCGATGCTGGCTGGCGAGCCGTCGTAGCCATCAGGCATGACCGGGCCGCCCTGGAAGCCTTCCTCGGTCACTTCGGTCCAGCGCACGCCGGGCGCCCAGAGGGACTTCATCCAGGCGCGGTCGACGCCGGGGGTGAGGAACAGCTCGTCGTGCACCTTTTTCAGGGCATCGAGGTAAGCCGGGTCGAAAATGTCGCCCTGGGTGTTCTCCACCACGACCCGCACGCTGTTGCCCAGCCCGCGCAGGGCCTTGCGGTTGTCCAGGAAGTTCTGGATGTACGGATGCCCCTGGGGAATCATCTTCTCGAAACTGGGCTTGAGCTCCAGGCGGGTAATGGCCATGTAGCCCAGCAGCAGGGTCACCAGGAGGATGCCGGCCACGAACGACAGCCGGTTGTTGAACACCATGCGCTCGAGCAGGTTGCCGCTTCGCGCATCGAAGTCTTTCAGATCCCGGATTACCGGCATCGCGGTTTGTTTAATGCCGCCCATGATGGGGTCGCCTCGCTCTTATTCTTGTTTTCCAGTAGCCACGGTGCGCTGGGCAATGCCCCGCGCGCCCACCAGCAGCAGGCCGTTGTCGGTTGACGCCAGGGCGCCGTAGACCGGTACCGGCTGGCCGATGTCCAGGTGATGGAAGCTGCTGCCCTGATCGGTGCTGGCCAGGGCCTGGCCGGTCTGGCCGAACAGGTAGATCTGGCCGCGCGCATCGCGAGCGGACGCGGTGATGCTGGCGTTAAGCCCGGTCTCGACCTGGCTCCAGCTCGCACCGCCATCGACGCTACGGTAGGCGTGGCCGCGCAGGCCGTATGCCAGGACGACGTCAGGCTGAACGCTGAGCCCGAAGAAGCTGCCCTGGTAGGGCGACGTCAGGGCCTGGAAGCGCTCGCCGCTGTCGTCGAGGCGCAGCAGCAGGCCTTGTTCCCCGGCGATGAATACCTGCTTGCCCTCGCCAGCAATGGCGGCGAGGTGGTAGCCGGAGGGGTTGTCAGTGCGGTCGGCCCAGGGCTGCCAGCTCTGGCCGCCGTCGCGGGTGCGGAAAATCAGGTTGAATGCGCCGACCACGAAGCCGTTTTGCGCATCACTGAACCAGACATCGAGAAAGGGCTTGTCGGCGCCTTCGGTTTCGATGCGCTTGCCTTCGTCGAGCCATTGCGCGGCGTCGGGCTGGGTGGCGTAGTAGTCCTGCATCAGGCGGCCGAGCTGGCGGCCATCGAGCTGTTTCTCCCAGCTGGCGCCGCCGTCACGGCTGTGCAGCACGACGCCGTCGTGCCCTACCGCCCAGCCATCGCTGGCCGTGGGGAACTGCACGGCATTGAGATCGGAGCTGACCGGAACGCTGGCCTGGGTCCAGGTGCCGCCCTGATCGTCGGAATAAAGGATATGGCCGCGCTGGCCTACGGCAACCAGCCGCTGACCGGCCTGGGCCAGGTCCAGCAGGGGGCTGCGTACCGCCAGTTCGCTGCGCTGTGCCGGCAGGTCGAGCACATCGACCAGGGAAGCGGCTTGGGCATTACCCGCCATGAGGGCCATGCCCAGGGCGATGAACTTGAAAGAAAACATCGGGACTGTCCTCTGAAAAAGAAAGCGGTTGCCGCTCCCCCACACTCAAAGGGAGCGGCAACCAACCTGGCTTAGCGAATGCCGGCGCCAGCCAGGGACTCTGCTGCCCACTGAGCCTTGGTCAGCGGGTCGATATAACGGATGCCGCCGTACGGGCCAACGATGCCGTTGATGTTGTAGGAGTTACCCACCAGGTCGTAGATCACGAACGGGGTGGTGTCCGGTACTTGCTTGTCGTAGCTCTGGCTGAGGAAGGCGAAGGAGCCACGGTAGATCTGCCCACGGGCGTCGTACTGGTCGGAAGCCAGGGCGACCCAGCTGTCCTCATCCAGGTAGAAGCGGCGCTTGGCGTAGATGTGACGGGCACCGGCCTTCAGCGTGCCTTCCACAACCCAGACGCGGTGCTTCTCCCAGCGCACGTAGTCAGGTGACAGGTGGTTGGCGGTGGTCAGGGCCTTCGGGTCCTGGGCGTAGGTCAGCTTGTAGGTGTTGTAGGGAACGATGAGCTCCTGCTTGCCAACCAGTTTCCAGTCATAGCGGTCCAGGGCGCCGTTGAAGACGAACACGTCATCGTAGGTGCCGGCACCGGCGGTACCCGGGTTCGGGGTGTCGTAAGCCAGGCTCGGCGCGAGCTTCACGCGGCGTTGGCCGGGCAGGTACTGCCAGGCGCGGCGCGGCTGCTCGACGGCGTTGGCGGCGTCCTTGAGCATGATCGCCTCGCCGGCGCGGCGGGCCGGACCCGAGTAATACAGCTTCATCTGGTAATACACGTCGGTATTGGCGATGGGCTTGTTCAGGTCTTCGTAGATCGGGTAGTTGATGAAGGCCTGGCCAGTGGTGGCCAGGGTAGCCACGCCCGCGGCGTCAACGTTCCAGGAGTCGTACTTGGAGTTGATGGTCACACCCTGGTAACGCAGCAGGTGGTTCCACATGGCTTCGGCGCCCGACTGCGGGATCGGGAACGGTACGCCCGGCAGGACGTTTTCCAGAGCCAGACCATCATTGCCGGTCTTGGCGCCGGTGGCGTTCTTCACTGCGTTGTCCAGCACCGGCTGCGGCATGGCCACGGTACGGTGGGTCGGGTAGACATCAACGCGGAAGTCCGGGTAGCGCTTGGCCAGTTCCACGGTAGTGGCGCTGAGCAGGTTCTTGTACTGGTCGACGTTCTTGCCGTCGATCGACATCACCGGCTTCTCGCTGGCGAAGGGATCGGGGCGCATGCTGTCGCCGGCCTTGAAGCCAGCCGGAGCGGTGGTCAGGCCACCGTCGTAGGCCGGAATCGAACCATCGGCACTGGCCGCTTTTTCGGCCCCTACCAGGGTCAGGTTGTTGCCCAGCTTTGCGGCTTCGGCGGGCGAAACGGCGGCATGGACGGAACCAGCGAAGGCCACCGCGAGGGAAGCCGCCATCAGAGTTTTCACGAATTTCATCTCGTTGTTCTCCTGCTCTATTTTTTGAGCTATGCGGAATGTCAGAAGGTGGTCTTCAAAGTCAGGTACACCGCGCCACGATCTTCCGTGGTAGCCCCGCCGCCGGAGAAGGAGGAGTACCCCCCGGCAAAGCAGGTGTAGCGCTGCGTGGCGTCCAATGCGTTAGGTGTCGAGCCGTCGGTGGCTCCGTTGGTGCACTTCTCGGCATCGCCGAAAGAGTCCACGTACTTCAGGTCCACGAAGTACTGGTTGTAGATGGCCGCGCCGACGCCGACCGAGTAGGTGCCGGTGTCTTCGGCGCCGCCGCCCTGGACCGGGGACACGCCATCCAGGCCGACGTTGACGGACATCGGTGTGGACAGGTCCACGCCCGGGAACACTTGGTACCAGGTGGGGGTGAAGTTCACCGCGACGCCCCAGTTGTCGCGGGTCGGCTTGTCGATGCCGCGGTAGCTGTCCTTGCCCTTGTAGAGCGCCTCGTTCTTGCTATCGAGCTTCAGCAGGTTGCTGTAGTAGAGCTCGCCCAGCAGAGACGCCGAGTCGAACAGCGGCGTGTCACCGATGGTCACCAGGCCGTTGACGGTCCAGTGCAGGGTGTCGCCGGTGGCGCTCATGCTGTCGCCGCTGCTCGGCAGGTCTGTGACCACGCCAGTACCCGGAACGCGGGGCGGCAGCAGGCCGAGACCATTGGCCAGGCCACCGGGGCCGGAGGCGCTGACAATGGCCGGGATGCTCGCCAGGGGCATGTTGTGGCGGACGTTCAGGTCACTGGCCACGCTGACGCCACCGACGTCCTTCGACAGGCTCAGGCCGAAGATGTCGATGTCGTCGCCATAGGCGAACTTGTAGTTGGTGGTGCTGATGGAGTTGCGCACGTTGGCGATGGGACCGCCCGCGCCGCGCGCCGTCAGCCCGGTACCATCGAGCACTGCCTGCGGCAGGATTTCCGCAGTATTGCGGTAGTAGGCGCCAAGGGTGCCGTCCAGCCACTCCGGCGACCACTTCAGCATCAGGCCCCAATCACCGCGCTTGTCCGGGGTGATGTCGTGGCCACGGGCGATGCTGGTGAGGGTGCCGTTCGGACCCGCCAGGCCCGGACCGCCGGTGTGGCCGAGGATGAAGGACTGGGCGCCGGTGCCCACCAGGTCGGAGCTGCCGTAGTAGGTGCCGGCCTCGGGCAGGCGTGCTTCGTCCCAGTCCAGGAAGTATTGGGCGGCAACGGTTAGCTCGGGGTTGATGGTGAAGGACGCGGAAACCTGGTTACGCGGAACGAACAGTTCCTTGGCCTCGGTGCCCGGCGCGGCGGCGAGCTTGGCCAGGTCCAGGCCGGACTGGCCGTAGCTGATGCCATGCACCGGGTTGAGGATGGTCTCGCCCCAGTACACGTTGTGCTGGCCGGCCTTGACGCTGAACATCGACTCTTCGCCAACTTCAGTGCTGTAGAACACGAAGGCGTCGAGGATTTCGCCGGACGGGCCGCTGTAATAGCGCTGGGCGTAGTTGGAAAGGTGCGGGCTGCCCAGAACCGCATTGTTGGTGCCGGGCTGGCCGGCAATGCGGGAGAAGGCCTCGTTGCCGTTGACGAACGGGTTCGAGTTGGAGCCGGTGTTGTCGTAGGCCTTGTCGTACCAGCTGGCGGCACTGACGCGGAAACCCTTGTTGCCCTGGTGGATCACGTCCAGCTCAGTCAGCAGGTCAACGCGGTTGGTGATGTTGGTGCCAGCCTTGCGGAAGTTGTAGTCGCCGTCGTTGTTGTTCGGCGTGGCCAGCATGCGCTTGTCCGCGCTCTCGGTGCGAACGCCGTAGTTGTACTTCACGGTATTGTCGAAGCGAACCGACCAGTCCGGATTCCCGGTATTGACCTCGAAGGCCTGCACCACGGCCGGCACGCCCAATCCGGCAGCAATGGCCGAGGCGAGCAGGCACCTGCGCAAGTTGAGGTTGTGATTGTTCTTGTTGTTCATGCGTTGGCTCCGCTTCTTGTTGTAGTGGCTACCGCAACCGTTTCCGTGCTCCTTGCTTTTCAGCGCGCAGCCGGTTGCTTGGCTGCGCGCCATCTCGCCGGACTCCCCGGCGGACTTCGATTGATTTGTGCTTCAGCGATCCAGCATCTGGATCAATTCATGAGCGTAGGGCCATTCGCCGTAACCCGATGCCGGGTTGAGGTGCCCTACTTTGCCCAGTTCGACGAGACTGCTTTCCCAGTCGCTGGCCATGCGGCGTACCGCTTCCAGACTGGCGAGGTGGTCGTCGTCGCTGGCGCAAACGAGGGTGGGGAACGGCAACGGCTCGCGCGGCAACGGGGTCCAGCCATTGGCATGCAGGGACGCCGGGCTCGGATAGTTCTCGGGCCAGGTGGCGTCGAGATCCGGCGGGGTCGCCAGCAGCGCGCCTTTGATCGGCCGGCTGTAGCGGGCTGCCCAGTGCACCACCATGAGTGCGCCGGCGCTGTGGGCCACCAGGATCACCGGGCCGTCGATCTGCTCCAGCTCACGCTGGATGGCCTCGACCCGTGCCGGCAGGCTCAGCTTGTCCTGCTCCAGCGGCGGAACGCTGCGGACCTTGGGCAGTTGTTCTGCCAGCAGGGTCTGCCAGTGCTCCGGCACATGGTCCCGAAGGCCCGGGACGATGAGGATGGTTGTGCTGTTCTTGTCGTTGTCGTTCACGTCATTAACCTGTTGCGTCTGATGGGATCGCCATCGCGGCGGAAGGAACTTCGTGATGCAAACAGTAGAGATGCAAGGGGGTAGCCGCTTTGCATAGAACGTCAGGTGCTTCGCATTTCATGACAGCGCAATTTTGCCCCGCCTGACGGTTCGTTCGAGGGCCATGCCCGCCGTCCGTGGCCTGGGCCAAATTCCAGGGATTAGCTTTACTTCCATCTGGCCGGAACAGGGAAAAATGCCGGCGTTGTCATGAAAGACAAATTCAAAGACTATCCGCGACGACAGACTCACTTCGCTTTATCTGACAAGAACAATCGGCGCATGCCTACAGGCAGGCTCCGGTACAACGACAGCGTGGCGATCGACATGACCCCAATGGTTCGCGCGGCGGCCCTTACCAACTACATGGAAGTGGCCCAACACCTCGGTCTCAACCCGCAACAGATGCTGCGCCAGGCTGGCCTCAGCCAGGCACTGATAGAAAACCCCGACCAACGCCTGCCCACCTCGGCGGCCGCTACTCTCCTGGAAGACTCCGCCCGCATCAGTGGGTGCCTCACCTTCGGCCTGCGCATGGCCGAGTCCCGCCAGCTTTCGGACTTCGGTGCCATCAGCCTGCTGCTGTCGCACCAGCCGACACTGCGCGACGCGCTGGAGACAATCGTCCAGTACCGTCACCTGCTCAACGAATCCCTTGCGCTGTTCGTGGACGAGGTGGGCAAGACGGTGGTGCTGCGGGAAGAGATCATCACCGACCCGCCGGTGGCCGTGCGCCAGGGCATCGAGCTGGCCATCGGCGTGCTGTTCCGCATGTGCAGCGCCCTCCTCGGCTCGGGCTGGCGTCCGCTGGCAGTGAACTTCTCCCACGACGCGCCGCCCGACCTGCAACTGCATCGGCGGGTGTTCGGCTGCAAGGTGGAATTCGGTAGCGAGTTCAATGGCATCGTTTGCCAGGCCGCTGACCTGGACAAGGCCAACCCCCTGGCCGACCCGGCCATGGCCCGGCATGCGCGGCGCCTGGTGGAGTCCCTGCCCGGCGCTGCCCAGCAGTCGACCCTGAACGACGTGCGCAAGGCCATCTACCTGCTGCTGCCCATGGGCCGCGCCACCATCGAGCAGATCGCCCAATCCCTCGGGATGAACGTGCGCACCCTGCAGCGGCGCCTGGAAGAAAGCGAAATGACCTTCTCCGACCTGATCAACGAGGTGCGCCGCGACCTGGTCCTGCGCTACATGGAGAATCCCCGCTATTCCCTCTCCCGCATCGCCGACCTGCTGGGCTATTCGGTACCCAGCTCCTTCACCCGCTGGTTCACCACCCAGTTCGGCACCGCTCCGGCGGCCTGGCGTCGCGATCATCAGGTGAAGGCGGAGGAGTAAGGGACACGATTGGCACAGTCCTGTGGGGGCGATTTCAATCGCCAAGCAGGACGCAGTCCTGCCCTGGGGGGGCGAATTTATTCGCGAAATGGCAAGGCACCGTGCCAACCATTTGCAACCCTCATCCGAACGCGGCCCGCCCCGGCCCCTCTCCCAGAGGGCGAGGGGTGACTCCCGGATCACCTTTGGCACAGTCCTGTGGGGGCGATTTCAATCGCCAAGCAGGACGCAGTCCTGCCTTGGGGGGAGCGAATTTATTCGCGAGGTGGCGGGGCACCGTGCAAGCCTTTAACTGCCCTCACTGTAGAGCCAGACATCCTTTACATATTGAACCGGGGACATCCTTTACACCGATAGGCGTTGGACCTGGGAGGAGCCAGGTCCAAGCCGGCCTAAGGGATACTGGCCGAAGCGCAGCTCCCACACATCCGTCTCGACTTCGCGTAGCGCGACCCACTCGTCGATCAGGGCCTCGGACAGAAACACCGAGCGCCCTTGCCACTTGATGCAACCGTTGCTGTGCACCCGCCGGAGTTGCAGCCCTGTCGGGTACTCGATCGCCGGTAGACGGGCCGGATAGGGGCGCGGCGAGGGCCCATAGCGCTCGGCCGGGACCGCCATCCCGAGTCCTTCATGCGGCCGTATGGTGTTGAACTCCTGGCGGAACCGTTCAAACGCCATCTGCTGCTGGGCCAGATTGGGAGCGGGGGGCTTCAGGACGGCCGCTTTCAGGCTGCGGTGCATCCGCTCGTGTCGGCCATTCTGATCGGGACGGCCCGGCGCGATGCGCTCCGGGTGAATACCCAGGTGAATCCACCACACCGCCAAGCGCGAGAGACCGCCCACGCCCACCGAGGCGAACGGGCTGCCGTTGTCCGTGCGGATAGCCTCCGGCAGGCCGTATTCGCGGAAGGCCCACTCGAACCAGGGTCGACTCAGCCCGCCGCCGGGACGCGGCAAGCCCCGGCAGCACAGCAGATACCGGCTGGCCTGATCGGTCAGGGTCAAGGGATAGCACCAGCGACCATCCCCGGTCCGAAACTGCCCCTTGAAATCAGCACACCAGACGTGGTTAGGCTGCAGGCCGGCGCGCAAGGGCGTGACGGACGCCGGGGTGCTCCGCGGACGTCGGCGCGACTGCACCAACCCTGCCCGTTTCAACCATTCTCCCGCTGTGCTAGGGGCTGGCCAGGGCAATTCCGGATCCTGCTTGCGCAGACGCACCAGCAGCTTCTTCGGCCCCCAATCCAGATGCCGCAGCTTCTCTTCGATCAACCGCTCAATCAGCGCCGTCGCGGTCTGTTGCGGGCTGCTGAGCGGTCGCCGGGACTGCTCCAGAAGGCCAGCCTCACCGTGTTCCGCATAGCGCTGCAGCCACTTGTCGAGCGTCGGCCGGCTGATGCCATAGCTGCGCGCCAGCTCGCTCTTGCTGTAGTCACCGCTGCTCCAGGCGTGGATCAGCTCGATACGTTGGTCCATGGGCGACACTCTTTTCCAGGGCATGGCAGCTACCTCCTGCCATGCGAATTACCTGTAAAGGATGTGTCCGGTCCAACCTGTAAAGGATCTATCCGGTCTGTACCC